>PMCM01000067.1 GCA_003154155.1 Ignavibacteriota bacterium | reverse complement strand
GAGATTCGTGCCGATCACCGCAAGGGAATTAATGCGGGCGTTCAGCTCAGCGCCGTTCCCCGTGAGTGTCCAATGCGCGCCTTGATCAGTGGAAAGAAAGGGATTGCCCCACCCCCCGGCAAAAATATCCGTGCCATTCACGGCGATAGCGTAGACAGTCGCTTTGTAAAGGGTTGACAATGTAACTTCGGTCCAGACGTCACCTCGATTTGTAGAACGAAAGAGGCCGCCTCGATAGCCAATCCCGGCAAGGAGATTTGTGTCGCTCACTCCAAGACATGTAATGAGATAGTCTTTTTCGCCGCGTGCCACAAGAGGACCATTGGTTATCACCCATTGTGCGCTCCCATATGAACAAAGCAGTGCAAGGGCCAAACACAGGCAGCGAATTCGCGCTTTCATAATGCCCTCCGTTGAACAGAATGCAGTACGAATGTGTGGAGTTCGAGGAGAATTCTGTGGGTCGTCGTGTCGAACGACGCAGAAACACTCGGCGGCACACCGTTTCGTATATCGATTCAGGTCGGAAGCGTCAATGAGCGGCAAGGAAAAACACATGCTGCGAGCCAAAGGGGGCGTCGTGGTGGGCTCTACGACAGAGGAACTGGATCAGGGTCCAGAGCGGCGGCTCGATGGCTGGGGAAGCCACAAGACACACTTATCCAAGCAAAATAGTGCCTCTAAAATAAGGGAAAAGCAATAAGCACAACTACTCATTTTTGCAGCATCTGACCGAGCGTATCTGTTTCCACCATTAGTTTATGTGGCCCATGAACGTCGGCGCAGCACAAGCTCTCAGGTCATATTCCATGAATAGTCAGATATTTCCCGGCTTGCGTGGAAACAGGCTGTGTGCCGAGTCAACCCGCGGCGGGTTGAACGATGCTCTGTGCACCAACTTCAAGGCAGCTGACTCAGGGCACTTGCTTCCCCGGAGAAAACGGTGACAGCTTCCATGCGCGTTCTTTCATCTGCCTGGGGACTCAGTCTTTATCCATCGTCGAAGTATCACCGATTTCCTCCCCCCACTCTTTTGCCCGGAGAAGCCTCCGCATGATCTTTCCGCTGCGCGTCTTTGGCAATGCGTCAACATATTCGATATCCTGCGGCATCGCCATGGACGAAAGTCTTTTCCGGACAAAGTTCATAATGCTGAGCGTCAGTTCGGCGCTCGGCGTGTACCCCGGTTTGAGCGCAATGAACGCTTTGACCACCTCCATGTTGATGAGGTCGGGCTTGCCCACTGCGGCGGACTCTGCGACGGCCGGATGCTCCAGCAATGCCGATTCGATTTCAAACGGCCCCACGAGGTGTCCCCCCGTGTTTATCACATCATCGTCCCGGCCGACGAACCAAAAATATCCATCGCCGTCGACACTCGCCTTATCCCCGCAGATATACCATCCATTCTTGAATTTGCCTTCATAGGTGGCCGTGTTGTTCCAGTAGGTCCTGAACATCGAGGGCCATCCCGGTCGTAAAGCGATCAACCCGACGGTACCGCTCGCCCTGACCGGCTCCAACGTCTTCTCGTCAACCACTCCCGCCACGATACCCGGGAAGGGTTTGCCCATCGATCCCGGCTTGATCGGCATCCCGGGAAAGTTTGAAATGACGATGGAACCCGTTTCCGTTTGCCAGAAGGAATCGTGAAACGGACGGCCAAACGCTTTTCCGGACCAGATAACCGCTTCAGCGTTCAGCGGCTCACCGACGCTGACGAGATGTCTCAGAGTGGAGAGATCCGCACGCCTGACAGGGTCGAGGCCATCCCGCATCAAGAGACGAATAGCCGTAGGCGCAGTGTACCAGATTGTGGCTTTGTGCTTTTCGATGATGCCGTACCAGGCCGACGAACTGAATCGACCATCGTAAATGATCTGAGTGACACCGATGGACCAGGGACCGATGATCCCATATGATGTCCCTGTCACCCAGCCGGGATCGGCCGTGCACCAGTAGATATCCTCAGGGGTAACGTCAAGGACCCACCTTGTGGTGATGTATTGGGAAATAATCGAAGAATGCACATGCAATGCGCCTTTGGGCTTGCCCGTCGTCCCCGATGTATAGTGGAGCACCGATGGGAACTCGGGACCGACCGGATGAACGACGAAATCCTCACTTCCGCGAACGCTCTCCATGGCAAAAGACACTTCCCCTTGTTCAAGACGGGCATCCCCCGCATCGAGCACGACAATCCACTGAAGCTCCGGAAGGTTCCGGCGGATGTGCCTGACTCTGTCGACGTACTTGAGGGTAGTGAATACCGCCCGCGTGCCCGCGTCATGAAGCCGCATCTCAAGCGCCTCTTCACCGAATGCCGAAAAGAGCGGCTGTGCCACACCCCCCATCTTCAAAACGCCAAGGAATGCGAAATAGAGCTCGGGTATCCGGTCCATGAACAGGCACACCCTGTCGCCGACATTCAGCCCGATCCGGGTCAACAACTGTGCCGCGTTGTTGCTATAAATGCGAAGATCGTTGAAGGTGTATTTTCTGGTCTCGCCGCTGAAGCGTTCGTGAATCAAGGCCAGTTTCTGGCCGTGGCCAAGTTCACAAATGCGGTCCGAGCAGTAATACCCGATGTTGAACATCCCTTTGTCGCCATAGCCGATTTCCTTCGAGGCCATCGACCAGTCAAACGACCTGAATGCATCTTCATATGTGCCCAGATTGCTCATAGTCTCGCCTCCAGAATCCTCCAATTTAGGAAACGCAAGGAAAAAACACCACACTTTAGAATTGACCACCCCACATCGGGTAAACGCAAAAGCCTCCCCGTCCACCGGACGAAGAGGCTCTCTGCATACTTCCCGCTATTCGTATCCTGATCCCAGGATGACATCAATCCCAGGACGCCTGCATTCTGGGATGCATTTCTGCGTAATCCGGGTTACCGGTATCTTCAGCCGTCATTTTCCGACGTTCGTCACGGCACCGGTGCGCACCGCCAGCTGCGCGAGGATCTTGCCCCACGTATTCGCGTGCACTGCCTTCCTTGGGAGCACCTGCCCCATCGGCGGGGTTGCCCCTAGTGCGCGTTGCACACCTTGCTGGATCTGATCCAGATCGATGTACTCGTCCCCCTCCAAGAGGCGGGGCGCCGTCTCTGCATTGGACACGCTGCCGTTCTCATTATCGGAAAGCAGCATCAGGATGCTGTCACGGGTCACATACTCGCTTCGCTTCTCGTTCTTCATGGCTTTCATCATACTTCTCCTTGTGAGGATTCACACACTACCTGACAATAACGAGGGCCGCCGCTGCCATAGATGCAGGAAAACGGAGAGCCTTCTTCTGTTGAACCATATGAAGTATGCCGGACTTGAAGTCCGGATGAATCAGCTGAAAGGATGAAAGCGTAGCTAATCCCCCGGCGGCGTATCACGGCATTCGTGGGAGAAAACGGAGGACACACAGGGTGGGAAACAGCGCCTACGTGACTACCTGAATCACTTGGGAGAGTAATGCCAGGGGCCCGGGGCCTATCCCGGGCCTTGAGTCTGCCATGCAAGCATGCCGGATTAGCGAAGAACAACCAATTTGTGCGCCGCCACAAAGCGTCCTGCCTGCAATTGATAGAAATAGACTCCGCTCGCGAGACATCCGGCCTCAAAAACGGCCTCGTATCTGCCGGGTTGTTTCAGTTGGTTTACGAGCGTTTGGACTTCACGCCCGAGGATATCGTACACGGTGAGCTTCACATGTGAGACCGCCGGCAATGCATACCGGATGGTCGTCGTGGGATTAAACGGATTCGGATAATTCTGAAGAAGCGCATATTCCTTCGGCGATCCGGCCTCTGTGAGCGCCACGGCTTCGGGCAAAACCGTCCGCAGGATAACGCCATATTCTCCGACCGCTGTTCCATTCAGCCTGTCACTGAATGACACGCCGAGGATGTTGTTGTAGGTGCCGCTGCCCTGGACCGACCAGACTGTTCCTCCGTTGGTGGTCCGGAGTATCGTGCCGGACCCTCCCGTTGCGATTGCTGAGTTCACGTCGGTAAATGAGAGCCCTTCAAGCCATTGCGCAGTCCCGCTCTGTTGAGTGCTCCAGGTCTCCCCGCCGTCGAGCGTTTTGAGGATGGTGCCTCCTCCTCCGACAGCGATGCCGGTGTTGGGATCTGCGAACGCCACGTTATACAGCGGCTTGTCCGTTCCACCCGTCTGGGGAAGCCATTGGGCGCCCCCGTCGATCGTCCTCAGGATTGTGCCGACGTCACCAACCGCAGCCCCGTGGAGAGGTCCGGTGAAGGACACGCCGAAGAGGGCCTTGTTGGTTCCGCTGTTTTGGGTGAGCCAATGGGCTCCACCGTCCGTTGTCTTGAGGATTGTACCCCAGTCGCCAACCACCGTTCCCGTATCAGCGTTGACGAAGGAGATGCCGAACAGTTGTGCTTGCGTCCCGCTTGCCTGTGCGGACCAATGCATTCCCCCGTCCGTGGTATGGACAATCGTGCCGGACTCACCAACCGCCGTCGCGGTACGCACGTCCGTCATTGCAATAGCATAGAACGTTGCGGATGCCGGGCTCGTTTGTGAGATCCAGCTCTTGCCGCCATTGTCGGTGCGGAGAATCTTGCCGCTGGTTCCAGCGATACAGCCGGATGCCGCATTCACAAAACTGCACGATCGGAGAGCATAGCCCGCTGCACGAGCCTGAAATTCCCAGCCGGATGGCCCGGCAGGGGTCACGAAGAGATCATCTGCACTCAACGCGCTGTCCCGGTCCGTCCAGACACCCGTCCTGTAATGATAGGTCGTATTGGCCGCGAGATTCCTGATGAGCGCAGTATAAACGACCATGCCATAGAAACCATTGTAGGGATTGTACGGTAGTGTCGCGACGTTCTCGTACGCCGTCGACTTCCCATATTCAAAGGCCACCCACGCGCGCCCGTTCGGACAAATTGACGCGGAAAATTGTGTGGCATCCGAGTATGTATCGTACGTCATCGAAGAAAAAATCATCGGGGGCGAGGGCACGAATTTCCTGACGCAAATGCGATACGCGCCGGTATTGGCTGCCATTCCCCTGGACGACAGTGCTCCGATCCTGTCACCTCCCGACGATGGAAGCGGAATCGGCGATGCATTGGGTTGGACCGTCTGTTGCGCGATGATGCCAATCGGCGGCAATCCGCCGATCCCACTGCCTGCATGATCCCCTTCAGCAGGAAGCAACGCCGTCCCTGCACGCAGAGCATTCCAGTTGTCGTTGGCCGAGAACCGGATGAGGTACACTCCGCTCTTCGGCGCGACGTACACGATTCTCGCGAGAGCCCAGGAACCGAGGTCATCGTTGTTCGCCACGGCGGCCCAAGCGTCATTGTAGAGCCAGAGCATCCCGTTCAGGGTGGAATTATCGCGCGCGTATGCCGAGATCTCTACGGTATCGCCACATGAGGCGGAGAAGCTGTAGTAATCCAGATCACCTTCGGGATCAATGGACCCGTCCACCGAGTCACCGTATGCCAGGTATTGAGGGTAATCACCATAGTTGTTCGGCTCTTCTTCCACCAGGGTACGGGTTGCGTTAAGGGCGAAGGCAGCATCACTCATATCGGAGACGGACGCATCCGCGGAATCGCTGATCCTCACTCTGGCGTGCTTGGAGAGAGGACCAGGCGCCACCCAGGCATACTTCCCGATTGCGGCCGGCGCGTGCGAAACAATGGTGGTCCAGGTTGATCCGTCATCTGTGCTCAATTCAATTTTCACGGCTGTCACGAACGAGGAGGCCCAGGTAATATCCTCCGGAAAGCCCAGCGGCCAGCGTTCTCCACCATTCGGAGTGATCAGCAGAATCGCCGGATTATTCTGCTTCACGTGGAGGTCGGCAGTCATCACAGGCGCGGAATTGCCGATATTGGTTATGGCAATGCCGGTGGCGCCTCCGGCGTAGTCGTTGCTGTTGGGTGCCGTCCAGGCCGAAAACGAATGAGCGCCCGTTGAACCGGGGAATGGATCGCCGGCATTCCCGCGATTCACTTTGTTCTCCAGTTCCCATGCCTCATCCGCCTGCTCGAGCGCAGAAAGGTAATGTCCGTTGGCTTCGTTCCCGGGACACCACTCGTTCCAGTCGATCGTACTCACCGTGTCATCGATATGATAGATCAATAGCCCGTTCCCTGGGAGAAACGCGTCATAGTCGGATTGCTGCCGGTTCTCCACGAGGAAGTATTCGCTTCCCGGATTCACCCGCCTCTGGAGCTTGTACACGACCGAATCTTGTGAAGCAGACGGTATCGGTGCCGCTGTTATGTCATCCGCGACAATGATCGGTTGTGCGTACCCCATTTGAACGCGACACCATGCGTCGGGGAGGGCCGGCACGCCGCCGGGGGTCGGACCATTCCACGACCCGCTCCCCATGAGACTCCACTGGCCCAGCCCCTCGGAGGTTTGATCGACATCATACATATCGGGGAGGTTGAAACCCGTATGTCCGAATTCATGGGCAAAAACACCAACAGTCATATCCTCAGCGCTCGTGTAGTACTCCGGAACGAGGGCACATCGCGACACCGTCACGCCGTCAAGAACCTGCGGCGTCTGAGGGCCCACCACACTTGCCCACATGTCATCATTGTTGCCGGTGTATTCCGCTCCAGATCCTGCATGCACGAGAAAGAGTCCGTCTACGTAACTATCATGGTCATTATCGTATTTGGAAAAATCGATGGAGGGGTCCGCTGCATGCAGAATATCCTCGACGAGTCCTTGTACGTTGTGCGGGTAGTTGGTACTCCATCCGTGGTCCTGGTTCACGTAGTAGGAGTAAGGATGCGGAACCGTCACCCAGCCGATGGCTCCGGGGGGATTGACGGTGACAATATCGAGGGCATTGAAGCTCAGGGAACGATAATAGTCTCTGAACGAGCCAAAGCGGTTGCCGAAGACAAGGCTGTCGAAAAACGCTGGACGAACGTATCCGTGCTTGTCTGGGAAATCGACCAGCAGTACCAGGGTGTTCCACTTCCCCTTCATGGGAGATTCAGGGCCCCACCGCATCCGGTTTCCGTCCATGGTGTTCCGTCGGCCGCTCGCCGCCGGGATGCGCTGGCACAATGCGTATTCGGCCCTCTTGATGCGGTCGGCATTCTTCAAACAGTAAGGGACTTCGATCTCACCTCTTCTGATCTTCTCCAGGAGACGGGATGAAGGGGGCATCTGGCCATAAGCACTATGTAAAGTGAAGATCGCCAGAATCGTCAGATACACACCGAGCAGCAGCTTGTACAGCGGCTTGGTCACCATGGCGTGCCTCGACAAATCGAAGGGACTGGTACCATCCTATTGCCTGGTCGCAGGGTGGACTGGGTAACGCAGCATCTGACTTAGGGTCAGGGTCGGGGGGATATGGCCAAATCTCCATTCACCGCAAATATTGCGCGGGGCCACAAAACGACAAACCTCTTTCACCCAATCATCGGATGAAAGAGGTCCCGGCACTGCATTTCCCCGCACGTCCCCGCCCCGATGACGTGTTCCTCGAAGATATTAGCGAATGGAAGTCAATTTGTCAAGCCTGACACACGCCCGCGTGTTCTTCACTGGTCCTGTTCACTGAAGGTGAGGGCAAACACCACGCCGACCATTCAGTTGTTGCCTTTCGACTTGAGGACATCCAGGAGCGATTTAAGCGGCGGGAGGCCGTACCCCTTGTCGTGCATCCACAGGACTTTTCCGGTCTCATCCAGCAAGATTACCCGGCAATTCCCCGGAAACTCCGTCCCGGTCCATTTCGTCAGCACTGAACCATCGCTTCCGTACACGGTGATGACGTCTTTCCACGACTCCTTCGGTATGCCGCCGCGCATTCCGCTGTCGATGGATTCTTTGAACAGAGACGGCAGCAGGCCGGGAATGGTCGGTATCTCATATACGGGGGGAAGCGGCAGGTCGGCCGTGAAGAATCCGATCCCCCAACGGTCCACGTCGAATTGCGTCTTTTGTTCGTAGCCGAGAATGAGTATGACCTTCCTTCCTTTGAATTCATCCGGCAATGACTTCTCGAGACCATCCAGACTTTTCCCTTTCACCGGTGGAAACATCTCTCCGACGATGTCCCTGTTTTGATATGTCGAGCCGCAACCGGCAAACACACTCGCAGCAATAATCAGTGCCATGCTATATCGTGCTCCATTCATGGTCGATGCTCTTTCGTGATGACATCGTTTGGGGTTCTCCGCGCCGGGAACGCGTGTCGTGGCGCCAGTATAGCGAATTATGGTGGCAAGCTCAACTTCCCCACCTCTTTCTCAACCCGGCCATCAAGGATCCGTATCCGCCTCTTTGCCATCGCCGCAAATCGCTCATCATGGGTTACCACAACGATGGTTTGGCCCCGTTGGGCATTCAGGTTTGTGAAGAGTGCGAAAATGTTCTCCGAGTTCTTTGAATCAAGGTTGCCCGTCGGTTCATCCGCCAGAAGAAGTAACGGCTGGTTGGCCAGTGCGCGGGCGATGGCCACACGTTGCTGTTGCCCACCGGACAGTTGGTTCGGTTTATTCTGTTCCTTCCCCTGCATGTCAAGTTCCTTGAGGAGCTGACGCGCCCGCTCTTCGGCCTCCTTGAAGCTGAATCGACCCCGGGCCAGCATGGGCATCATGATGTTTTCCAGGGCCGAGAATTCCGGCAGAAGGAAGTGGAACTGGTACACAAACCCCATGTGCGTATTCCGCAAATCCGTCAGCTCCTCTTCGTTCATCCCGGAGACAACGTGGCCATCCAGGGTAATTGTGCCGGAGGTGGGCTGATCCAGCCCTCCCATCAAATAGAGCAGTGACGTCTTGCCCGAACCACTCGGTCCGGTGATGGCAACAAACTCGCCCCTGTCGATGGACAATGACACATCGTCGACAATCCGGGTGACAAGGTCGGTCCCGGCGGAGCGCAGTATGAGATCCCGCGTAACGTGATCGAATGTGATAATGGCTTCGCCGCTCATCAGCGTTCCCCCCGGAGGATCTCGACAGGATTCACACGGGCCGCCTTTCGCGAGGGGCCGATGGACGCAGCCACGCAGACGATGAACGAAAATCCCGATGCCACGGCGAAATAGAGGGGACGCAGCCCCATCTGCAGGCGGTCCGATCGGATCATGCCGGATTGCGAGGGGGTGATGGGGATCGACCGGAGTATCTCGATCATGACAAAGCCCAGAAGGCACCCGATCGCTGCACCGATGAGCGCGACCGCCACACCCTGTAGCAGGTAAATCAAGGTAATCTCGTTCCTATGGAATCCCAGAGACTTCATAATGGCGATGTCCCGGTATTTTTCAAGCACGTTGGTGATCAGGATATTGGCAACGCCGAAGCCTGCGACAACAATCACAAAGAACACCAATATATACACAATGGAGCTGATCATGTTCAGGATGCCCAGAATGCCGGCAGCATTCTGTTCCCAGGTGGTGGCCCTGTGGTTTGTCAGCTCTGCGATCTCTCCCGCGACACGGGCGTCTTCCTTCAGATTGGAGACGCGCAATTGGAGCCCGGTAATTTCGTCCCGCGCGAACCCGCCGACAGTCTGCGCAAGAGGTATATTCGTATAGGCGCTGTTGTCCACATCGTTCATCCCCGTGGAGTACACCCCAAGGACATTGACGGTGAAACGGTTGCCTGCAATTCCCACGCACTGGATCTGGTCTCCCATCCGGGCGGTCAGATCCCGGGCAAGTGAGCTGCCCAGCATGACCCCGTCCGGAGTCCGTTCCAGCTCGGCAAAGCGTCCCGAGAGCATGTTCGCGCTGAAATGCTGGATCTTGTCTGCTTCCGCGGGCAGCACCCCGATAACCGCCGCCGGGAGAGACTGGGCCCCAAACGCGACAATGGTGTTGACGTACACAATGGGAGAGACGGTGATGATGCGGCTGTCGCTTCGCACGGCATTGACAACCATGGTATAGTTCTTGACGACATCCTCATCCTGCCTCTCGGTGTTCTTGATGAAGAAGACATGGTCCGCTGCCGCTCCGGGGGGCAACAGCATGTCGGGCACTGCCGGGTGCAGGATTTCTCCGGAAAGAACGATATGCGGGGAGAAATTCACGATCTTGTCGGCGAAACTGGCCAACAACCCGTCCATCAACGACAACGCCGTCACCAGCACCATCACGGCGACGCCGATGCCGGAGATGATCAGCGCCGCCTGTCGTTTCCGCTGGAACAATTGCCGGAAGGCGATCGTGACGATATGCCGGGGAATGCGTGCGAGAGTCATCGGCTACGCCCTCAGGATCTGTACTGGTTGCAGCCGGGCGGCCCGGCGTGCGGGAGCAACACTTGCGCCGATGCTCACAACAAGCGAAAAAGCCATGGTGATGAGATATGACGAAAGGGTGTGCACAACGGCAAGTGACGAACCCCGGATCACCGCACTCTCGCCGAACGACAGAGGGAGTGCGCGGATCACTTCCGTCAGAACAAATCCCCCGGCACACCCCAGGAGCATCCCCGCAACACCGATCACCGCGCCCTGGATCAGAAAGATCGACCCGATGGAACGCACGCTGAAGCCGATCGACTTCAGGATCGCGATGTCCCGCTGTTTCTGCAGCACGATCGTCACGAACGTATTGGCGATCCCGAAACCGGAGACAATGAACACGAAGACCACGAGGAGAAGAGTGATATTGTTGTTGCGCCGAAACACGTCGAGCAGATTGGCATTCACTTCATCCCATGTCTCCGCGCGGTATCCGGTGACCTGCTCAATTTGCCGGGCCAGGGTGTGGAGATGGTCCATCGATATCGCATGAACCCCGACTCCGGAGACCGCGTTGCGCGATCGTCCGGTCATGGCCTGGCCGCGGACGAGGTTGACATAGCCGGTGTTGTCATCCGCAGCCGAAAAACCGCTCGCAAACGTCCCGACAACGGTCATCGAGGAAACAGCACCTTTTTCCGTGGTCACACGAACGATGTCATGGTACCGGGCCCTCAGTTTTCTGGCCAGCCCGTCACCCAGGATGATGCCGCCGGGCGTGAACCCGAGTTCCGCAAGCGATCCCTGCACGATATTGCTCTCAAGGTTGACGATCTTTCCCTCGCCGAAAGGGTCCACGCCTTTCAGCGATACCTGCCGAATCGATTTCCCCTTGCGCAGAACCCCGCTGGTTTGGACAAACGGCGAAACAGCATCGACCTCGATGATTTCTTTAAGAAGTGAAAGGACCCGGGGATACGGCGTGATCTCCCGCTTCTCGTCCGGAATGATCCGGGAAGCCATGACCACACTGTCAGCGGACGACGAGCTGACGAGGATCCTTTCCTTTCCGGGCATACGCTCGCCAGTGATGGTAATCATGGGAGAAACGTTGATGATCTTCTCCTGGATGCTCGCAATGATTCCGTTGGTGAGTGCAAAGGTGATGATCATGACCATCGCACCGATGGCGACTCCCGCCGTTACGAGGAGGGTCTGCCGCCTCCGGCCCAGGAGCTGTGCGAGCGCGATGTGTACGATGATGCGGAGTTGGCGCATGACAGGCTATTCGATGCGCACGCGCATGCCGTCTGTCAGCCCTGCGCCCGGCTGCAACACGACCATCGTGCTCTCGCGGAGCATCGATTGGCCGGTGAGGAGTGTGACGGTCCCATCCGATGTGCCAGGTTCGATAGGAACGACGTTCACGCGCCCGCCGGAGACCATGAATACACGGCTTATGCCGGCCGCCTCCTGAATCGCGGAATGAGGAATCAACAGGACGTTATGGAGATCCTCCGTGATGATATTCACGGTCACCGTCATGCCGACAGTCAGGTCCTCCGGAGGTTGATCGAGCCGCAGAACCGCCCGCGAAGTTTTTGTCGCCTCATCGGTGAGGGGAATGAGACGCACGACGATTCCGGAAAACCGGCGCTGGGGGTACGCATCAAACGCCACAACGCATTTCTGTCCCGGCGAGAGGCGGGCAATATCCTGCTCGGCCACATCGGCTTCGATCGTCAGCGATCCCGGGGCCATCACCTGGAAACATTCGGCATTCACAGCAAGGAGGTTCCCGGAATGCGTAGTGGAGCTGATGACAATTCCACGAAATGNNCACCGCAAGGAGATTACCTGAATGCGTGGTGGAGCTGATGACAATCCCGCGAAACGGCGCACGAACCTCTGTATCGCGCAGCTTCTGCACCGCCAGACCCACGTTGATCCCCTCGCGCTCCACATCGATCCTGGAGAGATCGTACTCCCGCTGGGCGTCATCACGTCCTGCCCGCGTGATCGATTGGGCCTCGAACAGCACCTGCTGGCGCTTGAGGTTTCTCTCGTTATCGGCAAATCGCACCGTTGCGGTCGCCAGCACGTTCCGGGCCCCCTCCAGGTGCAACTTTGCATCGACCGGATCCGTTCTCAGCATCAACTCGCCGGGTTCGACCCTCGCGCCTTCGCGGCACAAGAGGTCCACCACAACGCCGCCGGACTTGGACCGGAGGGTCGCAAGTGAGTCGGCGGAGACGCGCGCCGTCGCATAGACGAGCGTAACCAGATTTCCGCGCGTTACCATCCCCGTCTGGACTGCAGGAAGAGCAAACACGATCCGATACGTCAGGTATATCCCGCAGATTCCGGCTAGAACGGCACCGATCAGAATAATGCGTTTCATTGAATTTGGGGGCTGTTGAACATCGCCGACTGAAACTGGAGATCCCACGAGAGTCCCGATTACTCCCCCAGACCGCATGGTGCGGCATGAGACAGTGAGCAACAAAGTCCGAATGTGCCCTATGTACCGGATGAATCTCGCGTTTTGCCCCCGGACATCATATCAGCGGAAAGGATGAAAGAGTAGTTAATCCTTCCGTGTCAGATCTTAACGCCAGTACGCAGAAAACGCACATTCTTGACGTGATGCCCTTGGAAGCAATGACACCACTGCCCCGAAAAGGATTAACCACCGATTCAATCCATCGACCGATTTCGGAAGGCGGGATTCTTGCCTATCCTTTGTCATGGCCATGGACGGAGAAGCTCCGTAAGCTCCGTGCGGTCATTCGTGTCGTCTTCACCTGAATGAAGACCCCACATGAGAACGGTTCACGGGAAACCAATGCTGATCGATACTGAGGCACCAATGACAATAGAGCGCGAGTCAACAGGTTTTGGCACGGATTCCGGCGAACATTGCCCTGAGTGCGGCCATCCATGGTATCTTGAGGGTCCGGCGCATTTCACCGACTGCCGCTACTTTTCCCTCGATGATGACCGGGACGAAGAGTTTCCGATCCGCTCCTGGGAAGCGCGCAGCACAATTTCCGATGGACTTTCCCCAAAGTACGCGGCCTAAGACTGTGAATCATGTTGTTAATGTTGATAGGACACATATAATGCATACGCTCAATCCAACAAGGAACCTGTTGATCCTTGCGCTTCTGGGATCAATGATAGGAGCGATCATGACATCATCGCTCCAGAAACTCTCTGTGGCATTCCGCACAATAAGTCCTGTACACGCGACAAGGGATTTCACCGGACCACCCACACGCATTCAACAGCAATACTTCAGCGGATGGCAAAGGCTCAAAAGCAAATCTGAAAATCAGATCAGGGCCAATGAAACCAGTATCCAGAAGATCAAAGGACAGAAACTACGGGCAGGCAGGACATTTCGCGCGACCTACGACAAGCGGATGGCCGAACTTGAGAGGAGAAACGAGGCGCTCAAGGTCAAGCTGAATGAGTATAAGGGTGATAGGGGTGACGCATTGACAGCCGCCAAATAGAAGGCGAACCGATCACGTGTTCTTTGCGAACCTGACGCGACCTGGGATGCTGCTGAGATCCATAATTACAGCTTTTTGATGCCGTCCCGCTCAAAAATGAGTAGTTCCCGCAAGCTGAAATGAGTAGTTCTGTTCATTGCTTTTTCCCGCAGCACCCGTACCTTGCAGTCGTATTTCTTGCCAACCTTTTGGGAGGGCCGCGTTGCTTCTCCTGATTGTCGATGATAACGCGCGCATGCGCGAATCTATCGGGCGGTATGTCAACAAGAGAATCCCGGACCACCACTCGATCTTCGAAGCCGCAACCGGAGAAGAAGCCATCCAGCTCTATGAGAAGGTACATCCCGACTGGGTACTCATGGATATCGCGATGGAACCCGTCGACGGTCTTGAAGCCTCACGGACCATTCTGGCCAACCACCCGGATGCCAAGATCATCATCCTGACGAATTATGACGACCCCGGCTACCGGACCGCAGCACAAGAGGCGGGGACCCGGGGATTCGTCCTCAAAGAGCATCTCAGCGAAATCGGATCGTTGCTCTCACCCTGATCACGGCAGGCAGGCGGCAGGCTCGTTCCAACCAAACCCGAACTACCCGGAAATCACAGGTTTGGTTGGAACGGCACAAGTGCCCCCGACGCTGACATGCATCAGTCACGCCCCGGCTCCGCCATCTCCTCGTATCCCTTGATGCCCATTTCAGGGAGATCAAGACCCGAATATTCATCCGCTGCCGGCACGCGCATGGGAACAAATTTGTTCGTGATTTTGAAGAATCCATACATGGCCGCGAAGACGAACACAAAGCAGGCAACGACGCCAATCAGTTCAGCAACAAACTGACCCGGATCGCCATAGAAGAGGCCCCGCACCGGACCAGCAACACCATTCCAGCCTTCACCGTACGACCCATCCGCAAAGAGTCCAAGCGACAGCACTCCCCAGCACCCGTTGACGCCGTGAACGGCCACTGCGCCGACAGGATCGTCGACATGCAGCTTCTGATCGATGAAAAACACCGCGGTCACCACCAGAAACCCGGCGACGCCTCCGATCAATATCGCGATCGGGGCATTGACGAAAGCGCAGGGGGCCGTGATCGCGACAAGACCCGCGAGCATGCCGTTTGCCATCATGCTGGGATCGGGCTTCCCGTACTTGAGCCACATATAGACCGTGGCAATGAGGGCGCCGCTGGCTGAGGCCAGCATGGTGTTCGTGGCAACAACGGCGATGCGGAGATCGTTGCCGGCAAGAGACGACCCGGGGTTGAATCCGAACCATCCGAATGCCAGAATAAATGTGCCGACGATCGCCATCGGGATATTGTGTCCCGGAATGGCATTGGAAGATCCATCCTTGTTGTACTTCCCAAGCCGCGGGCCGAGCGCAATCGCCCCCGCAAGGGCGGCAACTCCTCCGACCATGTGCACGACGGATGAACCTGCAAAATCCACATGCCCGTGCCCCAGTCCGAAGTTTGTGCCAAGCGCCGACAACCATCCGCCTCCCCATACCCAGTTGCCGTAGATGGGGTACACAAACATGGATATGAAGAACGCGTAGATGAAGAACGAGGCGAATTTCCATCGTTCGGCCATGGCACCGGTGGGAATGGTCGCCGTGGTATCCATGAACACCATCTGGAAAAGAAAGAGCGTGTACACGCCGACGTCATACACGGTGTTATTCAGGAAGAAACCCTTGAGTCCGAAGAGCCCGAACGATTTGCCGAACAGCGTCAGCGTCACCTCGTTGGTGAGTCCCGGAGTTCCTCCCAGCGACCCGACCGCGCCGACACCCCCAAACATCAGCGCGAACCCGCAGATCCAGAAACCGAGAACACCCAGCGCGTACACAAGGAAATTCATCCCCATAGTATGCGCAACGTTTTTCGCCCGTGTGAATCCGGTTTCCACCATGGCAAATCCGGCCTGCATGAACATGACCAGGAACCCCGNNATCAGCGTCCATACGATATTGAGCGCTATACGGCTGTGCCCGACGGCGTCGGCAACCTCCGCCAGCGTGGGCTCGCCGGCTTTCGCTGCCGGGACGTCTGCAACCGTTCCGGTCTTTGCGCCTGTGGGATCCGGATCGGCATGGGACGGCGAAGGCATCCCGAGGACGATCGCAAGAAGAAGCGCAGTGAAGATGATTCGCCTGCCGGTGACAAGTGATCGCATCATTGCAAAACCTCCATGGTTATTCCCGTATCATTGATACATTTTGTTGTCAGAAAGTGACGATGCATGCCAGGCCGATCCGGCTTTGATTTCTTCGCGACGCGTCCCCGCCGCTGCCGTCAAAGGCGCCGGCGTTGGACCAATCGTAACGGTATTCCCCCCGGAAGATAAGAGCCCCCAGGAACCGCTGCTCATACGTGAAGGTAAACTCCCCGAGATCTTGGGAAAGTGCGGTGGTGTACCCCTCCGGATCGCTGTAGACTTCCGCGCGCGCACTGAGCGCCGAGGCATCGGAGAGGGCGTACCTGCCGTACAGTGCCGCACCTTTCCACGTCGCCATCCCCCACGGCAGTTTCTCGGATCCGTAGAGACCGTCAATGGCGACCGAAAACCTGTCTGACGCCTGCAGGACGACCACCCCTTCGAACACATGCCGGAAATCCGATCCGACAGAGTCAGGCTGTTCAGGCCCCCCGATCCAATCGGCGGTGAGTGACAGCGACGGAACGGGCGCGAAGGAGACGGAAGCGCCGAAAGTCTTGCCGCTGTTCCCCGGGGCGCTGTTCCAACCGTTGCACACGTCCACTGACGCGGTGAGATTTTCGCGCAGGGGATAACTGGCGCGTATCCCGGTATGGTAATAGGGAATGGCCCACGCAAACAGGAATGAACGGCTGTAGTTCGCGTTGTCCTTCGCCTTGATCGTTTCGTAGCCCATGTGCGTGACGAATTTGCCGGCATCCACTGTCAGGCCCGCACCCACCGGCAACACTGCGGTAAGGTACGCTTGCTGGAAAAACCTCGCGCTCTCCGCATCCCCCGCGCTGATGATGTCCACCGTCGACCCCAGCGCGCATTCGATATGAAAGCCTATGGGTGATGCGGCTTTCTGCAGATCGATGTCCGCCATCGACATCATGAACTGGTTTTCCGTCAGGTCAAAATTGGCAAGCCTGTTGATATGACTGGCCGGCCTGTCAACGTTCCAGCTGAAATACGAGTCCACGAATCCCGTCAGAACCACAGGTGAGGCGGTATCTTTTGCTGCGACCTGCGCTTGTGTGCACTGCATCCCCCAGACGACAACGGCAGCCAACATCCCGATGCGCCATACAATCGCCGTATTCACATTATCCATCGTCATCGTGCCCCTCGCTCTGGTGAATGATGTTCGGTGCGCGCCGCACTCCCCCGCTACAGCGCGCTGTCGCCGGATTCTTCCGTACGTACCCGGATCACTTCGTCGATGGTAGACACGAAGATCTTTCCGTCGCCGATCTCCCCCGTCTTTGCCGATTTGAGAATAGTCTGCAACGCCAGATCCAGCTGGTTGTCGGGAACAACGACCTCAATCTTGATCTTGGGAAGAAATACGATGTGGTACTCTGATCCCCTGTACATTTCCGTCTGCCCCTTTTGCCGTCCGATCCCCCGTACCTCAAGGATGGTCATGCCCTTGATCCCGGCGTCGAGCAGGGCCTCTCGCACGTCGTCTATCTTGTGGGGTCGTATGACGGCCTCGATCTTCTTCATGCTGCTCCCTCGTTGGGTTGTGGGATATGAGGTTCATCCCCGGCTGCTGCGCCGCGGGACTTTACATATACAAGGTGACAATGCATTATTACCTTACTAACTAAGGTAAATGAATAAAGATTCCATAAAACATACTGAATCGGGAGAGAATGTCAAGTGTTTTCTTTCGTTGTCACCGTGTCGTTCACCGGCATACCCCCCGGGGGGGGACTCGTGGGGTGACCCGGCAACAGGGCAGGAAGACGTGCGGACCGGCACCGGAAACGGCGCGGAGGTTCACGGGTCTGGGCCGGATGTGCGGCTCACAGGACTGTGCGCGGAAAACTCCAGGCAGGGCCGGGATCGATGGATACGCCGGTGCGTGCCCAGGGTAGCAACGGCCGCACACGGGGAACGCAACGACGGTGTCGACGACACATCAGCGAAGAGACAACAGCAGCGGAAAGCCCCCCTTACAACAGGAACGTCAGCGAGACAGAAGTCCCATGTGCTCCCTCAATGGCAAGTTCGGCATCGATCTGGTCCGCAAGCATCGAGACAATGCGCAACCCAAGAGTGTCCAACGTCTCCAGATTGATCCCCTTGGGCAGCCCCACACCGTCGTCCGACACGGCGAGGACGATGTTCTTGTTCAACTTTTCGAATGTCAGGCGCACCTCTCCTCCCTTGCCGTCAGGGTACGCATACTTCAGCGCATTCGTCATGAGTTCGTTCACGATCAGCCCCAGCGGCACCATCCGTTTCATATCCATCTTGATCGGCTCAATGCGCACATGGAGCCGGAAGCGCTCCGCATCCAGCGCATATGTCTGCACAAGCGACGTCGAAAGCTGGCTGAGGTAAATATCGGCATCGATATCCCCGAACGAAGAGGACTGGTACAGCTGTTCGTAGATCCTGCTCATCGAACGGATACGGTTCTGCGCATCCACAAACGCCTGCTTGGAACGCTCATCCGGAAGCTGGTCCATGCCAAAACCCAGCAACGCGACGATCAGGCTGAGGTTATTTTTCACCCGGTGCTGGAGCTCCTTCATGAGCTCTTCTTTTTCCCTCGCCGACCGCTCCAGCTGTTCCTCCGCGTGCTTCCGTTCCGTGATATCTTCCGCGACGGCAAGCAAATACTTTTTCCCTCTGAGGTTGACAATCTCGCCGCTGAAGCTGCAGTGCACAATCCGCCCACCCTTGCGCTGCAACTGCAGATCCATATTGCGGATGCGCTGCCTGCGGCCCAACCCGTCCAGGATGCGCGCCCGGTCTTCGGCGGACATCCAGCCGATTTCTTCGAAGGTCTTCCCCAGCACCTCATGCCGGGCATACCCCAGCACCCGCTCGGATGCATCGTTGACTTCCACAATGGCTCCGTCCTCCAGCGACGAGAGGCTCATCAGCATCGGGGAGTTGCGGAAAGCCTTTTCAAACCGCTCATTGCTGTCGAGCAATGCCGCTTCCATGACCTTCCGGTTGGTAATATCGATCGTCGTCGTCAAAAGGCACGCCTCGCCGCCCAGCTCGATACGCTCGGTCGAAAGGAGCTGTATCCCCGTCTCGCCCGATTTCTTTCTGAGGGGACATTCGAGATTCGCCCGGCTGCCGTTCACTGGGAATGCGTGCGTGTCATCCGTTCCTTCGTCGACACCGCTCCAAAACCCGAACTCGGCCGCCCGGTGATGAAGGATCTCCTCCGGCGCATAGCCGAAAAGCCCGACGAAGCTCTCGTTGACGTCCAGAATGGCGCCGTCGGACATGCGCGTGATGCACATCGGCACCGGGCTCCGCCTGAAGACCTTCGTAAACCGGTCCTCCGCTACGTGCAAAGCCGCCAGAGCCTGGTTGCGTTGCGTCTCGACATCCAGCTTTGCGTGATAGATCTGCAGCTGCTGGTGTCTCCGCCAGAGACCGAGAACAAGTCCCGTGGCAATAATCAGGGCAAGCCCGAGCGTGGATACCCATTTGGCAATGCTGTGCAACGGATCATTGATTTCGATCAGATCGGCCTTCGCCACAAGCGTCCACGGGGTCCGCGGCACGGCGATGATAAATGCCTTCACCGGCACTCCGCGGTAATCAACCCCTTCAAAGAACCCCTCGCCGCCGAGCGCCGCGTGGACCGCCACGTGAACCGTGTCGGCAAGCGGGAAGCGCAGGTGAAGCGCACCGGCCTTCTGATGCCGGGGCGCGCTGAGATACACAACGCTGTCGCCATAGCGGCCTACGAGGTTCGTTTCAGAGCTGGGACTCGGTGTGGGCCACGATTCGACCACCGGGAAAATCTCTTGCGACGCGTCAACCCGCAAGAGGACCACACCCACGGCGACTTCGCCTTCCGGAAGCGACTGGACGACCGGAGCAAAGAAGTCACACGAGACTTCCCCGGTGGAATCCGCTTCATGGAGATCGGTGAATGTCACCGTGCGGGTGCGGAGCACCTCGTGTACGGTTGCCAGTTCCCGGGAATCCGGCTGCACATTCCGGCGGACCAGCGAAAATTGGAGCCGGCCCTCCTCGTCAAAAAGGAAGACCGACGTGTAGCCGCGATTCTCCTGAAGCGACCCCATCCACCCCGTGATCATCTGTTGCGGCTTCGTCCGTGCCGGCCCCTTCTCCAGATCCACCAGGAGCTGCGCCAACATGCCGTTGGACCGGATCTCGCGGCACTCGGAATAGCATTCCGACCACCAGTGAGTCAACTGGTTCACCTTCAACCCGGCAATCGCCGAAAGGGTGCCTTCCGTTTGTTCGGTGAAGTATTGCTGTTTGGTGATATAGTAGAGGGATCCGACGGACACAATCACCGCGGTGACGACGATGAAGACGATGATGAAGGGGCCGAGAGACGGCCTTCCCTGGTTTCTGGTTCTCGAGTCTGGTGTCAAGTCTGCTTTCGACATATCAGGAAGCGGGGATGCAGGAATGTATCTATCAGCACCCCCCATAGACATGTGAACACGGAAAAGGATCCTCGGGTTCCGTTCTATCCGAGCTAGCCGCAGCCGGTTCCCTTTGTATCTCAACTTTTGTATCTTGCTCTACACTTTTCCCGGAATTCCCCATGCCCGTCTCGCTCGTTCAACACTGTGCACGAACCGCAGCACCGATCACTCTCCTCGCTGTTCTACTGACGGGCTGCGCATCCGACATCGTCGAGCGCGCAGTCCATAACGACCGGATAAACTTCAACGAGGCAATCGTCCAGTCGTGGAATGAACAGCTCCTCCTGAACCTCGTGCGGCTGCGCTACAGGGATAATCCCCTTTTTCTCGAGATGGGAGGGGTCATCGCCGGCTATACGCTGAAAGGGACCACCGGCCTTGCCGGCGGAACCGTCTTCCAAAGCCCTCTCACGGGAGACTGGCGGCTGAATCTCGGCGGAGAGTATACCACGTCGCCCACGCTGACCTACTTCCCGTTGCAGGGAGAGGATTTCGCAAACCGGCTTCTGTCGCCCATCAGCCCCTCGATGATCCTCTACCTGTCCCAATCCGGCTGGTCCATCGAACGCCTCTTTACTCTCTGCGTCCAGCAGGCAAACGATGTCCCGAATGCCATCTCGGCTTCCGGACCGACACCCGACCGTGCCCCGGTCTACGGAGAGGCACGGCAGATTTCGGAAGCGCTCCGTGTCCTGCAGAAAAAAGGGACGATCGAAGGTGCATTGGACAAGGACGGCAAGACCGTTCTCCTGTACATCAAAGCCGGACGCGATTCGAGCACGGCTATCGCCCTGGCTACTGTCCGCACATTGCTGGACCTCGACTCATCGGCCGTAGCCTACAGGCTTGTGCCGTCATTTGTGCGTGAACGAAAAGACGACATCGCCATGATGGGCCGCTCCCTCCTCTCGGTGATGTTCTTCCTCTCTCAGGCGGTGGAGGTGCCTCAGGCCGATGTGTCGGCCGGCAAGGTGACGCTGACACGGTCCGACGACGGCACACCGTTCGATTGGTCCGGTGTCACCGGCAGAGTGTTCAAAGTCAGATCCTCGGAGGTAGAACCCGAAGATGCCTATGTGCGAGTCCTCTACCGCGGGCACTGGTTCTCTATTGCCGATGCCGACCTTAACACGAAAACCACATTCAGTCTTCTGACATATCTCTTTAATCTCAAAGCAGCTGGAAAGGGCGTGCAGGAGCCGTTCCTCACCTACCCCGTGCACTGAAACAGCGCAGCAATCGCTGCATGCCCGTGATCAGGCGCTCCCGCCAAGGTGGTACACGCAAGTTTCAGGCACGACGGCGTCAAAGATATCCTCGTTGTGCGAGATCAACACCAGAGTTTGCCCCCGCGTACGCGCCTGCTCCATGAGCAGCAAAACACGGTCGATGCTTTCAAAATCCAGGGCGCTGAGCGGCTCGTCCAGAATGATGAGCGGCGTCGAAAGGATGAATGCGCGCAAGAGGTTCAGACGCTGCTTCTGACCACCGCTCAACTGCCATACCTTCCGGTCCCTCAACCGCGGAATCTCATCCTCGTCGAAGAGACTCGCCAGGGCAGCACGGATCCCTGTCACGCTGCGCATCGCCGGAATCGGAAGAAGCCCCAGGGTTTCTTCCACGCTCGCATTCGGATTGAGCGATTCATCGGCATGTTGAAACGCCATCGTCATCCGTTTGCCCCAGAGCGTCCGCTCCCAGTAGTGATGGGGGGACTTCTCGTCCAGTCCGACCCCTTCGAATTCCATCCGGAACCGATCCGCTTTTTGCAGGCCGATCACCACCTTCGCGACGGTGGTTTTCCCCACGCCGCTTCCCGCTTTGATGTACACCAGCTCACCCCGCCGTGCCTGAAGCGGAAGCTCGTTCCCACCCTCTCCCCCGGCACGAAAACGGAGCGTCTTGCCGAACACTTGTATGCCGCTCTCCACACGGAGTAACACCTTGCCGTTTTCCGGAACGCTGATCGGCGTCCTCGTATGAAGCCACTGAAGAAAACGCTCCGGCGCAAAGACCCGCCCGCGAGTGACATTCCCCTTCAGCACGAGCTCGCTGAAATGCATGTACGGGAGAAGGTCGCGGTGCGCCCGCTGGATATAACTGATCATGCCATAATCATGCGTGATCAGCAGGATGGTTTCGTGCCGCCGCCTGAACCGCTCAAACAGGCGGTCGAGAAAACGATTCCGCGCCTCCCTATCCAAACTCCCCGTCGGTTCATCGAAAACGAAAAGCCCTTCTCCCGCATCGTGCTGGGCCGCGAGCACATCCATCTTGGAAAACGCCATCCCGGCAAAAACGCGCTGCTTCTCGCCGCCGCTCGGGCGGTACGGCTTCGGATACACGGAGAGTATGCCCTTCAGCGACGGCCGCCCGGCATCGCTCCACAGCTCGCCAACAACACCGGCAGGATCCTTTGCCGCCGCCAGCATCCCCTCGCGGATCTGCTCATCCAGCGTCTGGAGCGGATTGAAATGGGAAGAGGGTTCCTGGAACATGAAGAAACCGTTGTGCCGCCTGTCGCGGACTTCCGTCCGGGCGGAATACAGCCCATACGACTCGGCGTTGACCGTGCACCGCAGCGCCGTTTCGTCAATCACACCGGCCAGAGTCTTGCCCACCAGAGACTTGCCTATCCCCGATTCGCCGAACAGGAACGTGATCCCCCCCTCTGCAACCGGCACGTCCCGGGCATCCACCAGAACACGCCCCCGCGCCTCGACGCATATGTCGAAATGCTTCTCTGTCATAGCCGGTATCGGTCCGTCAGTCCGGTGGAAATGCGATGCACACAAAACAGGGTGAAGACGATCAGAAAGGCGACACTGACCCCCTGAAGGTGCTCGAAAAATAAAGAGCCGAACATCCCAGGCTCCGAGAGGACACTGCCGATCACCAGGATATCCTGCTTGCTGTCGAGACTTGCCAGCATGCTGCCCAGGGTAGCGGGAAGATTGGAAAGGCTGACATCCGTCGACAATCCCACCGAGATGATGAAGTCGATGCTGCAGATCAGGAAGATGGCGCGCCCGAAGAGGGCAACCGATTTCTGGATGAGATGCGACATGCTGTTTTTCAACAGAATCTCCCTGTTGATGATCACCAGGGGCGGGATGCCGCACACAAGCAGGGCGTTCACAAACTCCAGCTGTTCATAATGCTTGACGCGCTCACGGATGAGGTCCACGACCTCCTGAAACACAAACAGGGCCGTGATGAGCGACGTCATCATGATCTGGGCAAGGGTTGACGGGAGAGCATCGCGCAAAATGAGGGCGGTAATGAGGGCATACCCGACGAGCATCCCGACCATCTGGGGAACCGATCGCAGGATATTGAGGGCGAACGTCAACGCAAGATACGGCGTCCGTTGATGCCGCCGCTCCAGCGTAACCAAGGCAAGGGCGATTCCCCAGCCGAGCAGGAGAGCCGCGAAGACCACCAGCAGAGCCCCGAGAAGCGTGTTGGCAAACGCGGCCTCGACGCGGGCACGGGCGGGGGCGTTCAGAAACAGCTCAAGCCATGCTGCCGTGCAGGAAATGCCGAAGAGCCAGAGACCAGCCCAGAGGAGGTCCTTCTTCTCCTCCAGGAATCCGGACAGCGCCATGCGCCGTGCCTGCGGTGCCCGGTTATCCCGCATTGTCATACTTCCTCAACTCACGATAGTGCCACACGTCGACGCCCGCTTCAACCAGCTTCACCGCGACAAAAATGAGCAGCACGATGGCGATGGCAATGTCGAATTCCTTGAACAGAATGTGCTGGAGGAGCGCGTAGCACAAATGACCCTTGATGTTGAGCGCCATCTCGATGATCACAAGCCCGGTGACGATGAACGTGACATGTTCCTTCGTCGATGGGATGAACTGCAGGCGGGCATTCCGGTAGATTTCGCGGAACACGTGCCCTTGCGAGCGAAGGAGGGGCCGCAGAATGACGAAAGGTGAAATCCCGTTGTTGACATCCCACCGGTACTCTCCCCGCACCCCCTTAACCAGCGCGGAATCAACATAGCCCTTCCTGCTTTCGCTCACCAGGAGTGTAAAGAGACGGTGCGCATAGTGCACAAGGACGCCGTTGGAGACCACGGCGAGCAGCACAAGGAAAAGCACGTTCTCCGTGTCCAGCCGCGTGCGGAGCGAATACGCGATGACGTAGGCCGGAGAGAAGAGGAGAAAGGAGACTACGCCGTGCAGCAGGGCCTTGCCCAGCAGATCCAGCCGCATCATGCCACGCACGAATCCGAGGGTTTCACAGCCGCGCAGGAACTGCCGGAAGGGGGATGCGCGCCCTTGTTTCCACACGATGAACTTCCACACCGCAATGGCGCGCGCAGCTGCGTAGGTCAGCACAAGAACAACCAGAAACACCACGAGAAATCCGAGATACATCGGGACCAATTCGCCCAGCACCTTCCACGACAGCGATTTCTTCTCCCCGCCAAGTTTCCTGGCGGGATCTGCCATCTCCGCCTGCAGGGCATCCTGGATGGACCCCATGACTGAATCGACGACCTGTTCGCGATCGGCATTGATGGCCCGGTAGGAATCACGGAAGAGTTCCCGGTGCAGCGGCATGCTCCAGTCGACCCCGTCGAGCGACAGGTAACGCTCGATCCGGCTGTCCGTATGCAGCCGCCGGTCGTCCCCCTTTCCCGACACGACGACACCGAGAACGACAAGGGCACATGCCACAACCAGCACCGATGCGAGGTGCTCGCCGAGAATGGCCCGCAACGATGCCGGTGCGGCGTCAGTGTAAGGGGATGACAATCGATTCTCCTGAAAGCCGTGGACGGACGCCTGTCCCGAGGAGGGCGCGCTCGCATTCGGGCAGCATCGCCTTCATGCTCCCGGCAAACGCCCCGCTCATCGCATGCGGTTCGACGGAACAGATGAGCGAGTCTTCCGTTGCGGCAAGGCGGAACACGGGGGAAGGGAGGCCGCCGGAGGATGCCGGAGAGAGTTCCGCATAAATGCTTGCCAGCGCCCGGTTGGCTCCGGTAATCAGCGGTAGCAGGCGCGTGGTGATCGCGGCGGCGTCAGGCCGCTGGCCCTGCGCGGCCGTTGCGCGAACCCACGTGGATCCCTCCGGGGATTCCGGGAGGACCACCCAGCCCCCTGCACCCGCATGCGTCCCGGAGAGGAGGCGAACAAACGTTTGCCCCGCACTGCGGAAGAGCCGCACCGCACGTACCCGGGGCGTGAGCGCCAGCACCGGGCCCGCCCCGGCCGGACGCAAGCGCAATGCCTCGCGTCCCAGAAGAAGCACGGTGTCGCCAAGAAGAAGCGCATTCCGGCAGGTGATCGTGCTGCCGCCGTTCCCCCGTCGCGCAAACAGACCGTCCCCGGCCCGCATAAGATACATCGGCGAACCGTCAACCTCCGCCGAAAGACACGGCGTGAGTCCGTCATTCAGCCTGTCAAATTCACGGACAACGACGAGCGGCAGGACGGCCGGAAGTTGCCGGTATTCATCCGGCGTCAGCCGCTGTTGGTATTTGTTGCAGAGAATGAAATGGTCCGGACGCTCCACGAGCAGAACCGTGGAAAGGTCGTCCTTTGCCGTAGCTCTGCCCGCAATAACGAGAAGGCCCGTCAGCACAAGCACGGGCCTTCGCAGGAATTCCATCGTGATCATTGCTGAGGGGCTTCGCGCCACCGTTTGATCGTTGAGAGTTGGGAGGCAACGCCGTACAAATCGATGCTCGTGCTGTCGAACTGCGTGCTGAAATACGCAAGTGACGGCACCGAAAAGAGCCAGCTGCCGAGCGCAAGGCTGTGTTCAAGCTGGTCAATACGGCGTGCGTATTCCTGCTTATCCCCGATGTTCCGCGTCGACATGAAGCCGTAGACATAGTCCAGGAACATGGCGATATCGGCCTTGTCAGGCGATTCCGCGACGGCATCAAGATTGAAGAAGTTGGCCCCTTTCCGGAACGACTCGGGACGCACGATCTGATTGCCGTGATCGTCTGTCGCCGTTTCCAGGGCGATGCGATAGGTCTGAAAATCCGGGTGCCGCAGGAACACATCGTAGAGATCCAGAAGGAAATTGCTCCTGTATCCGGTGAATGCCACCACGACGGCGTCGTAGTCCCCGCGCTGGATCTCTTCGTTTCCGACCACGGTAACTTTGACCCGGCCCCGCGTGATTGCCGGATCGTTCAGGATTTCCACGAGATCGGTATACTCTTCCCGGAATCCGAAGTTCGTGCAGGCCTTGATGTGAACGGTGTCGGGCAGAATAGCCAGGTTCAGGGCCGTGCTGTCGCCGGCAGGCTCGACGACCTTCTCTTCAATGTAATAGGACGAGTTGGGGAACACGCTGTGGTTCAGGTAGTCGCCGTAATTATCCGCATTCCCCTTGTAATCGCGGATATGGCGCTGCTGCGGCGTGCCGGTCTTGAAGAACCGTTCTTCGATCGCCTTCACGTCAAGCAGCTTCCGCAGCTCCGTGCGCTGCGCCCTGTTCAACCGCCCCGTATTGAACAACACGGCAAACATGGTCGTGCTGATGTTCGATTTCGTGAAGAATTTCTTGCTGTCAACGAGGATCGGTGACACGGCACCGTACGGCGACTCCAGCAGGACATTGATCGAGCCGTTCCGCATCTCGGTGGTGTATGTGCTGTTGTCGATGAACGACGCCAGCAAAACGGTTGGAATCGTCGCGCCGCCGTCCGGCGTACGGTAGTAGTTGGACACGGCATCCTTGGGCGGCAGCGCCATGTACGGCGCAGTGCCCACGGCGTAGTTCAGCGCATTCATCGGGGACCCGTCAGGCAGCACCTTGAACGACAGCGTCTCCTTGACATCCGCCTCTTTCCAGATTCTGTTGCTTCTGAACCGGAACCGGATCTCGCCCCGGTCATTCGGACCCTCGAATCCCGGCGCTTCCATCGCCTGGATAAGGAGGATATAGTCCGGCGAAAGGCTCCCGAGCGTCATGATACGCCGGATGGTGAATTGCAGATCCGCCGCCCCGAAGAAATGATCGCGCGACTTGGCGATGGTGAACCCGTCGTCCTTCGGCGTGATCTGATAGCTGTCATGCCATTTCTTGTTCGTCTTGAGCCGGATCGTGACGACATTGTCCTGGTCGACACCGACCAGCTCGCCCAGGCCGTCTTCGTACACGATCCCGCTCGGGTTGGCGGAAAGATTGAAGAGACCGTCAAATTGAATCTCGTCGAGCTTGTCGGATAATGGCGTCGGGCCGGGAAGATGAGGATCGACCACCGGTTTTTGATGGGCAATGTACGGCAGCACGATGCTGCCGGACAGGTCGGGCCGCCGGAACACGAAATAGAGCACGACAGCGATAGCGATAACGGCGACCGCACCGAGACCATAGATCAGCTTTTTCTTCATGGCGTCTGTGTCCTAATTCTTCTTCATGATGGGGACCTGGGCCATCGCACTGATCTCGTACACCTTGAACGTCGATTTCTTGAACCTGATTTCAAGGATGTTGTTTCCGGCCTTGTCCATCTGCACCGGCGTGATCTGCGATTCGTAGTTGTTGTCGGCCAGCGGAGCGGTGATGCGGAATCTCCCTTCATTCTTGATCGGCGCGTTGTTGATCGTGATCTTGTCGTACCACGATTCGCCGGCGCCGGTCTCCGCGAGTTCCCGGGGCAGCTTCACGTTCACGTCGAATACCGGGAACTGGGCGTCGGAAGGAATCTGCAATTTGATGCGGAAGACGTAGTCGTTCGTCCCCTTCTTGTTGCCCGTGACCGGGAACGCCAGGATCCGGCGGTACTCCTTCGGCCGGACGATCCATTTCGGCACCGTCGGGTCGCATTCGCTCAGGATCGACGAGATCTGCTTGTCGGTCCCTTTGTATTGCTTGCCGTGCTCGACGATGGCACGAGCACGCTCCACGCCGTACGTGCTCATGTCGTGCGAGAAGTCCGCATACAGCGTGCGGATGGCATTCTCCGGAAACTCGATGTGCCGGACATGGGTGATATAATCGTCGAT
>PMCM01000039.1 GCA_003154155.1 Ignavibacteriota bacterium | reverse complement strand
TCGATTACCTGCGCGACAACATGGTGGTCGACAAGATCGACCTGGTGCAGCGGGAGCACTTCTACACGATCGTTGATGAAGTCGACTCGGTGCTCATCGACGAAGCCCGGACGCCGTTGATCATCAGCGGGCCGACGAAGAGCGAAGATCACAAGTTTGACGAAATGAAACCGTACGTTGAGCGGATTGTGAACGCCCAGCAGGCTTTTGTCTCAAAAATCGTCGCCGAAGCGGAGAAATCTCTGGAAGAAGGGAAGAACGACGAGGCGGGAGTGCAACTCCTGCGGGCGTCGCGCGGTCTCCCGAAACACCCCCGGCTGTTGAAGGTGTTCAGCGAGCCGTCGAACAAACGGCTCGTCCAACAAACCGAGTCGGAGTACCTCCGCGATCAGTCGCGCCGGATGCACGAAATCGACGACGAGCTCTTCTACGCGATTGATGAGAAGAATCACCAGATCAACCTCACCGACAAGGGCCGCTCGTTCATCATGCCCCTGGTCGGCGACAAGGATTTCTTTCTGCTGCCCGATCTCGGGACCGAATTCAGCATTCTGGAAAATTCCCCCACGCTGACCAAGGAAGAGATCCGGCAGAAGAAGGATGAAATGAACCTCCTCTATGCCGAGCGTAGCGACCGCATCCATACCCTGTCGCAGCTCCTCCGCGCGTATTCGCTCTACGACAAAGACGATGAGTACGTCGTGTCGGACGACGGTAAGGTGATGATCGTGGATGAATTCACGGGCCGCCTTCTTCCCGGACGCCGGTATTCCGACGGGCTCCACCAGGCCATCGAGGCGAAAGAGGGGGTGAAGGTCGAGCGTGACATGCAGACGCTGGCAACGATCACGCTGCAGAATTACTTCCGGTTATACAAGAAGCTGGCGGGTATGACCGGGACTGCGGAGACGGAAGCGGGAGAGTTTTTCGACATCTACAAGCTGGATGTCGTGGTCATCCCCACGAATAGGCCGATGGTGCGGGCGGATATGGATGATCTGGTCTACAAGACCAAGCGCGAGAAGTACAACGCGGTGATCGAAGAAATCGAAAAGATGCGCTCGCAGAATCGTCCCGTGCTGGTGGGCACCACAAGCGTGGAGGTGTCCGAAACAATCAGCCGCATGCTGAAAAGGAAGAACGTTCCGCATAATGTGTTGAATGCGAAACACCACCAGCGGGAGGCGGAGATCGTCGCGCACGCAGGGCTCCCCGGCGCGATCACCATTGCCACCAATATGGCCGGCCGCGGCACGGATATTAAGCTGGGTCCGGGCGTCCGGGAAGCCGGCGGGCTGCAGATCGTCGGCACGGAACGCCATGAAGCCCGCCGCATCGACCGCCAGTTGCGCGGACGGTCGGGCCGGCAAGGCGACCCCGGATCATCCCAGTTCTTCCTGTCGCTGGAAGACGACCTGATGCGTCTGTTCGGCAGCGATCGTATCGCCTCCATCATGGAACGCATGGGTCTGAAGGAGGGCGAGGTCATCCAGCACAGGATGATCACCCGCTCCGTGGAACGCGCCCAGCGCAAAGTGGAGGAAAACAACTTCGGCATCCGCAAGCGGCTCCTGGAATACGATAATGTGATGAACCAGCAGCGCGAGGTGATCTATACGCGCCGCCGCAGGGCCCTGGTCAGCGACCGGATCAAGGATGACATCATGGATCTTGCCGACGACTTCATCCAGCGGCTCGTGGAGAAGTACTACAACAACGGCGAGATCGAGGCGTTGCAGGATGAAGTGCGGGCGCAGCTCCTGGTGGATGTTGCGTTCACTCCCGCGCGGTGGCAGGAGATCGGCTCCGATGGCGTGCGAAAGGAAATCCTTACCGCGACGTCCGAGTTCTACAAGCGCAAGGAAGAAAAGCTCGGTTCCGAGATGATGGGGCAGATCGAAAAGATGGTCGTGCTCCAGACCATCGATGACAAGTGGAAAGACCATTTGCGCGAGATGGACGATTTGAAGGAAGGCATCCACCTGCGCGCCTACGGTCAGAAAGATCCGCTTGTGGAATACAAGACCGAGGCCTTCCGGATGTTCATGGACCTGCTGGACCTGGTCAACACGGAAACCGTGACGACCGTCTTCCGGCTCTTCCCCGCCGGCATGCAACAGCTCCCGATCCGCGGCCCGCAGCGCCCGCCGCAGCAGATGAGGATTTCCCATGACGCGACGGAGGGGATGGGACTCCGCTCCAACAGGGCGCCCGATGAGGGTCCCGTCGCCGGGTCGCCCGACGCCCCGCCACGCGCCGGCAAAGTGCAGCCGATCCACGTCGGCGACAAAGTGGGCCGCAACGATCCCTGCCCCTGCGGCAGCGGCAAGAAATACAAACAATGCCATGGCAGATAAGCACCGCCCGAGATCATCAAGGAAGACCCCGGCATGAAAAAGATTGAAGCAATCGTCCGCCCGTTCCGCATCGACGATGTCCGCGAAGCCCTTGCAGAAATCGGTGTGAAAGGCATGACGCTCACCGAAGTGAAGGGATACGGCCGGCAAAAAGGACATACGGAATTGTACCGCGGCTCGGAATACCAGATCGATTTTCTCCCGAAAATCAAATTGGAAGTCGTGGTGCCGGATCGCATGGAAGACCAGGTGGTGGAGGCGATACTCAAGACGGCGCGCACCGGCCAGGTCGGCGACGGCAAGATCTTCATCTATGACGTGGAAGATGCCGTCCGCGTCCGCACAGGTGAAGCAGGCGAAGCCGCGCTGTGAGCACCGCTCCGTTGGAGAATGAGGAGCAGGGGATGGCGGAGGGCGGACCTGCAGAAGGGAAAGACGTGGGGGAGTTCCGGAGCGGGTATGTGACTATTATCGGCGAACCGAACGTGGGGAAATCGACCCTCCTGAACGGCCTGCTGAAGCAGAAAATCTCCATTGTCACAAACAAGCCCCAGACCACCCGCCACCGAATTCTGGGCATCTATTCGGCCGACACCTTCCAGATCGTTTTTCTCGACACACCGGGCATCATCGCCCCGCGCTATCTTCTCCATGAAGCAATGATGCGCAGTGCCTCCTCGGCGATTGCGGACGCGGACGTGCTCATGTTTCTCGTGGATGCCTCAACCGCCACAGGGACCGGCCTCGTGGACGACGAGGCGTTCAAAAAACTGGAGGGATTCCGGAAACCGGTGTTTCTGGTACTGAATAAGATCGACCTTATGCCCAAGGCCCGCCTGCTGCCCATCATGGAGGCGTATGCCAAGGCGATCCCGTTCACCGAGATCTTTCCCATTTCCGCCCTGAAAGGTGATGGCACCGCAGAGCTTCTGGCCGCCATGGTGCCCCACCTCCCCGTCCATCCGCCGTATTTTCCGACCGATATCGTCAGCGAGCAATCCCAGCGTTTCTTCGTGTCCGAAATCATCCGCGAAAAAGTCTTTCTTACCTGCCGCGAAGAAGTTCCGTATTCCACGACCGTTGACGTGGTGGATTTCAAGGAGCGCGAGGCGGGCAAGTGGTTCGTCAGCGCCGACATCGTCGTCGAACGCGATTCACAAAAGGGAATCGTCATCGGCAAGAAAGGGTCGATGCTTAAGGAAATCGGGCGCCTTGCACGCATCGACGCAGAACGCTTCCTTGAGCACGCCGTCTTCCTCGAACTACACGTCAAGGTGAGGGAGAAATGGCGGGAAAAGGATGAATGGATCAAGAGATTTGGCTACGGACAGGATCGCTGACACCACCGACGCGCGACTGACGACAAACCATGTACCTGATATGCTATGCGCTCTGAACGATTCGGCATCTGGCTTGGGTTCATTCTTATTTCAACGGTGTGGGGCACCACCTGGTTCGCTATTCGGGTCGGCATGGATTCGGTTCCTCCCTTTCTCTCGGCCGGACTCCGATGCCTCGTTGCCGCCGCCGTGCTCTTTGTGTTGCTCAGGATCCGCGGGGGCGGGATTCCCGTGTCCCCTGTGGCCTGGAGGGTGTACGTCGCTCTGGGAGTCCTCACGATCGGCATCCCCTTTGCATTGATCTACTGGGGGCANNTCCTTTCCCATTTCATGCTCAAGAACGAACCCCTCTCCGTCTATAAGATCGTTGCGATCGTCCTTGGATTTCTGGGCGTGCTCGTGATTTTTGCGTCGGACGTGACCCTGCTGGATTCCCGCGGCCTGCTGGGCATGCTTGCTGTCCTGGTGAGCACGTTCCTCCAGGCTCTGGCCCTGGTGGTGATCAAAAAGTACGGAGAGCCGGTGAGCCCGGTCGCGATGAATTTCGTCGGGATGGCGATGGGCGGGGTGATGCTCATGCTGTTGAGCCTCCTGGTGGAGTCGCGATTGCCGGTGATCTGGACGCTGCCGGGCATCCTGGCCCTTGCCTACCTGGCACTGGTGGGATCAGTGCTGACCTTCATGGCCTATTTCTGGCTCCTGAAACGGATCGATGCAGTGTACGTGTCGCTCTCCTCATTCATCAACCCCATCGTTGCAGTGTTCATCGGGACCGTTGCATTGGGCGAACGACTCTCGCCCGCGGTCTATACCGGCGCGGCACTTGTCTTCCTCGGGATGCTCACAGCGAACGGCCGGGCGCTGTACGAAAAGGTCATGGTCCGGGACTGAACACATGACCTGCTCACGCAATGTCCCCCTCTTGATGTTATGCCTGTTCACTTCCATTGCGATCGGACAGGCAGGGAAGAACCACCTTGCCGGCCCCACCGCGGCAACGCCCATTGATGTGCTTCACTACAAGATCGACATTGCGCTGGACATGACGAGCGGACTCTTGGAGGGGCGAGTGACGATGACTGCCCGGATGACCGCCGCGGCGAATGCAATTCCCGTGAATGCCGTCATGCTGGAAATCGACCATGTCACGGTGGATGGTGAAACCTGGTCAATCACGACCGATTCCTCAGAGGAATCGGTCGTGGTGCTCGCGCCGGGCGCAGGCCGGGCCGCCGGCGACACTGTGGTGATCGCCGTCGACTACCGCCGTCTTCCGGGATTCCCTCGTCCAGGCGGGAGGTGGGGATACTATTTCTTTACGGATTCGATCGGCGTGCCTGCCAACCTCGGCTATACAATGTCCGAACCGTCGGACGCCCGGTTCTGGATGCCGTGCGTCGATGCGCCCGCCGACAAGGCGACGGCCGAGCTGCATGTCACCGTTCCCGCCGGATACGTCGTCGCGAGCAACGGACGCTTTGCCGGCGCGACATCCGGGGCGGGCGGGCTGGTGACCTGGCATTGGACGGAATCGCATCCCATAGCGACATATTTGCTCGCCGTGACCGTGTCGAAATTCGCCGTCTCCACACTCCCGTTCGTGCGCGCGGTGCAGGATACCGTGCCGCTCCAGTACTATGTCTGGCCGCCGGATTCCGCAGCGTGTGCGGCGTATCTCCCGACGGTGGATTCCATGATGACGGCGCTCTCGGGCCTCTTCGGTCCCTACCCGTTTGACAAATACGGGATGACCGGAGTGGTGCCGTTCGGGTACGGCGGCATGGAGCACCAGACGATCACGACTCTGAACCGCTATGTGGAAACCGACGAAAAGGTCGTCGTACACGAGCTGGCCCACCAATGGTGGGGCGACCTGGTTACCTGCGGAACCTGGAAGGACGTCTGGCTGAACGAAAGCTTCGCCACCTATGCTGAGGCATTGTGGCGGGAAACACAGGGCGGGCGCCCCGCGCTCCGGCGGTATATGCACGACGAACTGGAACACTTCTATTTTGGCTCATGGCAGGGAGGTCCGTATGACCCCGAAGGACAGGGATTCAACCTGTTCGATGATGTCGTCTACAGCAAAGGGGCATGGGTGCTGCACACGCTGCGGGGCGTGATCGGAGATTCCCTGTTCTTCCGTTCGCTTGCGCGATACCGGTCCGTCTACGGCGGCAGAAGCGCCGTCACCGACGATTTCCGTTCCGTGGTAGACAGCGTGACCGGCAGGAGCATGGAGAACTTCTTTGATGAATGGGTCTACGGCAAGGGCTGGCCGGTGTACGCAAGCACGTTCGTCTGGGCGTCGGATACGCTCACGGTGCGCGTTACGCAGGAGCAGGCGGCGGACTGGCCGACGTTCACCGTGCCCCTGCACGTACGTGCCGCGTCGGCATCGCGGGATACGCTCTTCACCATTACGCCCGGTGGACGCATTGCGGTCGTGCGCGTACCGTTGTCGTTTGTGCCATCCTCCGTGGTGCTGGATCCGGACAGTCTCGTGTTGAAGCAGATTGTCGCGCCGGCGGGCATCGCGGCCGAACCTGCGCGTCCCGAAACGTTCTCACTCGCCCAGAACTATCCGAATCCCTTTAACGGGACAACACACATCAGCTACAGCCTGCCGGAAGATGCCTCGGTCGATCTGGCGGTGTTCAATGTGCTCGGATCGTGTGTGGCCCGCCTGGCCGGCGGCCGGGAGTACGCGGGCGAGCACACGGTACGATTTGACGCGTCGCATCTCGCCTCGGGCGTCTACTATCTGCGGCTTCGTGCCGGCGCGCAGAGCGATGTCAGGCGCATGATGCTCATTCGTTAAGGGCTCAGAATATGCACGAAGAGCAAATGCCGGCGACGATATCCATCAGGATCAGCGACGAATCGGTGGGCCTCGAACAGAAGCTCGAGGGTCTGCCGACGGGTCCCGGCGTGTACCAGCACAAGGACGCCGAAGGGACCGTGCTGTATGTCGGCAAGGCGAAGAATCTGCGGAACCGTGTCCGGCAGTATTTTCAAAGATCCCGGTCGGTGGACCGCCGGATCGAGTTGATGCTTCAGCGTGCGACAGACCTCGAAATCATCGTCACCGACTCGGAGGTCGAGGCGCTGATCCTTGAAGCCAACCTCATCAAAAAGCTCCGCCCGCGCTACAACGTCAATCTTAAGGACGACAAGAGCTATCCGTACATCGTGATCACGAATGAGCCGTTTCCGCGCGTTTTTGTGACACGCCGGGTGCGGCGTGACGGCTCCCGCTATTTCGGTCCCTACACCGATGTCAAAAATGTGCGCGCGGCCCTGAAGGCTGTGCGCGATATATTTATGATCCGGAGCTGCAACTACCATCTGGACGCGGAGACCATCGCGCGGCGGAAGTACCGTGTGTGCCTCGACTTCCATATCAAGAAATGCGAAGGCCCCTGCGAAGCCCTGGTGACCGAAGAGCACTACCGCAGCATGATCGACCAGGTGGCGGCGGTCCTGCGGGGCAAAACCGAATCGCTGATCCAGCGACTGGAAGCCGACATGGCAGCCTTCGCGGCCGGCATGAAGTTTGAAGACGCTGCCCTGGTGCGCGACCGCATCAAAGGACTGCGGGCCTACAGCGAGCGGCAAAAGGCAGTGACGCTGGATGCCACTGACAGGGACATTGTGGCGTTCGCCGCGGAAGGGGATGATGCCTGCGGGGTGATCTTTGCGGTCCGGGAAGGGAAAATGATCGGCCGCCGTCACTACTTCATGAACAACGTCGAGAACAAGCCGCCGTCCGACATCCTCAGCATCCTGATGCAACAGCACTACCTGGAGGCGGAGGACCTTCCCGGGGAAATCCTTGTGCCGGAGATGCCGGAGGGGAGCGGAACTCTTCAGGAATGGCTTTCGGCCAGGAAAAAATCGACGGTCGCCGTGCGTTTGCCCGCAGAAGGAGGGGAAACGACGCTCGTCCATCTTTCCAGGACGAATGCACGATTCCTCCTGGAAGAGCTGAAGATGCAAAGGATGAAGAAGGCCGACTATGTCCCGCACGCGGTCAACGCGCTGCAGCGAGATTTGCACCTTGACAAGCCTCCCCGCCGGATTGAATGCTTTGACATCTCCAACACGCAGGGAACAGATTCGGTCGCCTCGCTCGTCGTGTTCCTGGACGGCAAGCCCCGGAAGAGCGAGTACCGGAAATTCAAGATCCGCTCCGTGGAGGGGCCGGACGATTTTGCTTCCATGCGTGAAGTGATCCAACGGCGTTACCAGCGTCTCCTGGACGAGCAGGGAACGTTTCCGGATCTCATCATGGTGGATGGCGGCAAAGGTCAGCTCTCGAGCGCCGTGGAGGTCCTGACGGAGCTCGGCGTGACTTCCGTGCCGATTATCGGTCTTGCCAAGAAACTGGAGGAAGTGTTTCTTCCGGGGACGAGCGATCCGGAGCTGATCGCCCGGGCTTCGGCGGGTCTCCGGCTGTTACAGCAGGTCCGGGATGAGGCGCATCGTTTCGCCATCACATATCATCGTTCGTTGCGCACGAAGCGGACCCTGCAGACGGAGCTGGACCTGATTGCGGGCATTGGGGAAAAACGGGCAAAAGAACTGCTCGAAGCCTTCGGATCGGTCCAGGGAGTTCGGTTTGCCACTGCCGACCAGCTGGAGGAGGTGGTGGGTGCCAAAGTCGCTGCAAAAATCCGAGAATACTTCACCCCTGAAGATGCGGGGGCAGCATCTGCCTCCGCCGACGGGGTTTGATCATATGGTTAATATTAGACTCGCCGCTCCCTCGCCCGCACCGCGCGGTCGTGATTTTGCCACTTCCCGCCTGGAAAGCACATGGTATGAAAATTGCACCCCCACACGGGGGGCTGAGAGCGATTATTGCTTGGGATGACCATGCGAGGAGAATAACGAGGGATGGACGAAGCCCAGCAGCGAACACCGGGAATTTGGATGACGGAGCTGCAATGCCTGCAGGTGTTGGATCAGCTGCAGGTAGCGCACGTCTTCAAGCCGGAGGGGGGGAAGATCATGCTGACCACATCGGCGGCGGCGGGTGGCGAGACGCTTTCGGTGACGGAGTTCAAGGGGCGATCGGTGTCGAGCATTGCGGATCTTGAGGACCGCAAACGGGACATCGAAGAGAATGCCTTTGCGAGCATGATGGAAGGGCAGTTGCCGACGGGATCGGATCGTGCATTGCAGGTGCGGTATCTCAAAAGAGACGATCAGTTGACGCCCGAAGAAGAAGAGGAAAAACGCAAGCTCCTCCGGGATATCTCCAAAGAACTGTTGCGTCAACGATCCATCGTCGGCGCAATGAACTATCTCCAGATCCACTTCAAGGAACTGCTTCCCCGGCTCGCACAGCGCGAAGTTCCTCTGGAAGTTTCGGTCCGGCGTGCCGACGGTACAAAGCTCCGCTGGACGAAAGGGATCAAGTCTGCGGCCTTGTTTTGTCTGAAAGAATCACTGAAACCGATCAATGGCGGCAAAAGCCATCTGGATGTGTGCCGGGAGTTTCTGGCGCATTATGCAATCGATGGCGAGGAAGATTACAGTCCCGATCAACTCCACCGAAACATGCAGCAGATCGTTCTTCTGGACCGGCCGCAGTGACGCCGGACGGGGCCGATCGCGCACACGACAGGAGGTCTCTATGAAATCGCTGCGAACGTTGTTCATCGTCCTCGCCCTGATGGTTGCTGTGGCGTGTGTGGCCCTGACTGCGGGAACCCCGCAGGATAGAAAACAGCCCAAGCAGGCCGTGTGGGAGTATCGCGACGGCGCCAATCTCACCATCGGCCAGCTCAACACACTCGGGGCCGACGGCTGGGAGCTCGTCGTGACAACCCAGTACGACAAGAACCTGTACTATATCCTGAAGCGCCAGAAGATCTAACCCCACTTGCAGATCCGTGCTGAAACGCTTATATTAGCTGAGCAATCAGGGGCGATTAGCTCAGTTGGTTAGAGCGCACGGTTCACATCCGTGAGGTNNAGTCCTATATCGCCCACCCCCTTTAATCCTGCACTGCGAGGCAGGAAAGGGAAATATGGCGGTCAGACCTTCCCCAGAATATCACCCAGCGGGCCGGGGCATGTCCCCGGGTGCATGCCCAACGACATGCACCGCGTCCGGCGTTGTTACCTCCATCTGCGCGCAGCATGTGGAGGTTTTTTTGTGTCCGGACCGGCCGATTCTTCCCCCCAGCACAACGGAACAACCGCATGCGACGACTCAAAGCGCAGATCATTGACCCGGAAGGGTTTGAACGGACCTTGACCAGGCTGGCACACGAGATCCTGGAAAAGAACCGGGGCGCCGGCAACATCGTGATTGTCGGTATCCGCACACGCGGCGAATTCATCGCCCGGCGGATTGCCGCCATCATCGAAACCGTGGAACACACAACACTGAGTATCGGATCGCTGGATATCACCCTCTACCGGGATGATCTCCTGGGGAAGCTCGAACAGCCCCAGCTCAAAGGCACGGATATCCTCTTTGATATCAACGGTCACGACGTGATCCTCATCGACGACGTGCTGTTTACCGGGAGAACCATCCGCGCCGCCCTGGATGAATTGATCGACCTCGGACGCCCCCGCACAATCCAGCTCGCCGTGCTTGTCGATCGCGGCCACCGCCAGGTTCCCATCCGGGCAGACTACGTCGGCAAAAACATCCCGACCTCCGCCGACGAGTCCATCCGCGTGCACGTGAAAGAAGTGGACGGTGAAGACACTGTCCTGTTGATGCATCCCGAAGAATGAGCAGCAGACCAGCAGGAGAACAGCAACATGCCACTGCATAGCAAACACCTTCTCGGACTGGACGGTATGAGCCGTGAGGACCTACAACTCATCCTGGATACCGCGGTGTCGTTTCATGAAGTGCTGGAACGGCCCATCAAGAAAGTCCCTCCCCTCCAGGGGAAGACGGTCGCAAATATGTTTTTTGAAAACTCCACCCGTACGCGCCTTTCGTTCGAGCTCGCCGAGCGTCGATTGTCCGCCGATGTCCTCGGTTTTGCGGCGACCGGCAGCAGCGTGAGCAAGGGCGAAACGCTCAAGGATACCGCACGCAACATCGAGGCGATGAAGGTGGATATGGTCGTGCTGCGGCACGGCGCCGCAGGAGCCGCACATTATCTGTCGCGCGTGATCAACGCCAATGTCATTAATGCCGGTGACGGATCCCATGAACATCCGACACAGGGACTGCTCGATATGTTCACTATCCGTGAAAAATATGGCAGGCTCAACGATCTGCATGTCTGCATCGTGGGGGATATCGCCCACAGCAGGGTCGCCCGCTCGAACATCTTCGGCCTGAAAACCATGGGCGCGCGCGTTTCGGTGTGCGGCCCGGCCACCATGATCCCCCGCGAGATCGAACGCCTCGGCGTGGAAGTCTACCACCATCTCGACGATGTTCTTCCCCACGTCGATGTGCTGAACGTTCTTCGCATTCAGCTGGAACGGGATGCAGGGCGGCTCTTCCCGTCGATCCGGGAGTACCGGCAGACCTACGGCGTCACGCGCAAACGCATGGAAAAGGCCGGACGGGTGGTCACGGTGATGCATCCCGGACCGATCAACCGCGACGTGGAGATCTCGGCGGACGTGGCGGATAGCGAACACTCGGTAATTCTCCAACAGGTGTTGAACGGCGTGGCCGTGCGCATGTCGGTGCTGTATTTGCTTTCCACCCGCGGATGATGCGCCCGCTGCGGGTGTCACTGATCCCTCATCCATGACGATACTCATATGCAACTTCTTCTTACAGGCGGCAGACTGATTGACCCACCCACGGGGCGGGATGCAACAGTGGACATGCTGATCGTCGACGGCCGCATCGAGCGCATCGGCACCAATCTCTCCGCAAGCGCGGCACAGGTCATCGACCTGCGGGGGAAGATCGTCGCTCCGGGGTTCATCGACATGCATGTGCATTTCCGGGAACCGGGATTCGAGTACAAAGAATCGATCGCCTCGGGATGCGCCGCGGCCGCGGCCGGCGGGTTCACCGCAGTCTGCTGCATGCCCAATACGAATCCCCCCATCGATGACGAATCCCTTGTTCATTTCATCCACGCACGTTCCCGTGAGGCAATGGGCGGACTGGTCAATGTGTACCCGGTCGGTGCCGTTACCGCCGGCAGAAAAGGGGAACATCTCGCCCCCCTGGCCGAACTCGCCGCGGCGGGCGCCGTGGCTTTTTCCGACGACGGTGATCCAGTGCACGATGCCGAACTCATGCGCCGCGCGCTCGAGTACAGCGCGATGTTCCGCCGTCCCATAATTCAGCACGCCCAGGAGCCGTCGCTCTCGCGCGGCGGCGTCGCCAACGAAGGATACCCGTCGGTGACACTGGGACTCCCTCCCATGCCCCGCATCGCCGAAGAAATGATGGTGGCCAGAGATATCCGGCTCGCCGAATACACGGGTGGACAATACCACGTCGCCCATGTCAGCGTCGCCGAAACCCTCGATCTGGTCAGAGCGGCGCGCACAAAACACCTGGCGGTGACCTGTGAGGTCGCACCGCATCATTTCACCCTCTCCGATGAGGCCCTCGCCACCTACGATACCAATACGAAAATGAACCCGCCCCTGCGAACCAGAGAAGATATAGAAGCAATGAAAGCGGGGCTGCGTGACGGCACCATCGATGTCATCGCGACCGATCATGCCCCGCATTCCTACGATGAAAAAGAGGTGGAGTTCGCCCAGGCCCCATTCGGGATCATCGGCCTTGAAACGGCCATCGGCCTGGCAGTCACGGAGCTTGTCAAAAAGAACGTGCTGACCCTCTACCAGCTGGTGGAAAAGTTCTCCACCAATCCACGGAACATCCTCCACCTTCCGGTGATCGATATCGCCGAAGGGTCACAGGCGAACCTGACGCTCTTTGACCCCACAGCGGAATGGCTCGTCGATCCTGCCACATTTAAGAGCCATGCCCGCAATACACCCTTCGGTGGAGCCCGCCTGACCGGCAGACCGGTCGGTGTCATGAATAACGGTACGTCTTTCTGGTGTTGAGCGTCCAATAACGTAGACGCCGCTGTATGCATCGTACAGTTCCCCCCGCTGACCTTGAGGAATTCATGGACTGCGGGGGGATTTTGTTGCGGGTTCATGGTGGCACGCGGTTTGACTTTCGTCGCTCTTTGGCGTACTTTTTGCCAGAGGATACATGGGAAGTGCGGGTCACATAGTTTGCCGAGTAGTGATGGCCGGATCGCTTGTTTTCGGTGGTCCGGCCATTGTGCAGCTCACAGCCCAGGCGCCGTTCCCGAAGGAAGACCCCCGTGCAGTGGTGTTTGCAGATGTGGAAAAGGGAGTGATGACGGGCACTGTTGCACAGTTTTCCCGGCACCTTGCCTCTCAGGTGTATATGCAGCTCCGGGAGGGTGAAAGCGGGACCTATAGCGCAAATCAGGCGTACTACGTCCTGCAGATTTTCTTCCGGGCCCATAAATCACTTGGGGCGAAGCTCAGTTCCTTCGGGGGCTCGGAAACAAACCCCTATGCCACCGGCAGAGCTACTTTCGTCGCCAACGGGATCCGTCAGGAGACCCAGATGTACGTGTCACTCTCCCGCCACGGTGATCGATGGATGATCACACACCTCAGCGTGTATTAAACACCGCATGACCGTTTCCCTCCCACGCCGCTTCCCCGGTTTTTTTCGAGACAGACGATCCCGCGAACTTGCGATTGTCTTTCTGTTTCTTGCCGCTCTCGTGGTTTCCCAGGGGGCCCGTCTCATCTGGGTTTCGTGGCTCGAACGGAACTGGGAAACGATGCAAAACGACAAATCGGAGGCGGACCTTGCGGTTGCCGTGCAGGAATTCGGCAACATGCAGAGGTCGGCCCGGCGTGTTGCTGTGGATGTCGGCCAGCAGCCGGCGGTGCTGGAATTCCTGAAGGGTGTCGGGAACGACCGTAGAGCGCTGTTTGCGGCCGTGTCGCGCGCGGCCGACGATAATGAATGCGGGGTCGAGGTGTATGACCTGCAGGCGGAGCTTGCGGCGTGGGCCGGCCCAAGCGGCCCGTCGGTGCGCAGGGAGGTGCGGATAGGGCTGGATGGTCAGATGACATCGATGGTTGCGCGGACACCTGTTGCCTCGCAGCTCTTTGTGGCGTCACCGGTGCGCAGTGACGGGAAGATCGTCGGGGCTGTTGTCACGCGGCAAACCGTGGAGCTCCACTACCCGCTGAGCAATCGCTTCATCACACGGGTGGGCCTGGCCGACCGGCTTGCAGAACGGCTCGGCACTCTTGTGGAATTTGATTTTTCCACGGATGCCCAGGGCCGCAAAGACGGCCGCTGGATTGTCGCCCCGCTCAAAGGCATCGACGACCGGCGCGTCGGAGTCGTGAGCATCATGCGCCCGGCACGCTCCGCAGTGATCGAACAAATCCAGACCGGCTTCACCTCGGCGGACAGCGTTCTTCTTCTCTGCCTTTTCCTCGCAGCTGTGACTGTTCCGGCCCGATGGCTCCTGCGGGAACGGCGCTCGATGCGCGGTGCCCTCGGGCTCGTGGCGGTGCTCTGGAGTATACGCTATCTCTTGCTCTGGCTCGAACTCCCCGGCCGTTTGTTCGCACAAGGCATTTTTGATCCGGCGCTGTACGCCTCGGAATTCGGCGGAGGTCTGGCCCGCTCGATCGGAGATTGTTTCCTCTCCGCAGCCGCGTTCGCCCTCAGCATGGGCATTCTGAGTTCCGTCGACGCCCTCAGACCCTCCCCCCGGCAAACGAAGCCCGGGATCACCGGTCTCCTCGTCCGGCTGGCCGGCGCTGCAGTGATCACGTTCTTCCTGTTCTGGATCTTGCGCGGGTTGGGCGCCGTCGTACGGAGCGCCCTGTATGATTCAACCCTGAGCTTCGGCGATCCCGGCATCGTGATCCCTCCCTTCCCCATGGCTCTCATGCTCCTGACGCTCGGGGTGCTGACCGGATGCATGGGCGTGTTCGGCGTCTGGATCACACGTCATCTGTATGCCTTTCTCGGACGCCGCAGGGCAGCCGTCGCGGTCGTAAGTGTGATGTACGCCGCCGCTGCCGTCCTCTTCGGGATTGTCCAGGATGAGCCGTTGATGTCCACCCCCTTCCGGCTCATCGCCGGAGGCGCCTGGGTCACCGCGGCGCTCTGGCATCCGAAGGGAAAGGCCCGTGGCGGGTTCCCGCAGTTGCGAAGTACCGCAGGCGCCGTGACGGGCGTTGCGGCAGGCCTTTCTCTTCTTCTCCTCGTGCCCCTTCTCCAGCGCAACATCGAAGAGCACGCACGGAGCCGCGTCGAGGCATTTGCGGTCGAATTCCTCCGGCCGGTGGATGGCTGGCTGAAATTCATCGTCGACGACGGGCTGCGCCAGTTGCAGGAAGCTGCAGACACACCTGAAGGGGAGAAAAATGAGGCCGCGGCCAGGAATGACCTGGCTCTCAGCGCCTGGGCGCGGAGTGCAGCATGTCGCGAAGGCTACAGTACGCTCTTCGCTCTTCTTGATACCACCGGACGTGAACGTGGCCGGTTTGCCATCGGCAGCCAGGCCTCTCTCGTGACGCAGTTCGCCGACGGCCTCCCACTGGATTCGACGGGAAGGGTACGTGTGAAAAACATCGGTGACGGCATCAGTGCAGTGCGCGTCTATGGGAGCACAGCGCAGCTGCATCCTGCCGCAGGACAGCCGGCGGGCTATGCCCGCGTGGTCATTGCCGCCGGAGAACAACAACTCTTTCGCGGCGACAACCCCGAGGTCCTCCGGAAAAACGCCGATGAACCTCTCGAATCATTCTACAGACCGATCACACTCTCCGAGTACCGCGACGGCCTTCTGCTCAGGACATCCAATACCCAGATTCCGTACACCCATCTGCTCTCGGACGATATCCGGACAATCCTGAACCGGCCGGAAAGTCCGACAGTGTGGAGTACGGAAATTATCGGCGACGCCACCTTCGAAAGCTATTCGATGCGCCGGGGAGCGGACAGTCATGACGTCATCGTCATGAGCATGGAACAGCAACCGCTCCTGCTCCGCATGGTGGGGCTCGTCAAGATCCCCCTGGTGTACATTCTGCTGGCCGTGCTGGCGGGACTCTGCTATGTCATCGTTCTCTGGGTGCAGGGGAAACGGTACGCGTTCACTTTCCGCGACAGGCTCCTTGCATCGATGCTCCTGACGGCGTTTGTCCCCCTCTGTGCATTGCTGCTCTACGGCCAATATGCCGTCCGCCATCGCGTTATGGAAAGTCTCTCCCACCGGCTCGAGGATGAGACCGCCTCTATTGCGCAGGAGATCGCCGGCATCGGAGAGTACGCGGATGCTTCCACGGATCTCACGTTGCGACCAGACCGTGTGGAACTCATCGCGTCAAACGTTGGCACGGACTTCAATGTCTATTCAGGGAACGACCTTCGCATCAGCAGCCGGCCGGAATTGTACACGACCGGGCTGCTGGATAGCCGGTTGAACGGGCGGGCCTACGCTGCTGTCGTCCTGGAAGGACGGCGTTTCCACCTGGAATCCGAACACGTCGGGCTCTATCAATATGAAGTGGGATACAGGGCTGTTCTCGATGCCGCAGGGGGTGTCATCGGCATTGTCGGTGTACCGACAATATTCCGGCAGGATGAGGTGGACCGGGAGTTGTCGGAACGCAATGCCGTGCTGTTTGGCGTCTATGCGGTGGTGCTCCTTTCCATCGTCGTTGTGACGATGGTCCTGGCAAACAGGATTGCAGCTCCGGTGCATCAGCTCACGGCGTTAACGCGGGATGTCGCACGGGGAACGCTGGATATTGCGTCACGTTTGCCCCGGGCAGAGGGGGAGATCGGCGAACTCGTGCAGGCGTTCGAAACGATGGCGCGCGACCTCCGCCGCAGCCGCGATGAACTGGTGGAGGCCGAACGGGAACTGGCGTGGAGAGAAATGGCGCGTCAGGTCGCGCACGAGATCAAAAACCCCCTGACGCCGATGAAACTCTCCGTGCAGCATCTGCGGCAGACATTCCGCGACCATGCACCGGATTTCGACGCGATTCTTGACCAGGTGACCCGCACCGTGATCGAACAGATCGACACGCTCAGCCGGATAGCTTCGGAGTTCTCCAGCTTCGCCCGTATGCCCCGCCGGAGGCTCGAACCCTGTGATGTTGACGGCATCGTGCGTGAGGCGGTCATGCTGTTCCGCCAGGACAAAGGGATCCAGTTTCATCTTGAATCTGATGCTGAACTCCCGGCCGTTCAGGCCGATCGCGACGAACTCCGGCGCGCGTTCATCAACATCATCCGGAACGGGGTCCAGGCCATGGGGGGAGAGGGATCGATGGAAATCGCCATCCGGCGGAGCCCGGGCGGTGTTGCCATTGCGATTGCTGACCAAGGCACGGGCATACCGGACGAGATCCGCCCGCGGCTCTTCCAACCGAACTTTTCGACGAAAACCGACGGCATGGGGCTGGGTCTCGCCATCGTGAAGAAGACCCTGGATGACCTTGGTGCCACTATCGAGATCGACAGCGTGCCCGACCACGGCACCACTGTACGCATTGACATGCCGGCGGGAAAGCAAGGGCTTCAGGAATGAGCATTCCTCCACCTGTCGTGGTGCCGTCCCGCTTCGGGCGGGGCGCCGGGATCGTGGCGGCCCTCAGTACCCGCAATGGCGGTGTCAGCGGTCCGCTCCTGGGAATGAACCTCTCGTTCAGCGTTGGCGATGATGAGGCGCGGGTCAGGGAAAACCGGCGGATTTTCTTCGGTGCACTGGGCATCAACGTGGAGGCTCTCGCCCTGATGCGACAGGTGCACGGGGATACGGTCGTGAAGGTGGACATGCCGGGACCATGCGGGGAGTGTGACGGGATGATCACCGGTCGGCCGGGGATCTACCTCTGTCTCACCGTTGCAGACTGCGTGCCGGTGTTCATTCTGGACCGGGAAGTCCGGGCTCTCGCCGTAGTGCACGCCGGGTGGCGGGGGACGGCGGCGCGGATTGTGGAACGCGCGGTGGACGCCCTCTGTGCCGCGTACCATGCTTCACCGGCGCGTATGGAGGCATTCGTCGGACCGGCGGCGGGTCAGTGCTGCTACCAGGTCGGGGACGACGTCGCTTCCCGATTCGATGCGTCGTGCATCGACCGGTCGCGCGGCGGACCATTTGTCAATCTCAAAAGGGCCAATCTGCTGCAACTTGAGGCCGCCGGTCTTCCGCGGGAGGCTGTCGAAGTGCATTCTTCCTGCACCATTCATGAGNNGGGAAGAGTTGATTTCCCGTCCCCTTTTACCTATGTTGCAGTTTATCCTTTGATCCAGGACTAAGCGGGAGGGAGCCATGTGCGGCATCGTCGGGTATATCGGTTCACGGAATTGTGTTCCGATCATTCTAGAAGGACTCCGCCGGCTGGAATACCGGGGCTATGATTCCGCAGGCATCGCGGTGTTGCGCGACGGTGCATTTTTCATCCGTAAGAACGCCGGAAAAGTGGCAGATCTGGCCAATGCCCTGGGAAGGGAAAACGGCACGCTGACCGCGGAAGTGGGCATGGGGCACACACGTTGGGCCACCCACGGTGAACCCAACGACGTGAATGCGCATCCGCATTGGGACCAGCATCAGCAGGTCGCCATTGTCCATAATGGGATCGTCGAGAACTACATGGCGATCAAGACCAAACTGTTGCGTGATGGACACACGTTCCTCGGGGGCACCGACACCGAAGTGCTGGCCCACCTGATCGGTGTCATGTTTGAAGAGTGCGGCGACCTCACCGCCGCCGTGCGGGGAGCACTGCGGGAAGTCGACGGGACATACGGCATTGTCGTCATTTCTCCGAAGGCGCCTGACAAGATGGTGGTGGCGCGGAAAGGGAGCCCGCTGTTGATCGGCGTGGGTGACGGGGAGAATTATGTCGCGTCCGATGCGTCGGCCATCGTTGCGCATACGCGCAAGGTGGTGTACCTGGACGACGGTGAAATCGCCGAAATTACCCGGCATCGTGTGCGGACGATGACGATTGACGACGTGACCGTCGAGAAGCAGGTGCAGCAGATCACCCTCGAGCTCACGCAGATCGAACGTGGCGGCTTTGAGCACTTCATGCTGAAGGAAATCCACGAGCAGCCGGAGACCATCCTGAACGCAATGCGCGGCCGCCTGATGGTGGACGAGGGAGATGTCAGGCTCGGCGGGCTCCAGAACACCATCGGTAAGCTGTTGAGCGCCCGCAGGATTGTGCTGACAGCCTGCGGCACGTCGTGGCATGCCGCGCTGGTGGGCGAATACATGCTCGAGCAAATCGCCCGTGTTCCCGCAGAGGTGGAATACGCATCGGAATTCCGCTACCGTGACCCCATCGTCAATATCGACGACGTGGTGCTGCTTATCAGTCAGAGCGGCGAAACAGCCGACACACTATCGGCCCTGCGCGAGGCGAAATCGAAAGGTGCAACGGTGCTCGGCATTGTCAACGTCGTCGGCAGCAGTATCGCCAGGGAGTCGCACGGAGGCGTCTACGTGCATGCCGGTCCCGAGATCGGCGTCGCCTCCACTAAAGCATTTACTTCCCAGCTCACCGTGCTTGCACTCCTGACCATTCTGTTGGCTCGCGCCCGGGGAATGACCCGGGAGCGCGGGGTCGTCCTGGCGAAGGAACTTGCCACCCTGCCGGAAAAGGTGGCACAGGTGCTGCAGAATACCCAGGTGTTCCGGGATATCGCCGAAGAATTCAAGCATTGCCACAACGCACTGTATCTCGGTCGCGGGGCGAACTTCCCGGTTGCCCTCGAAGGAGCCCTGAAGCTCAAGGAGATATCCTACATCCATGCGGAAGGGTATCCCGCCGCGGAAATGAAGCACGGACCCATCGCGCTGATCGACAAGAATATGCCGGTCGTGGTGATTGTGCCGAAAGACGGCATTTACGAAAAAGTGATGAGCAATATTCAGGAAGTGCGCGCACGGAGGGGCCGTATCATCGCCGTCGCCAATGAGGACGACACTGACATTGATCAGCTTGCCGAATTCGTTATCCGTGTGCCCCGGACGTATGGCTTCTTCGGTCCGATTCTGAACATCATCCCCCTGCAATTGCTGGCGTATTACATCGCGGTCGCCCGCGGAACAAATGTCGACCAGCCGCGTAACCTGGCAAAAAGTGTGACTGTCGAGTAGACGAAGACCAAAGGAGCAATCATGAAACACGAACCGCGATTCAAACCGAATGAGTGGGCGCTGGTCCTGGGGGCCTCGAGCGGGTTTGGCGGCGCGAGCGCTGTGGAGCTGGCCCGCCATGGCATGAATATTTTCGGCGTCCACCTCGACCGGCAGGCCACCATGCCCGCAGTGCAGCAAGTGATGAAAGAGATCAGACACTACGGGCGGGAAGCGGTGTTCTATAATATGAACGCGGCCGACGCCATCAAAAGGAATGAGACGCTGGATGACATCCAGGAGCGGTTCGGCGTCGGTTCTTCCAATACGATCAAAGTGCTGCTCCATTCCCTAGCCTTCGGTACCCTGAAGCCGCTCATCGGCAGGAAACTGGACGAATCGCTGACCCAGGCGCAAATGGAAATGACTATCGATGTGATGGCCAACAGTCTGGTCTACTGGGTGCAAGGGCTCGTGGGTCGCGGACTGATCAAACGCGGCGGTCGGATTTTCGGCCTGACGAGCTCCGGAGGACACAGCGTGCTGCCCAATTACGGCGCAGTCTCGGCGGCGAAAGCAGCAATGGAATCGCACATCCGCCAGCTGGCGATGGAGCTCGGCCCTCACGGGATCACGGCAAATGCTCTTATGGCCGGGGTGACCGATACCCCAGCACTCCGGAAGATCCCCGGCGCCAGCGGCATGCTGCAGATCGCCCGGTGGAAGAATCCGGGCTCCCGTCTGACCACCCCGGAAGACGTGGCCCGGGCACTGGTGCTGCTGTGTGAAGAGGGTGCCTCCTGGATATCCGGAAATGTCATCGGCGTGGACGGCGCAGAAGATGTGGTCAGCTATGTGGGCCAGAAGGGGAGCGAATAAGAGCTGCCGGAAGCACCTCGTCGAGGAACGGCGGGCGTCCGCCGGGTCAAAGCCCTGCTGAGGGAACGAGCGGGGAGATCCTTACGCATAGGATCGGTGCAGGACGCGCAGCTCCGCGTCCTGCACCGATCGTGTGTCTACTGCTTCTTCTCGCGGACAAGGAAGATCATGCCCGCGCAGACCATCAGAATTCCCCACCACAGGGCCGGATGAAGAGATCCGAGCATCGTCTGCCGTAGCGGGGGTGATACCACATCGATCACTCCAGCCACCACGACGAGGGCGCCCATGACCGAAAGAGTGATGCCGACGAAAAACCAGATCGATTTCATGGTGCGTTCTCCTTACCAGAAGTAAACGTTGAGGGCGACAAGGACGACGATCGAAATCACGGCCCAGGTCTGCGGCTTCCGCATGAGGGGAACCTGACTTTCGTCCGCCTTGGGGGTCATGCTCTTGACCAATCCAACCAATTCGGCCTCCGGCTTCTTTGCGGTAAAGAGGCTGATGACGATAGTGGACACGAAACAGATCGACCAGGCCCACCAGGCCCGCCAGAAGTTCGCGGCCATGTCGCTTGCCGAGGTGGAAAGTGTGATGACCCCGTTGTCCACCCAATGGAACTTCACCGCGAGAAACATCAGGAACGACGAGCTCATGCCGGCCAGCAGGCCCCAGAAAGCGCCATTCGGCGTGATCCAGGCGACGAACATGCCCAGGAGCATGGTCGCGAACAGCGGTGCATTCACCCACGAAAAAATGGCCTGCATGTAGTCCATGATGCTCGGAAAGCTCTTTGCCCAATAGGCCGTGCCGACACTGATGATGACGCCGGCCACCGTTGCGGCGCGCCCCATCCAGAGCAGGTGCGCATCGGAGGCGTTTTTGTTGATCACCGACTTATAGATGTCGTACGTCCACACGGTATTGAATGCACTGATGTTGCCGGCCTGACCGGCCATGAATCCTGCAAGCAATGCTGTGACGCCGAGCCCGATCAAACCGCTTGGATAATAGCGTGCAATGAGAAGGGGCAGAGCAGAATCGTAATTCACCTGGCCCCCTTCCTGGAGCAGGGCAAAGCCGCTTCCCGGCGTGTGTGAGAGCGCAAGTGCGATAAGCCCGGCAAGGATCACGAGAAACGGCAGCGCCATCTTGAAGAAGGACGCAAGGATCGGAGTCATCCGGGCCGAGCGAAGGTCCTTAGCGGAAAATGCGCGCTGCACAACCAGGAAATCCGTGGTCCAATAGCCGAACGAGAGGACAAAGCCGAGCCCGAGGACAATACCCGCCCAGGTGATCATCATCCCGTTTTTCGATGGATCACCCGACGTGGACCACAGTGTGGCGAAAGACTCCGGCACCCGCTGGAGGATTTCGTGCACGCTCCCGATCTCAACGATCCCGAGAATGGAAACGAGGAACAATCCGAACCAGATGAGGAAGAACTGTATGATTTCCGTGAAGATGGCCGACATCAACCCGCTCATCCCCACGTACACGGCGACCGTGACAGCGGAGATCCAAATGCTGACAGTCCAATCCCAGCCGACAAATGTGCGGAGCACCAACGCCATGGCGTACAGGTTAATGCCCGACACGAGAAGCGTCATAAAGGCGAATGCCAGCCCGTTGAGCACCCGGGTCTTTTCGTCGAACCGGAGCTTCAGGTAGCCTGGAATTGACTTGATACGGCTGCTGTAGTAGAACGGCATCATATAAATGCCGAGGAAAAGCATCGCCGGGATCGCGCCGATCCAGTAAAAATGTGCGACATACATGCCGTATTTGAAGGTGTTGCCGGTCATGCCCAGCAGTTCGAGTGCTCCGAGGTTGGCGGAGAGAAATGCGAGGCCGGCCACCCAGGCGCTGTTCCTCCTGCCGGCGAGAAAGTAGTCATCCTGGCTCGTGGTGTAGCGCTTCAGGTAGAAGCCGAGACCCAGCACGATCAGAAAATACGAGGCTATGACGAGCCAGTCCAAGGCACCGAGACTGAGAGCTTGCATGGCAGATGGTCTCCAGAAAATCGAGTAATTGTAAGGATGGAACTGTGAGCAATCCCTGGGTTATGAACCATGGCCTCCGGGCACAGCCGGAGTGTCTGGTGCAATGGGCGTCCACGCGGCGGCGTGTCCGGGTCCCACTGGCAGGTGATCGCGAAGTTCTTTTATAGTAGCAACATGCGATGATGAAAGCAAGAGTCTGCAGAAAATTGGAGGCGGGAGAAACTGCTTGACATTGCACCATTTTCCATGCTTCGTTATGACAATCACATGCCTGCCCAAGCCCGCAGATGAACTTCGTCGTTGACAGCAAGAATCCATTTCTGGCTGACGCCCTCCGGCCGTATGGTGACACCCGGGAGTTGGCCACGCCGTTGATTTCACAGGAGACACTCCGTCACGCCGACGCCGTCGTCGTCCGATCGGAGACACGCGTGAATGCCGCGCTGCTCGATGGAACCGCCGTCCGGTTTATCGGCACGGCGACGATAGGCACTGATCACGTCGACCTGGAATACCTCCGTGAGCGCGGGATCGGTTTTGCCAGCGCCCCGGGGAGCAACGCCGATTCCGTCGCAGAATATGTCGCGGCGGCCCTTCTGGAGGCGGCGGCACGGCGGAGAACACAGCTTGCGGGAACGACTCTGGGCGTCGTGGGTGTCGGCAACGTCGGGAGCAGGGTTGTGCGCGTGGGACGCGCATTAGGCATGCATGTGCTGCAAAACGATCCGCCGCGTGCGCGTGCGACGGGCGATCCGGTGTTCGTGTCGCTGGATGCGTTGATGCAGGCGGATGTCATCTCGGTGCATGTCCCGCTGACGCCCGCCGGACCTGATCGCACCCGTCATCTGTTCGACCGCGATCGCCTCTCGCGCATGAAACCGGGTGCCATGCTCATCAACTCTTCGCGTGGAGCCGTGGTCGAGACTCAGGCGCTGCTGCACGCCCTGTCCCAACGGCACCTGGGGGGAGCCATACTCGATGTCTGGGAAGGAGAGCCCGATATCAGCACCAGCCTCCTCGCGCAGGTGCTGATCGGCACTCCGCATATTGCAGGGTACTCATTTGACGGTAAGGTCAATGCGGCGCGAATGATGTTCGAGGCGATCGCACGTCATTTTGCCCTTCCCGCCCGATGGATCTCGCGGGAGGATATGCCCGCCCCGCACACAGGATGTATCACCTTCACGGGGGGTGAGGAACTTCAGTCGGCCCTGCTGCAAGCTGTCCGCCAGTGCTATGACATCAGCACGGATGATGTGCGATTGCGAACGCTGCTGGCTCTCCCCCCGGCAGCACGGCCGGGGGAATTCCGTCTGCAGCGGTCGACCTATCCCGTGCGGCGCGAGTTCCGCGCCACCCGCATCGAAGGAGCAGCATCGACAGCGGGGCTGCACGAGGCCCTTGCATCGCTGGGATTCCTGGCGTAACCTTCACACGACAAGGGAACTCCGCAGACCGGTTCTTCCTGCCCGGCTACTTCACCTCGAGATAATCCTTATCCGGAAGTTTCGGAAACGGTGCATGGGGTTCCGTCTGGTACCAGATGGCGACGGAAGCGATGTCGTCCTGAAGAGGAAGATACCGCCCGCCGGAACGCCATCCCAGCGCCTGCATCGTCACTTTCAGATCCTTTTCGAATCTGATCGGATCCATGATATGCCAGCGATAGAGGCCGAACCGCTGATTGGCATTGACGCCGGTCCCGTCCGGACGGATCACCTGGGGCATGCCCGTGTAGGGGGTTGAGAATTCGATATACTGACGGGTTTTCGGATGTTCAAATCCGTACGACCCGCAGAAGTAGTCTTCGGTCCCCGTGCCGCAGATGGTGGGGAATTCGCCGTCACCGTCGATGAAAAACTTGATTTCTCCCTCGCCCCACCAGCCGTTGTTGTTGACCCCCCACGCCATATAGGTTCCCACGTATTGCCCCCATCCCTTGACGCCGTCAAGTATGGTATACACCTGCTTGTAGGGCAGAGGATTTACGCGGCGGAATTGCGCATGGAAATATGCAGCATCTTCAGGGACATCCGTGAGGGTGTAGTTCACCTGGTAGTACAGCACCAGTTCTTCCTCGGCAATGTTTTCCACCGTGATCCTGCACGACTTGCGGAAGGGCATCTCCCAGTACGAGTTGAAACCGTTTCCCGGATTGGCGCACACCGGGAGGGAGACGACTGGGGCAAGCTGACACCAACCGTTGGCGAAGAAATCGCCTATGGGAACTTCGACCGATGGCGCTGACTCACCGTCCCAGTAAAATCTAAGGATTGCGTAACGCCAGTGACCGCTGGGCGTCATCCACATTTGCTGGATGGCACCCGGCCCGCTGATTTCGGCAATCGTGAAGATGTCCTTCGGCTTGATTTTCACCGAAGGTGAAACTTTCCATCCCTGGCCGAGTTCGCGGGCGGCCTGCGCGCCCGTCCCCTCCTTCGCCATGCCTCCCGCGCCCTTTTCGCCGTTGAAGTTTTCGGGGCTGATGGATCGGGTCTTTGCATGAGAAAGCCGGGGAAGGTTGCCCAGCCCCAGGCCGAGACCGTTAAATGGTTGTTGGGCCATAAGCGTAGCTCCCGCGAAGAGGAGAAGGATGGGAAGTAGTGTTCTCGTAGACATAGTGCCCCGCAGCAGTGGGATTAGAAGCGCTCCATGGTGTCCTGATACGACTGAAAGTGCTCGTACATCTTCCGGAAGACATGGTACTTCGCCCCGTGAAAACGGGCATGCTTCTTCTTTGGCTGGTACCGCTGACCAACGGCACTCATGCGGACGGCGGCATCCATGATCGCCGGATATTTGCCGGCTCCCACGGCTGCGAGTACGGCAGCGCCCAGAAGCACGGCTTCCGGTTCGCGGGGAAGGATGATCTCGCAGCCGGTAATGTCCGCATGCTCCTGAAGCCAGAGTGGATTGCGGGTGCCGCCCCCGCAGGCATGGATGCGCTTGATGGCGTAGCCGTTGGCATTCATCTCTTCGATAATGTGGCGTGTTCCGTAGGCGACGGCCTGAATGGCGGCATAATACAGTCGTGCCATGGCGTCAAAGCTGTCGTCAAGGGCAAGACCGCTGATCATCCCCCGGGCGGAGGGATCGGCATGGGGGGAACGGTTGCCCAGAAAATATGGAAGGATGTGGATATCCTTCACGATCGCGGGACCCTCCATCTCCCGTTGCTTGATGTCCGCAACGAGCGTATTCAAGTATTCATAGATGCCGACGCCGCGGCCGCGTGCTTCTGCTGCCATGATCTCAAAGCGGCTAGAGGAGCGAATAATGAAATCCAGGAGCGAGCCGGTGGCACTCTGGCCGCCTTCGGTCAGCCAGAGATCGGGAATCATCGCGCTGCGGTACGGGCCCCAAATCCCCTTGATGAAATGGGGTGAACGGGAGACGGCCATATGGCAGGACGATGTGCCGCCGATCAGGGCGAGAACCCGCTCGAGCGCTGCCGGCTTGGGCGTCGTGGTGAACCCCATGCCCATCACACCGATGCCTCCGGCGTGGGCGTCGATAATGCCGACCGCTACCCTGGTGCGTGTCGTCAGCCCCAGGTGCTGCGCTGCCTGCGGGGTCAGCTCGCCGGCGAATGCGCCCATCGGAAGAATGGCGTCGCCGATTTTGTGCTTGAGGAGAAGATCCTCCATGCCCAGTTTGGCATAAAACGCGGAATTCCAGCGTCCGTTCCTGCCATCGAAAGCCCATTTGCACACCGTTGTACACAGGCTCCGGATATCCTGCCCGGTCGCTTCCAACGTCAGATAGTCCGCCAGATCAAGAAACTTTGCAGACTTCTTCCAGGTATGCGGCATGTTTTCTTTGAGCCACAGGAGCTTGGGCGGTTCCATTTCCGGCGACATCACGCCGCCGACATACTTCAACAGCGGATGCCGGGTGGCGTTGATCCGGCGCGCCTGATCGACCGCGCGGTGGTCCATCCAGACGATCACGTT
>PMCM01000108.1 GCA_003154155.1 Ignavibacteriota bacterium | reverse complement strand
ACGTCGATGTCGGCAAACCTCTTGAACAGCACTCCCTTTCCTTCCATCACGGGTTTGCCCGCCATGGCACCGATGTCGCCGAGGCCGAGCACGGCGGTGCCGTTGCTCACCACGGCGACGAGGTTTCCTTTGGCGGTATACTTATAGGCATCGGCCGGATTGGCCTGGATTTCCAGGCAGGGTTCTGCAACGCCGGGGGTGTACGCCAGCGAAAGATCACGCTGTGTCGCGCAGGGCTTCGTCGAGATCACTTCAATCTTCCCTCTGCGGCCCAGGCTGTGATAATCAAGCGCATCTTGTTTGCGGATCATCGCCATGATAGGGACTCCTTATCTGTAGATATGTTCACTCGGGAGATGGGTGGGAGAGCAAGATACGACAAAGTGTTGACTGGGTCAACTCGCCCCTTTCTTGATTTTCAGACACGCATTGTGTATCATAAACAAACCACTGGGTACCAACCATTGTATGTTGTGCGGTGACCTCCCTCCGGACTCGCAGCATTCGCCCGGCCGCTTCGCGGCCTCTGCTTCCTGTCCGTAGTGTCTCCTTTTGTTCCGCCCGTTCGCACCTCCGATCATCCAACAGCCGGGCACCGCGTTGTGCACACAGGGTGCACCATGCTGGGTAGCCTGCTCCGGCTTGCGGCGGGTGTCATGGTCACACTGGTGATGGCGGTGGTCGCGCTCGCCACCATCCCGTTCGACCGCACGGGAAGATTGTATCACGGCGTGTGCCGGCTCTGGTCGAAGACGTCGCTGCGCGTCTGCGGGGTCCGCGTCCGCGTGACCGGCACGGAACACCTGGTACCCGGCCGGTCGTATATTTACGTGTCGAACCATGCAAGCATGTTCGACATTCCGGTCGTCGCGGCGGGCATTCCCGATGACATCCGGATGGTCTACAAGCGCGAGCTCGAGAAGGTGCCGCTCTTCGGGTGGGGACTGCGGTGGAGCAACTACATCGGCATCGACCGCGGCAGCAGCGCGGAGGCACGGAGAAGCCTGGATGAGGCCGTCGAGAAGATCCGGGGCGGCGCATCGGTGCTGCTCTTCGGCGAAGGAACACGCACCGAGGACGGGAAACTGCAGCCGTTCAAACGGGGGGCATTCCATCTCGCCGTCCGTTCCGGCGTCCCGGTGGTCCCGCTGACGATCAACGGCACCTATTCGATCGTCCCCAAACATTCGTTGCGCATCCGTCCGGGGACTGTCGACCTGGTGCTTTCCCCTCCCATCCCGACCGCATCGCTGGAGGGGAAGAACGGAGAACGCACATTGATGGAACACGTGCGCGCGGCGATCGCCGCACAATATCGCGACCAGTAAGGAGTGAGCAGTGCCCGTCACCGTTCAGGATGTCGAACACGTCGCCCATCTCGCCCGCCTGTCGTTTACTGCGGAGGAGAAACAGCTGCTGACCATGCAGCTGAACAGTATTCTGCTCTACATGGAACAGCTGAACGCACTCGATACGAGCGGCGTCGAGCCGCTGTCCCATGTGATCGAAGTCCAGAACGTGTTCCGCCCCGACCAGGTGACGCCGGGTGTTTCGCGCGAAGAGGCGCTGCGCAATGCCCCCGCACATTCCGATGAGTATTTCAAAGTGCCCAAAGTGATCAGCGAACGATGAGCGCCCTCGCCACACGAACGGTGGTGATCATCCCCGCCCGGTACGCATCCACCCGGCTCCCGGGAAAAGCCCTCGCCGACATCTGCGGCAAGCCGATGATCCAGCACGTGTACGAGCGGGCAAGCCGGGCCAAACTTGTGGAGCGGGTCCTGGTCGCAACCGATGATCAACGCATCGTCGATGCGGTGCATGCGTTCGGCGGAGACGCGGTGATGACGTCGCGCGAATGCCGCAGCGGCACCGACAGGATCGCCGAGGTGGTCCGCACGTTGTCCGGCGTGGATATCGTCGTGAATGTGCAGGGCGATGAACCCCTTATTCCCCCCTCGATGATTGACGCGGCGATCACGCCGCTCTGGGATGACCCGATGATCCTGGTGGGAACGCTCGTGCGGCGCATACGGAACATCGAAGACCTGCTCGATCCGGCGGTTCCCAAGGTCGCACTCGACAACGCGAAGCGGTGCCTGTACTTCTCCCGCTCACCCATCCCGTACGTCCGCGATGTGCCGACCGAGGCGTCGCTGGAACACCATCTGTTTTACCGGCATATCGGGCTCTACGTTTTCCGGCGTTCGTTCCTCCTCCGCTTCGCGGCACTGGAACAAACGCCGCTGGAACGCGCGGAACAGCTGGAACAGCTCAGAATCCTCGAGCACGGATACAGCATCCACGCGGCCATCACCGAAGAGGAAAGTCTGGCGGTCGATACGCCCGCGGATCTCGAGCGCATTCGCCGCATCATGGAGCCGTTGTCATGACCACCCCCCTGCAGAAACCGGTTTTCGCCAGCCTGCGCACCACATTCCTGCGCGGCATCGGCGTCCTCATCCCGTTGGGGCTGACCTACTGGTTCTTTCAGTCGCTGCTGAACGCCATCGACGGCATCCTCTCCCCCCAGTTCGAACGGTGGCTCGGCCATCGGGTGCCGGGGCTCGGCTTCCTGGCAATGCTGATCATCATTTTCCTGGTGGGGCTCCTGACACGGAATCTGTTCGGCCGGCTGGTGCTCGCCTGGTTCGAAAATCTCGTCCGCTCCATCCCGATCGTGCGCTCGGTGTACTCGGCGATCAAGGAGCTCGTGAATGCCTTCGGCGTGGAGGGGAAGGGCAAGACGTTCCGGGAAGTGGTCATGACCGAGTACCCGCGCAAGGGTCTCTACAGCATCGGGTTCGTGACCAACGAAATGCCCTACGCCCAGGCCGGCGGCATCACGAAACAATTTCTCAATGTGTACATCCCCAACCCGCCGAACCCCACCTCGGGCTTCCTCGTGCTGATTCCCCGGGACGAGGCGGTGCATCTCGACCTTACCATCGAAGAGGGTCTCAAGCTCGTGCTGTCCGGCGGGATTGTGATCCCCGAACTCCTGACCGGCAGAATGATGGCCACTAGTGAAAGGACTCACCCGTGATACGGCGGCGGCAGGTCAAATATATCTTCGTAACCGGCGGTGTTGTGTCGTCTCTCGGCAAAGGCATTGCCTCCTCGTCCATCGGCTTGCTCCTGAAATCGCGCGGACTCCGCGTGACGATTCAGAAGTTCGATCCCTACCTGAACGTNNGACGACGGCGCGGAAACGGATCTGGATCTGGGACACTACGAGCGGTTCCTCGACATCACGACATCGCGGAAGAACAACTCCACGACCGGCCAGATCTACCATGAAGTGATCAGCAAGGAACGGCGCGGCGACTTCCTGGGCGCAACGGTGCAGGTGATTCCCCACATCACCGACGAGATCCGGAAACGCTTTGAGGCGCTGGGCGAGACCGGCGACTACGACGTGGTGATCACCGAGGTGGGCGGCACCGTCGGCGATATCGAGAGCCTCCCCTTCCTGGAAGCCATGCGTCAGTTCATGTTCAAGCTCGGCCGCAAAAATGCGATGGCCATCCATGTCACGCTGGTGCCGTACATCGCCTCCGCCGGGGAAATCAAGACCAAGCCGACGCAGCACAGCGTCAAGGCGCTGCTGGAGCTGGGTATCCAACCCGACATGCTGATCTGCCGCTCGGACCGGCCGCTTCTCNNCCGACGTGCGGGAAAAAATCGCGCTCTTCACGAACGTCGAAATGGAATCGGTGATCGACGGCCGCGACGTCTCCAGCATCTACGAAGTGCCGCTCATCTACGCGGAACAGGAAGTGGACGAGTTGATTCTGGACAAGCTGGATCTGACCTGTCCGCGGCCGAACCTCCGCGAATGGCGGAAGCTGGTAGAACGGATCAAGAACCCGACGGGACGGGTGACCATCGGCATCTGCGGGAAATATACAGACCACAAAGACGCCTACAAGAGCATCGCGGAAGCGTTTATCCACGCAGGCGCTGCGAACAACGTCGACGTGGAGCTCCGCTGGGTGCGCGCGGAAGACGTTGAACGGGACGGACCCGGCGACCACCTCGCCGGCCTCGACGGCCTGCTTGTCGCTCCCGGGTTCGGCGAACGCGGGATCGAGGGGAAAATCTTGGCCGTGCAGTATGTGCGCACCAAACAGATACCGTTCCTCGGGATCTGTCTGGGTCTCCAGTGCGCCGTCATCGAATTCGCACGGAACGTCTGCGGCTTGGAACATGCCAACAGCACCGAGTTCAAGCAAACCGACCAGAATGTGATCGACATGATGGTCGAACAGAAGAAGGTGAAGGAGTACGGCGGGACGATGCGGCTGGGCGCCTACGCCTGCCACATTGAAAAGGGAACCCGCGCGCACAAGGCGTACAAGACGGAAACGATCCACGAGCGCCACCGCCACCGCTATGAAGTGAATGACGCGTTCAAGAGCCAGCTGGCGGAAAACGGGATGATCTTCAGCGGGATCTGCCCCGATAACGGTCTCGTGGAAATGATCGAACTGCCCGACCATCCCTGGTTCGTCGGCTGTCAGTTCCATCCCGAACTGAAATCCCGTGCCACCAACGCCCATCCCCTGTTCCGGGAGTTCGTCCGGGCGGCTGTGGATGCATCGGGACTGAGAAGATAGGGTCTGGGGTCTAGGGGCTGGGGTCTGGCGGGCTGGCGGTAGTGGCTAGTGTTTTGCAGTAAGAGACTGGATCAATCGGGTCAGCATTCTGCCAACAGATTCAATGAGCTGCAAGAGAAGCTTGAGGTCACCTTCGGCGAGCAATTTCAACCTTCGTACAATTTCAATATATGTGTCCAACTCCTGCAAAGATCCCATCGCGATTGAAAGATGATGCAGGTAATCACCAAGATGCGATCTCCCATACCCTTCGGCAATGTTTGCTGGAATCGAAACTGCGGAACGCTGCACTTGCACTTTCAACCCGTATTTTTCTTCAGCGGGAAACAGAGATGCAATTCTGTACGCTTCCATCACGAGGTCCATACTCACCTGCCAAACCCGAAGTTCTTTGCATGATTTGAGCGACATGTGTAATCCGCGCCATCTCCCCCAAACCCCAGACCCCAGAACCCAGACCCCTAAAATGTATCTTCTGTTGCTACTACACTGACGTAAGGTTATTTCCGATGACCTCTAAACTAGACACGCTTCTTACGCTCCTCAAGAACCACGCCAATCCACGGAACGTCGAAGGGATGGCGAGGTTCGGGATCGTCGGCGAAGGGAGACTCGGGATCTCCATGCCGGTGCTGCGCACCATCGCCCGGGAGACCGGCAAAGATCATCCGCTCGCTCTCGCACTCTGGAACACGCGGATCCCGGAAGCGATGATCGTGGCTTCCATGGTGGCGGATCCGGCAGCGATGAGCGAGGAAGAAATGGAAGCGTGGGCGTCTGCGTTCAACTCGTGGGACGTCTGCGATCAGACGTGCCTCAATCTCTTTGTCCGCTCCCCTTCGGCCTGGAAGATGGTGCGCCGATGGTCGGGGAGAAAAGAGGAATTTGTCCGGCGGGCCGCCTTTGCACTGATTGCATGTCTCGCGGTGCACGATACGGCGGCCGACGACAAGCGGTTTGCCGGCGCCCTCAGGTTGATCGTCAAGGCGGCCGATGACGAGCGCAACTTCGTGAGAAAAGCGGTCAACTGGGCGCTGCGCGGAACCGGAAAACGCAACCTCGCACTGCATGCCGCAGCGCTCACCACGGCACGCTCCCTCCTGAAACGTACTTCCCGCACGGCACGATGGATCGCCGCCGATGCCATCAAAGAACTCGAAAACCCTTCAATCCGGCTTCGAATCAAGCCATCGAAAGCCGTGAAGCCTCACACCCCCCGCAAACCCGCAGGATCCTCACCGAAGAAACCCAGATCCGCCCGAACGAGAACGCGTTAACCATACACGCGGAATACAACCGGCAGGACTCCCGCGCCGCCGCTTTACATTCTTTGTAAGATGTACTACCTTTCTTTCAGAGCTTTCCTTCCCTCCATTCCTGGCGCGAAACCTGCTATGCTCAACCGTCGGGCGTTCCTGAAATCAGTGGCTGTAACGGGTACCGCGGTCGCTTTCACTCCCCGTAGAGCTTTCAGCTCATTCGCACGGACCACCACCACCGGTTTCGGGATTCACCCGTTCATCGAGGCACATCCTGACGCTGTCTTCATCATGAAGACGTCGGTCGATGCCAAGACCAACGCCGCAGCGATCAAGGAGGCAGGGCTGTCGTTCGGCCGGAGCGTTTTTCTCGGCCGCGACGTCGCCGACGGCGGCATAGCCATGTCGACGAAAATTGCCGTGAAGCCCAACCTCACATGCCGGGGTAAATGGGACACCCGGTACACCGTGGAACGATCCATGGGGGTACAAACGGACGTCAATTTTACCGAGGGTGTTATCGAGAGCATGAAGGAACTCGGGTTGCCTGGTTCGCAGTTCTATATCCGGGAGGTGAACTGTCCGGAGGACTTCATTGACGGCGGCTATGTCGGGATGGCCGCACGCACGGGAGCCGACCTCCGGGACCTGAGCGCACAGGTGGGTGTGCTGCCCTCGGAGTATGTTCAGTGGAAAGATGTGCCGCAAGGGGTCTGGTTCGTGCGGATCCCGTACCTGTGGCCGGTGAATGCACCGGACAGCTGGCTCGTCAACATCGCGAAATTCAAGACCCATAGCATGGGACTGACGCTCTGTGCAAAGAACATTCAAGGGACCCTGGCCGCAAATTATCAGGAACATTGCACAGTGTACAGCTCCACCATGAACATCAATGCCGCGGACGTTCATGCCGATGCCAAAGCCGTCATCATGACCAACTACAACCGTCATGCCTCCGTGATCCCGCGCTGGGACCGGCCAGGCAGCAACGGCGGAATCTGGATGGAAACCTGGGCGAGCCGCTGCCTCGATAACAACAGCGTGACGCATGCGGGGCTGAATATCATCGAGGGCATCTATGGCCACGACGGGAATTTCATCGACGGCCCGGGTGCAGACGGCGTCGCCGTCGATCATTTGTCCAATGTGATCATCTTCGGCAAGAATCAGTTCTCTGTGGACATTATCGGTCATTATCTCGGCGGCCATGAGCCGGGCAATTTCGGCCTGTTCCACCTTGCACGCGAACGCGGAATGGTGACGGAATTAAACCCCCGTGCAATCCCGGTCTATGACTGGAAAGCCGACGCCACCGCAACCCTCACGCCGCTGGAGAATTTCCCCCGGACCGCGCTGCTGGGCAACTATCTGCGCAGGGACTACAACGGCGGAACGGAGGCGGCATGGCATCTGGTGAACGAACCGTACGACTACGGCACCAGTGCCGTCGCCGATCGTTCGCCGGTCACACCCGAGGTGCTGGTCCTGGCTCAGAATTTTCCCAACCCGTTTAACGCGAGCACCATCTTTCAGTTCACCATTCCGCGTGCAGGAGATGTCCGGCTCCAGGTGCACAATGCGCTCGGCGAAGAGATCCAGGTTGTCGCCGAGGGCTGGCACGGGGCCGGCGCGCACATGGCTGTCTGGCGTGCCGGGGCGCTTGCATCCGGCGTGTACTTTTACAGCCTGTGGTATGACGGTCACACCGTCACACGCAGAATGCTTCTCATCAAGTAACAACCATTCACATCGCACAGGACCACGATGAGCACATCCGAGACTCCCCGTTATGGTTCGATCATCTGGACCGACCTCACTGTGCCGCAGGCGGAGACGATCCGCGATTTCTATGCGGGCGTCGTCGGATGGACCTTCGCGCCCGTGTCCATGGGGAACTATGCAGATTTCCAGATGAACGCCCCCGCCACCGGCGAAGCCGTCGCCGGCATCTGTCATACACGCGGTGTGAATGCCGGACTGCCGCCGCAATGGCTTGTGTACATCAGCGTCGAGGATATCGACGCCTGTGCAAAACGCTGCCGGAACCTGGGCGGTACGATCGTTATCGAACCGCGGCCGATGGGCGTTCACGGAAGATTCTGTGTGATCAAGGATCCCGCCGGCGCTGTCGCCGCCCTCTTCAGCCCGTCAAAAATCACCGCTTCCGAAACGACCGGACAACCCTGACAATGCTTCATGATCTCGTTCTGCGCACCCGTACCATTCGCCGGTTCCAGGAAGACACGCCGGTTACACTCGACGCACTCCGTTCGCTGGTCGACCTCGCACGCCTGGCCCCCTGCGCCGGGAACAAACAACCGTTCAAGTATGTGCTCTCGGCGTCACGCAAGGTCAACGAGCGCGTCTTTCCCCATTTGCGCTGGGCCGCATACCTTCCCGCATGGCCCGGTCCTCCGCCGGGCGAGAGACCTGCCGCGTACATCGTGATCTGCCGCGACACCAGGATCAGCGATGCATTGAACAGCGACCAGGGATTTGCCGCGCAGAATATTCTGCTCGGCGCGGCGGAGCGCGGGCTGGGCGCATGCGTCATCGCGTCGTTTGTGCGCGAAAAGGTGCGTGAGGTGCTGCACATCCCCGCAACACTCGATCCGATCTGGGTGATCGCGCTCGGCGCCCCCCGGGAAATCGTGGCTATCGAACCGATCAACGGGGAAGGCGATGTCAAATACTGGCGCGATGATGCCCAGGTACACCACGTGCCGAAGCGTTCTCTTGACGAAATTGTGATCGGTCAATTCGCCTCAGAATGACCTCATGGCATGACATGCGGGAAAGTGCTATATTTCCTGCACATGCCATGGCAGAACGTACCGAGACACCAACCCCCGGCCAACCGCGCGATGTGAGCATTTCCATGTCGCGCATCAACCTGCTGGCACTCCCCTTTGCCCTGCTCACGCTGCTCCTTGCGGGCACGCCCTTCGTCTTGGTGCACGGATGGAGCGCCGTGGGAGAAAGCGTTCACCGGTTCCTCCACCCCGGGATCGCATTCCCCGTGCTGCTGTGCGGATTCGTCCTCCACGAACTGATCCACGGCGCGGCCTGGGCGTACTTTGGCGCAAAGCCGTTGACCGTTATGCAGTTCGGCATCAACTGGACAGCCCTCGCGCCCTTTGCCCATTGTCCCGAACCGCTCGAAGCCGGCGCGTACCGGTTGGGCGCCGCCGCACCCGGCGTATTGCTCGGGCTGGTGCCGGTGATCATCGCCACGTGGACCGGTCCTTCCTGGCTTCTGTTCGCCGGACTCCTGTTCCTGGTGGCGGCCGCGGGAGATTTCCTGATCCTGTGGGTCATGCGGAAGGTGCCGTCACACTTCCTGGTCCAGGATCACCCGAGCAGGGCCGGCTGTCTTGTGTTTGAACCCGATCATCCGGAGAAGCCTGCAGCATGAGCATCGAACTTGAATTCTGGGGCGCCGCCCGCACGGTCACCGGTTCCATGCACCTTCTGTATGTGGGTGGCCGCCGCGTGCTGCTCGATTGCGGCATCTATCACGGCAGGCGTGACGAGGCCTTCGAACGGAACAGCGAGTTTCCCTTCGATCCCGCCGCCATCGATGCCGTGATCCTCTCCCACGCGCATATCGATCACAGCGGCAACCTCCCCGGGCTTGTGAAGCAGGGTTTCCACGGGCCGATCTTCTGTACGTCGGCCACACAGAGTCTGTGCGAGGTGATGCTGCGTGACAGCGCGTACATCCAGCTCCGGGACACGGAGTTCATCAACAAGCGCCATATGAAGAAGCGCCTTCCCCCGGTGGAACCGCTGTACACCGAAGAAGATGTCGATAACACCGTCCCCCTGTTCCAGGGCCGCCCGTATGGCGCCGCGTTCGACGTTCTCGACGGCGTACAATGCAGATTCGAGGACGCCGGACACATCCTCGGCTCCGCCGTACTCTCGCTGCACCTCCGGGAGAACGGCACATCGACCGGACTCGTGTTCACCGGAGATCTCGGCCGTCCCCATCTGCCCATCCTGCGCGATCCCGTGCAGGCCGCCGACGACATGACCAGCTACCTCATCACCGAAAGCACCTACGGCGGGCGGTTCCACAGCCCGGTGGCCGAGATGGAGGATCAGCTCCTGCAACCCCTGTTGCGCGCGTACGAGCGGAACGCCCGCGTGGTCATTCCGGCGTTCAGCGTGGGACGCACACAGGAAATTGTCTTCCTGCTGCACAAGCTGAGCGTCGCCGGCAAGATACCCCACCTCCCGGTGTACGTCGACAGCCCCCTNNAACGACCCCTTCGGTTTTGAACGTCTGACCTACGTCCGGACAGTTGACGAATCCAAGGCGCTCAACGACAGACCCGGCCCATTCATCGTGATCGCGGCATCGGGAATGTGCGAAGCGGGACGTGTGGTGCACCATCTCGCCAACACCATCGGCGATGCCCGGAACATGGTGCTCATCGTCGGCTACCAGGCGGAGAATACGCTGGGCAAACGCATCGTCATGAAGGAACCGGTGGTCAACATCTTCGGCGAACCCCACGACCTGCGTGCGGAAGTGGTGGTGTTGAACTCGTTCAGCGCTCATGCCGACAGGAACGAGATGCTTTCCTACCTCCGGCAATTTCCCACAAAGCCTCTCAAGAAATCATTCGTCGTGCACGGTGATGCCGATCAGTCGGAGAAATTTGGCGGTGCGTTGCGTGAGGAAGGGTTCGGACCCGTGGTGATCCCTTCACGTGGCGATCGCGTGGTCTTAGCGTAGTCAGGCGCCCCGTGAGCGCGTTCCCCCGGCTCCCGATGCTGACGTTGATCGCGGCTGCTCTTTCCGCCACGGCCGCCGCACAGGAGTCCCAGCGCGAACCCGAATTGCAGGGCGCGGCGCCCGATTCGCTGCGTCATGCAAATACCGCGAGCATTCTGTTCGACCGCAATCTGAACACCTTCAACTGGATCGGCCGCCTCTCTCTCGACACCACTCTTGCCCGCATGCACGTGAGCGTCGCCGCCCAGCTGCTGGACAATATCATCCAGCCCGAGGGAGGATCGTCCTCCACCGCGCCCGGCTCGGAGAGCACTCAGGGCAGCTTCGCGCTCGGCCTCCGGCAGCCATTGAGCGATGCTATCGGGGTCGATGCCCGGTGGTCGTCTCTTGTTTTCGCCGACGACCGGGGCATCGGCTTGAGCAATGCAGCGAGCCATACGCTTCTGCTCGGGATGTCGTATTCTCCCGCAGCGCCGCTCAGCCTCACTCCGCTTGGCGGATACCGCTGGGAACGGCAGGGCGACACGCAGGACCGCGGACCGGCGCTCGGGCTGGAAGCCGACCTGCGGCCTATCGATCTTGACGGATATCTCTTTGCCGGCAGCGGCCGGTTTCGCCGCGATGCTGTGACCCCCCGGGTTCTGGAAAACCACAACGCCGAGCTGAGCATCTACAAACCCTTCGGTGCACTCTCGCATGACAGCCTCGATATCGGTTTCCTCCAGACCCGCCGCGAGTTTTACTCGCAGGGGGACAGCGCAATCGAAAGCCGGACTGACCGCCTGTTCTCGCTCGCGAACATGCTTGCCTACAACGTCTCGGACAATATGGCGGCAAGCGTCTTTGTGAGCATTGGCGACAGGGTGCTCGACAAGGACCTGCGTGCGTTGTTCGATGCCGCGCGGTCGGCGACTGCGTTCGATACACAGATCGGAGAGTTCCGCCTCGACACCTGGTTTCAGCTGGCCTACCAGGGAGGGGCCGGCGGCCCCGCCGCGGTGCTCAAGCTCGGCTATTCGGAACGGAGCGAGTCACATCTCGCTAAGGCCCCGGCGAACATGGCCCCCAATATCGCTGTGCTGTTCGATGAGCGGAACCGCGAGGAACAGACCAGCGACAACTACGCCCGGCGCGTGTCCCTCACGGGAGGGCTCACCCTCCCCTTTTCACCTTCCACCCAGCTGTTCCTTTCCGGCTCTTCCGGCATCCTCCGGTACGACACGCCCAGCGACCTGAATTTGGAGGACCGCGACGAACTGCTGGTCGTGCTCACCCTCGGCCTCCGCCATCGGTTCACCAGAACCCTTGAGGCGCTGGTGACCCTCGACGGCACCCTCAGCCACCTTGTCTATCTTCTGGCAGAACGGAGCGCCAATAATAACATTAATCGCGTGCTGCGCCTGGCGCCCAGGACCATCTGGCAACCAGCATCCTGGTTGTCCACCACCAACGGTTTCGAAGTGCTCGCCAATTACACGGTGTACGATTTCGAAGCGCAGACCGCACTTGTCCGGAGTTTTTCCTACAGACAGTTCTCATGGGTCGACTCCACGCAGGTGGAATTTTCCCCGAGGGTGGGACTTGACTTTTTCACCTATTTAAAGTTGTATGAACGCGGGTTACTGAAGTGGGATGACTTCAGGGAGCGGACGGAGAATTCCTATGTCGACCGGACTGTCGCCCTGCAGGTGCGCTTCACGCCGGGTGAGACCGCGGAATTCGCCCTGGGAATCCGGTATTTCAGCCAATCCCGGTATATATTCAACGACGGCGTGAGAACGCCGGACACATTTACCAGCAGCGTCGGACCGACGACGGCCATCCGGTGGCTTATTGGTCCTCACAGCCGGCTGCAATTTGAGGGATGGTATGAACGCCGCAGGCAGTCGGATGGCAGCAGAAAGTCACTGGCAAGCATGACCATGCATCTCTACGTTCACCTATAGACGGGCATCGTGTGAAATCGACACAAACTGTGTTTCGCCTGACCCTCCGGAGTACTCCGCGCAGCATACGGCGGGTGGAAACATTTCTCGCGAGGATCAACGCGGGCGTCGGTCTGGATGAGATTCAGATGCACAAGGTGATGGTGTCGCTCACCGAAGCCGTGAACAATGCCATCATGCACGGCAACAAGGCGGATGTCGAGAAGAAGGTCAAAGTGCAGTGCGAGGTCCTGCCGGGCTGGCTGCTGTTCGTGATTGAAGACCAGGGACGGGGATTCAAGATGGAACACGTCAAGAACCCGCTGAAAGAAGAGAACCTCATGCGGGAAAGCGGGCGGGGGATATTCCTGATGCGGACATTGATGGACAAGGTGGAGTTTGACGTCACCCCGCAAGGGACACAGGTACGTCTCTGGCTCGACACCAACAAATAGCGGCGCCTACGGCGTCGCCCGCCGCGTTTCCGTCAGATCAAATTCCGCTCCGTATGTGGTATCGCCCGGTTGAAGGATGATCCGGAGAAAGCCGGAGGGCGCATCCGCGATCCAGAAATTATAGTCCACTCCCGGTCCGTACAGATTGATGCGGTAGCCGTTGAAAATGCTCTGGACGCCGTTGACCTTCACGGAAAACTGTTCCCCTACGCCGGAAAACTCACCGTACACCGCGCTCTGCTGCGTTGAATCCAGATAGCCCGCCACCCACGTCTGTCCGAACCCGAGACTGAACCCTGCAATCCGGTCCCAACGTCGCGGAGGCACCGGCAGTTTCAGCATCCGCGCAATATCTGCGACAAGTCCGAACCTGTACACATCACCATCCGCTGATTGACCGATCGAGAACTGTTGCACATCGGCGGTGCTGTCGCGGAGGATATTCGTGCTGTCGAGAATCGTCGCGACGCCGGTCAGTCCGGCCGATGTTCCGCCGGCGGTCAGCACGCGTTGCACGGCATGGGATGTTGTCGGCGACGGATAGCCGAAGGGATCGATGAGCCAGGCGTCATACTGGTAGGAGTCGCCGGGGGAGAATGTGAGATGAAACGGAATGGGCACCGGAGCCAGGGGACCTTCGTCACCCTGGCGGCACGCGAGCGGGACAAGGCCGACACAGAAAAGGGCAACCCACCGGGTCGCCCTTGCATGCAGTGTCATGATAACCCTACATCTGCAGTTTGCCGATGGACGCTGTAACATCTGCGGCCGACTTTGCGAGCGCGGCCTGTTCGTCGGGGTTCAGCTTGATCTGGATGATCTGCTCCATCCCGTTCCTGCCGAGTTTCACCGGCACGCCGGCGAAGGTGTTCTGCAGGCCGTACTCACCCTGGAGATATACTGAACAGGGGAGAATCCGCTTCTTGTTCCTGACGATCGATTCCACCATGGCGACCGTGGCCGCCGAGGGGGCGTAATACGCGCTGCCGGTTTTCAGAAAATTGACGATTTCAATGCCGCCGTCACGGGTGCGTTTTACCAGACGGTCCACCGCCTGCTGGTCCAACAACTCGGTGATCGGGATGCCGGCAACGGTCGAGTAGCGCGGGAGGGGCACCATGGAATCGCCGTGGCCGCCCAGGACGAAGGCATTCACGTCTTCCACAGACACATTCAGTTCCAGGGCGATGAACGAGCGGAAGCGCGCCGCGTCGAGGACCCCCGCCATGCCGATCACGCGTTCGCGGGGAAGCTTGGCAGCTTTCATGGCCACATAGGCCATAACATCGAGCGGGTTTGAGACAACGATGAAGATCGCATCGGGTGAGACGGCCACGGCCGACGACGCGCAGTTCCTGACGATCGCACAATTGGTGTTCATCAGGTCATCCCGGCTCATGCCCGGCTTGCGGGCGATGCCGGCGGTAATGACCACGATGTCGGATTTCGCCGTGGCATCATAGGTGTTGGAGCCGACCACACGGACGTCCACCTTCTCCACCGGCGATGCTTCAAACATGTCCAGGGCTTTGCCCTGCGGGATGCCTTCCAGCACGTCCACCAGCACGACCTCGTTGGCGAGCTGCTTATCCACGAGCCGCTGGGCGGTGGTGGCGCCGACATTACCCGCACCGATGACGGTGATCTTCATCTGTAGCACTCCCGTTTATGCGTGAGACCGATCAGGCCTGGGGAAGAATGCTGACGACATGGCGGGATTTGCTGAGCTTCTTGAAGTTCACGATCCCGTTTGCCGTTGCAAACAGCGTATCGTCGCCGCCGATGCCGACGTTGGTCCCCGGCTGGAAGCGCGTCCCGCGCTGGCGGACGATGATGCTCCCTGCGGAGACCACTTCGCCGCCGAACCGCTTGACACCCAGACGCTGTGCATTGCTGTCACGACCGTTGCGAGAACTGCCGACACCTTTTTTGTGTGCCATGATAAACCCCTACTGTGCAATGCTGTTGATTTCGATTTCGGTATACCCCTGGCGGTGGCCGCGCTTGACACGATATCTTTTACGCCGCTTTTTCTTGAACACGATCACTTTGACGCCTTTGCCGTGATCGATCACCGTCGCTTCTACGCTTGCGCCGGCAACCAGGGGGTGACCTACGACCACGGTCTTGTCATCGCCGACGAGCATGACACGCTCCAGGTGGATCTTCGTGCCCGGTTTCTCGGCCAGACTCGGCACGTTGATGCGGTCTTTGGGGGCAACTTTAAATTGTATTCCGGCAACTTCTACGACGGCGAACATCGTGGGATTCCTTGAAATGAATAGGAATAAAAAGGTACTAAATCCCTGTCAGAATGTCAATGAGAAGAATGCCGGTAGGTGAGCACGCGGAGGCCGTTCAGAATCACCGCCAGGGCGGCACCGTCATCTGCCAGAACGGCCATCCAGAGGGTGGCGATGCCTGCCATGCTCAGAACGATAAAGATCCCCTTCAATACCAACGCCAGGGCGATATTCTGGCGGATAATGCGCATAGTAAACCTGCCCAGGGCAACCAGGTAGGGGAGTTTGGCCAGGTTGTCACCCATGAGCACAATATGGGCGGTTTCGAGGGCTGTGTCACTTCCCGCGGCGCCCATGGCGATCCCCACCGTAGCCGCAGCCAGAGCCGGCGCATCGTTGATGCCGTCCCCGACCATCGCCACGGATGTGAACTCCTGCAGGAGTGAGCGGACCGCTTCGACTTTGTCTCCAGGTTTGAGATTCGCCATCCACTGCTGCACCCCCGCGTCCCGAGCGATCCGCGATGCGGCTTCGTCGTTATCCCCGGAGAGCATGATCAATTGCCGGACGCCGCGATCGCGGAGCTCCTGGAGCGATGCCCGGCACTCGGGCCGCAGGGAATCGCGCAGCGCTACGATGCCGATAGGGCTCCCCTCCACACCGAGGATGAGAATCGACTTGCCGTCCGCCATAAACGCAAACGCCGCCAGCTCAGCGACTCCGGTCAGAAAATTCCGCTCGCGGCTGAGCTCGTGGCTGCCGACGTAGTACTGCCTCCCGTCGACCCTGGCCATGACCCCTTTGCCGGGAAGTGCGGTAAACGCGTCGACATGGAGGTGGTCATAGGTAATCCCTCTGTGGTGCACTTCATGGATGAGCGCGGCGGCGAGGTGGTGCTCGGAGTGATGTTCGATGGCTGCGACGATTTGCAGCACCTCCGCGGCCGGCAGGGCGCTCAACGACACCACATCGGTCACTTCCAGCCTTCCCTCGGTGAGCGTCCCTGTCTTGTCAAACGCCATGGCACGGACCTCGCCCATTGCTTCGAGGTAGCGCCCCCCTTTGATGAGCACGCCGTTCCGTGCGCCGTTGGTGAGGGCGCTCACCAGCGTCACCGGCGTGGAGATGACCAGGGCGCACGGACAGGCGATCACCAGCAGGACGAGCGCCCTGTAGAGCCACTCGCTGAACGCGCCCCCGGCAATGAGCGGCGGCAAGACGGCGACAAGCAGCGCAGCGCCCAGCACGGCGGGCGTGTACACGGCGGTGAAGCGGTCCACGAAATTCTGCACCGGGGCGCGCTGATGCTCTGCGTCTTCAATCAGCTGAATGATCCGGGCCAGTGTGGTCTCCTCGAAACGGTGGGTTGTGCGCACCCGCAACGCACCCCGGCCGTTCAACGACCCGGCGTACACCTGGTCACCCGCCGAACGCAATACCGGCACCGATTCCCCGGTGATGGTGCTTTGATCCACAGGGGAGATGCCGTCAACCACCAGGCCGTCGACCGGAATGCGTTCTCCCGGCCGGATGATCACGACATCGCCCGGATTGACCGATGAGGCCAGAATGCGTTCCTCGCGGCCGGCCTGACTGATGCGTGCCAGGACCGGGGAAAGCGCCATCAGGGAGTGGACAGCGCGCCGCGTGCGCGTCGCGCTGTAGGTTTCGAGCATGAGAGCGACTGCGAACAGCACGATCACGGCGGCCGCCTCGGTCCACCGGCCGATCGCGAGTGCGCCGATCACCGCCAACGCCATGAGCACGTTCATATCCAGCGCGCGGTTGCGCACCGCGATGAAGGCGCGGGGAAACACGTCCCACCCGCCGACAACAACAGCCGCAAGAAGAAGTGCACGGGAAACCGGAACGGAGGCCGTGGTGAGCTCGACAATGGCGCCGGCAAGCGTCAGTGCCGCACCGGCCGCGGTGCGGAGCGCATGACCGTGGCGTTGCAGGAAGGGTTCATCGGGGAGAGCGGCACTCTTGAGCCGGGCGGAGAAGCCCGCGTGGTGGATGCCGCGGAGCACGTCGTGTTCCGGCACCGACGCATCCACACGCAATTCCGCGCTTACGAGGCTGAAGGTGTACCGGTTCTTGCCGAGCGCGCTGTCGAGGCTTTTGCGGAGAACCCCCTCCTCCGTCGCACAACAGACGCCCGCCACCAGATATGCTTTGTGACCATCTCCGCTGCTCATTTTCGCCTCCCCACGATCACGATGTACGCTATTCGGGAGTCAGAATCAAGGGATGGAGCTGATGCCGTCGTATTGGCTGTCCATGGTGTTAAAGCGGCGAAGGGTGAAGCGGTACAGCGCCGGCGCGGTCCAGATGCAGATCAGGAAGAATACGGTTCCGCCTAAAAGGTCCACCACATAGTGATAGCGCTCGTAGACTGTGGCAATGATCAGCAGTGTGCCGTTCCCGATCATCAGATATCTGGTTCGGAGGCGGTAGCGCACGCTAAACGCCATCAGGACGAGCATCATCATGGTATGCCCGCTGGGAAACACGTCACGCTGGGTTGCCGCCTGGGCGACGGCATTGGACACGCCCGCGGGGACGGATTCCCCCATATTGACAAACCAGCGGAGGTACGGCGTGAGCCAGAGCCCGGGCAGATCGTGGTCCATGGCGCCGAAATCGTGCAGGGTAAAACGCGGACCGACCGCAGGGAGCGTAAAGTAGCCGAGGTAGGAGAGGTAAAACCCGTAAATGCAGGTGAACATGAAGAAATGAAACACCGCCCGGTTCTTCCGCCGGTAGAGTTCGAGCCCTGCAAGCAAAAAGAGCAAATAGAAGATGGTGTAGGCGATCTGGAGCACTTCCGTCACTACGGGGTGCGAGAACTGCATCAGCCATTCGGTCGGGTTTACCCCGAACATCCAGTGGTCCGCCCTAATCAGCACCGCATCGTAATTCCGTCCCCCGTGAAGGGGATCGATGATGTAATACAGCTCCTTGAATGTCAGGAATACGAGGGGTGCAGCATACCAGTCGTGCACGTACTCGAGGATACGCGAATTGCTCCGGGAGCGCGCGACGGCGAGCATGCAGATGCCGATGCTCACGACGATGTTGATGAGCACCATCAACCACCAATTGGGAATCCGGTCGCCGACCACAATATTGAGAATGCTCAGGAGGACCCCGTAGGCCATGATGACCAGGTCCGCCGAATGGAGTGTGCGGAACAGCTTCTGCAGAGTCATGCGGTGGGGACGCCTCCGGCGGATCCTTGATACAGGGCATTGGCTAGCAGTGTCAGTTCCTGGATGGACAGGTCTTCCGGCCGGCGCTGCAGGTCGACCGGCAACGGAACCTCCGGGAGTTCGGGCAGGAAGAAGCGAAGCGAGGCTTTGAGTGTCTTCCGCCGTTTCCCGAACACACTGCGCACCATCGCCCGGAAGAAGGGGTCATCGTCGACGGGATAGCGCGGCGCATCCAGCATGCGCAGCCGCACCAGCGACGAGGTCACTTCGGGACGGGGAAAGAACACCTGCGGGGAAACATCGAAAAGCACGTTCACGTCCGCATAAAGTTGACAGAAGACCGATGGAATGCCGTATTCCTTGTTGCCGTGCGAGGCGGCGAGCCGCCGCGCAACTTCCCGTTGCATGAGCAGCGTGGCATCGACGATGTGCCGGCGCCCATCGAGGATGCGGAAGAGGATCGGACTCGTGATGTTGTACGGGATGTTGCCGGCCACCCGCAATCGCCCGTACTGTGCCGCCAGGGGGGCGAACTCGAGGTCCAGAATATCCCCCTCGATCACCTCCGACGGCGTTCCCACAAGCACCGAGCGCAGATGCAACAGCGCGCGGCGATCCAGTTCAACGGCGATGAGACGCTTCACCTGCCGGGCGAGCAGGAGCGTGATCGCCCCTTCGCCGGGGCCGATCTCCAGGACCGTGTCGTCCGCCCCCGGAGCAATAGCCTCCACGATCTTGCGGGCGATGTTCGCATCCCGCAAGAAATTCTGACCAAGGGCTTTTCGTGGACGATAGGACGGTAGAGCGGTCACGGCCACCCGATTGCACATTCCCGGTTCTCCCGCCGCTGTCCAAAGGCCAAGCGGTAGGCGTATGAGCACAACGAACAGCTGACAAAATATAGAAATATGGGGATGGAATGTCAACGCGCGACGCCCCTCATTCATTGATTATATAAGGGAAAATGGTTAGTTTGTTGCGATGCGTTTACATTTTCGATCTTTCCTTGGCGAATCTCATGACCGATACACCGGCACCACAGGCGGCACCTGCTCCGGCACCAGCCGGCCCGCAACAACCACGCAATGCCGCACAACAGCGCCCTCGGCAGAATCAACCTCCGCGCGCACCACAGCAACCCTGGAATGACCTGTCAATCGTCATCCCCCTCTTCAACGAGGAAGACTCCCTCAAGGAACTTCATTCCCAGATCCGCGGGGTTCTCGGCCGGATGAACCTCCGGTACGAACTCCTCTTCGTTGACGACGGGAGCACCGATCGCTCGTTTCAGGTGCTGCGCGATCTGAANNCGTCATCACGATGGACGCCGACCTGCAGGATGATCCAGCGGAAATCCCCGCGCTCAAGCGCAAGCTGGACGAAGGCTACGATCTCGTGTCCGGCTGGAAAAAAGTCCGCCGCGATCCGATCACCAAAACCATCCCGTCACGGTTTTTCAATTTCGTCACGCGCCTCCTGACCGGCATCAAGATTCACGATTTCAATTGCGGACTCAAGGCCTATCGCAAGGATGTGATCAAGACGGTCAAAGTGTACGGCGAACTGCACCGGTACATTCCCGTTCTCGCGCACTGGGAAGGCTTCCGCATCGGTGAGATCCCCGTGCAGCATCGTCCGCGCCGCTTCGGCAAAACGAAGTTCGGGCTGGGACGATTCTGGAAGGGGTTCCTGGATCTCGTGACAGCCCTGTTCACCACGCGGTACCTCCGCCGGCCGCTGCATCTGTTCGGGGTGCTCGGCATCATGACAGCGTTTGCCGGCTTTCTCATCGACGCGGTTCTCGTGGTCGAGTGGTTTCTCCACCTCACGGCTCTCGGCAACCGCCCGCTCTTCGTCTCCGGGTTCATGCTGATCGTGATCGGCGTGCAGTTTATTTCCATCGGACTCCTGGGTGAAATGATCAGCAAGACCAGGGTCTCGACCGAGGAATATGCCATCCGGGACTATCTCAAGTAGATCCGGATGCCCATGACACGACCGTGGTCTTCACTCGAGGCGCTCAAAACAGACTGCCGCTGGTTCCGCGGTGACATCCCCTGCCGTCCGCACAAGCAGAAGGGATGCCATTGCACCGAGGCCGACGGAAGCGTGTGTGCGCACTATCTCCCGCAGTCAGGGAACACCCTGATCATCAAACTCGGCGCCCTGGGGGACGTCATCCGCACAACGCCGCTGCTCCGGAAACTGCAGGAGGTGAGCCCGGAACGGCGCGTCTGGTGGCTCACCCTCAGCCCCGAAGTGGTCCCCGACGTCGTCGACGTTGTCCTCCCCTTCACCCTCCAGAGCATCGTCAGCCTGCAGGCGGTGCACTTCGACCTGCTCATCAATCTTGACAAGGACCGTGAAGCCTGCGCGCTGGCCTCCTCACTGCGGGCGGACCGGAAGCAGGGATATATTCTGGTCGACGGCAAACCCGCGCCGGTGAATGCGCAGGCGCAGCCGAAATATCTCACCGGCGTGTTCGACGATCTGAGCAAGGAGAATACCCGCAGCTACCTGGAAGAAATTTTCGAGATCGCCGGGTTCGCATTCCACGGCGAAGAATACCTCCTGGACAACTGCGCACGTGACGGGTACACCTGGAAACTCCCGTCGAAAAAGCCCATCATCGGCCTGAACACCGGATGCGGCGGACGCTGGGTGTCACGCCTCTGGCCCGAGCAGTACTGGATCGCCCTGGCCAAACGCCTGAAACACGCCGGCTACGTGCCCCTGCTGCTGGGCGGCGAACAGGAACACAAGAAGAACCTCCGGATCGCCAAACGCAGCGGCGCCCGCTACCTCGGCCATTTCCCGCTGCGGCAGTTCATCAACCTCGTCGACCAGTGCGACCTGGTCGTTACCGCGGTGACGATGGCAATGCACATCGCCACCGGCCTGCGCAAACAAATGGTCCTGTTCAACAACACCTTCAACAAACACGAATTCGAGCTGTATGGCCGGGGCGTGATCGTCGAGCCGGATTTTGACTGCCCCTGCTACTACTCGCCGGTCTGTCCGAACAATTGCATGCAGTACCTGAAGGTGGATACCGTGTTCGACAGGATCCGCGCACTCCTGCCCACTTAACCGCTCCCAAAACCTATGGCACGCTCAGCACCCAAATCCCGGCAGACACGTGAACGGACATGGGAGCCGACGGACTGGCAATGCATCGGCATGCTCGCCTTCCTCGTCGGGCTGTTCTTCGCCCCGTTTCTCTCCGGACGCGCGTTCCTGTGGGAAGACTTCGTCTATCAATGGTATCCGTTCCGGCAATTTGCCGCGTCAACCCTGGCATCGGGCGCGCTGCCCCTCTGGAACCCGTACACTTTCAACGGGATGCCGTTTCTGGCCGAAATCCAGACGGAGGTCTTCTATCTCCCGATGACCGTGCTCACGCTGTTCGTGAGAGACGGACACCTTGACGTCTTCTGGCTCGAGCTCGTCAACCTGCTGCACTACTGGCTCGCCGGCACCGGGATGTTTCTGCTCGCCCGTTCCTACGGACTCCGTCGCGTGCCGTCCCTCTTTGCCGGCATTGTGTATGCCTTTTCGGGATTCATGGTCCTGCACGCCATTCATCAGGTGATCCTCGTGGTCGTGGCCTGGTTTCCGCTCATCCTCTGGCTGGTGCGCAAAGCGTTCGCCTCGCCGCAGTGGTGGCGGGTCTTTCTCGCCGGCGCCGTCCTCGGACACAGCTTCTTCGGCGGGTCGCCGCAAATGTCGTTGTTCTTCTACTTCTTCCTCCTCTGTTTCGTCGTGTTCGAACTCCTGTCGACGTACGGATTCCGCGGGCTCGCAGGGCGCCCGGCTATCCTGCTCGCCGCCAAAGCGGCGGCGATCGTGGCTGTCTCCATCGGCATCGCCATGGTGCAGTTCCTCCCGACACAGGAGCTGTCGGCCCTCTCCGTGCGCGCCCAGATCACCTTCGCCAAGGCAACGGAGGGAAGCCTGGGATGGGGACAGATCCTGACCCTCCTGGTGCCGAAGCTGTTTGGCGTGTCCGACGCCCACGGCTCGCAATACTGGGGCCCGGGACCGTACTGGCACTACTGGGAAACGTGCGTGTACGTCGGCATCCTCCCCCTGCTGCTCATGATCGCCGCGCTCTGGATTCTCAGATCGAACCGCACAGTGCTGTTCCTGGGCGGCGTCGCAATCTTCGCGCTCCTCTTCTCCCTCGGCGGCAATTTTATCCTGCATCCGGCGTTCTTTCACTATGTGCCGGGCTTCGCCGCATTTCGCAATCCCGCGCGCATGGGCATCTTCCTCGCCTTCGCCGCTGCATTGCTTTCGGCCTTTCTCCTCCATCATCTCGCCGAAGAACAGCCGCAACGTCTGACCGCCTTCCACCGACGGACTCTCCTGTCCGTCGCCGGGGGGATTCTGGCTTTGCTCATCGTCCTCCTCACCGGCGCACTGGATGGTGTGCTCGGCATCCCTCACGAGGCGGCGGAACATGCCTATGTCAACCGGCAGCTTCTTGCAGGAACCGCCATCGCCGCGGTGAGTGCCTGGATCGTGTGGCTTTCCGTGAACCGCACCCGTGCCGGACTCTGGATCGGCCTTCTTGCCTGCGCGACGGTCTTCGCGGATGCCTACCTTTTCAGCGCCGATCACAATACTTCTCCCGATGATCCTGCAGAACACTTTCAGCGCGCTCAACCTCTGATCAAATACATCAGGGCCCAGGAGGGACTCTTCCGCGTCAATACGCGCAATCCGCAGGGATTGATCATGGACCGGAACCAGGGACTGGTGGACCGGATCTTCACCATGGAAGGGTACACGCCCCTCGTGCTGCAACGCCTCTACCCGTCGACCAGCACGCCTGCGAAAATGTTCGACCTCCTGAATATCCGATTCATCACGGTCACCGATTCCCTCAACCGTCGGCTGGAGCTGCACGAACGCCGGGAATACCTGTCGCGGGCACACATGGTGTACAACGTCCATCCGGTGCATTCCGAAGACGAGCTGCTGACCCTGATGAAGTCGCCCGAATTCGATCCCGCGGTCACCGCCCTTGTGGAAGCGGATCTGCCGGCACAGGTTCATCCTCCGGCCGACTCCCTGCCGGCATGGAACGCGGAGGTGACGGGCTACCAGCCGAACAGGATCGACATGCAGGTTGCCACCCCGCGCGAAGGATTCCTGGTCCTGAGCGAGATGTTCTATCCCGGGTGGAACGCGTACGTCGACGGCGCACCCACGCCGGTGTACCGGACAGACTACAGCCTGCGCGGTATCGCCATGCCTGCCGGTGCGCATACGGTGACGTTCAGGTTTGAATCCGGAACATTCCAACAGGGGCTCTGGATCACGCTGGCCACGCTGGCGCTCTGCCTGGCCGGCGGCGTGATTTCCTGGAAACGGCAGCGCACGCGAACGGCGCAGGCGGCGGGCCGATGAACATCACCATTGTCGGGACGGCATTTCCCCTGCGCGGCGGCATCGCCCATTACAACGCCCTTCTCGCCAAAGCGCTCGGCACGCGGCACCGGGTGAACACCATCACGTTCAAGCGCCAGTACCCGTCGCTGCTCTTTCCCGGCACAACACAGCAGGAAACGGGCGACGACCCCTCGGCGGTGCCCGCACCGACACTCGTGGATTCCATCAACCCGCTGAACTGGCTCGCCGTCGGCCGTCGGCTCAAACGCGACCGGCCGGATCTGATCATCTTCAAATACTGGCTCCCGTTCTTCGGGCCCTGCTTCGGCACCATCGCACGGGTGGCGCGCCGGGGAACGCGCACGCGCGTGGTGTACATCTGCGACAACGTCATCCCCCACGAGAAGAGACCCGGCGACCGTCTCTTCACGCGCTACGCCTTCCGGCCTGCGCACGGGTTCATCGTGCAGTCCGCCTCCGTGGAGAAGGACCTCCACGCGCTCATTCCCGGCGCCCGCTCCATCCTCGTCCCCCATCCGGTCTACCACGGCTTCGGCGCCGCCGTCCCCGCGGCGCAGGCCCGCGCGGCCCTGGGCGTGCGGGGGAAGAACGTCCTCCTCTTCTTCGGGTACGTGCGCAAATACAAGGGACTCGGCGTGCTGCTCGACGCCATGGCGCTTCTGAAAGGGAGGATCGACCTCCAGCTCCTCGTCGTGGGGGAGTTCTATGACGACGAGGCGCCGTACCGGGAACAGATCGCGGCCCTCGGGCTCGGCGGAAACGTGACCATCCGCTCGGACTACGTCCCCAACGACGAGGTGAAGAACTACTTTTCGGCGGCCGACGCGGTGGTCCTCCCGTACAGCTCCGGCACGCAGAGCGGCATCGCGCAGATCGCGTACAATTTCGACGTGCCAGTCATCGCCACGACGGCGGGGGGACTCGCCGAAGCGGTGCGGGACGGGGAGACCGGCGTGCTGGTCCCCCCCGACAACCCCCCGGCGCTGGCCGACGGCATCGTCCGCTTCTTCACCTCTCTCAACCACGCGGCGCTCCGCGCCCGCGTGTCCGAAGAAAAGGCGCGCTACTCCTGGGATCGCCTCTGCGCCGGCATCGAAACGCTCGCGTCGGACCGATGACCCGCACAACGACATCCTGCCGGATCTGCGCTTCGGTGCGCACGCGTGCCGTTCCCTTCGGATACGACTTCGGCGGACGCCGTCTCCGCGCCGTGGCGTGCCGCGACTGCGGGATCATCTTCCTCGACCCGCAGCCCTCCCCCGCGGAGATCGCCGGGTTGTACGCGAAGGAGTATTTTGAAGGGGACTACCGCTGCGGACACGAGGGCTCCTGCTTCGACGACGCCGCGCGCGCGTCCCTCGCGGACCTGCCGCTCCTGTCCCGGCTGGGCGCCCTCGTCCCTTCCGGACGGTTCCTCGAGATCGGATGCGCGGGAGGGGCGTTCCTCAACGCCGCGCGCGGGGCGGGATACGACGTCACGGGCGTGGAGTTCTCCGCCGACGCCGCGCAGTTCGCGCGGGAGACATTCGGCCTCACGGTGATCACCGGAGACGTCATCGACGCGAAGCTCCCCGGAGGGAGCTTCGCGCTGGCCTACATGGGGGACGTGATCGAGCATCTTCCCGACCCCGTCGCAAGCCTCCGGGAGATCCGGCGGCTCCTCCTCCCCGGCGGGACGCTTGTCCTGGCCTGCCCGTCCCAGACCAACACGCTCTTCTCGCGCGCGGGGTTCGCACTCTACCGGACGCTCGGGCGCGAGGCGACCGTCCGCCTCCCGCCGTACCATCTGTTCGAGTACCGCCCGGCGAGCATCCGCTCGCTCCTCGCGCGGTGCGGGTTCGTCCGGGTCACGGTCGCGCAGGGACTGATCCCCCCGGGGCGCATCGCCCTCCGGGGGACGGCCGCAGAGCGGATCGGCAAGAAGTCGTTCCACTATATTAACGCGGCCGTCACAGCGCTCAGCGGCGCGTTCGGCGACCGGATGGAAGTAACAGCAGTGAGGGGCCATGACTGAACTGACAGACCACACCCGCGGGTACTGGCAATACCAGTACGATGTCTCNNCGGTCCTCGACGTGGGGTGCGCCGAGGGGGGCGGACTCTGCGCCCTGCATGACGCCGGCGCCGTCTGCGCGGGGTTCGACGTCGACGTCCCCCGCGTCGACGCCGCGCGGCTCCTCTCGGGAGACCGCGCGATCGAATTCGCCGTCGGCGACATGTACCGCGACCCCCTGCCCTTCGCCGACAGGACGTTCGACCTCGTCACGCTCCACGACGTCTTCGAGCATCTGGACCATAAGCTCGCCATGCTCCAGCGGTTGGCCGCCTGCCTCCGGCCCGACGGCGCGATCCTGATCACCTTCCCCCCCTATTATTCCGCGTACGGCGCGCACCAGCAGCACCTCCGCGCCTCCTACGCGCGCATCCCCTTTTTCCATCTCCTCCCACTCTCCCTCTCCTTCCTCCTGCCGCGCCTGAAGAACGAAGCGCCGCATATCGTGGAGGAGGTGTCGAAGCTGGGACGGCTGAAAATGGGGATGAGGAAGTTCGAACGTCTCGCCGAAGAGGCCGGCCTGCGGATCACGCACAAGCAAGCGTACCTCATCAGTCCGAACCATATCCGCTTCGGCCTGACTCCGATCCCCGCCGGCCCCGTCGCCGGACTCCCGGTCATCAGCGAGCTCGCCTGCAGCGGCGGCGTCTATCTCCTCGGGAAAGGCTCCTGACCGTGCCCGCCGATCCCCGCACAAGCGTCGTCATCGTGAACTGGAACGGCAGGGACCTCACGCTGGAATGCCTCGCATCCCTGGAGAAGGCGGGCCCGATGGAAGTCATCGTCGTCGACAACGGCTCGAAGGACGGGTCCGTCGACGAGATCAGGCGCCGCCACCCCGCCGTCACCGTCCTGCCGATGGGGACCAACCTCCGCTTCGCGGGGGGAAATAACGCGGGGATACGGCACGCGCTCGCCTCCGGCGCGGAGGAGATCCTGCTGCTGAACAACGACACCGTCGTGGACCCCGACTTCCTCCGGGCGATGAGCTCGACGCTCCGCTCCTCCCCCGAGATCGGCGCCGTCGCGCCTTTTATCTTCTACCACGACAGGCCCGACCTCCTCTGGTACGCCGGGGGAGAGATCTCCTACTGGACGGGAACGATGCGGCACGCCGGGATTCGCCGGACGGCTTCCGGGCTCGCAATGCGTCCGCACGACACCGACTCTGCGACGGGATGCTGCCTCCTGGCCCGCCGCGAGGCGCTGGAGCGCGTCGGCCTCCTGGACGAATCGTACTTCATGTACGCGGAGGACGCCGACTGGTGCGCCCGCGCCCGCGCCGCCGGATACCGCATCGTCGTGGAACCCAGGGCCCGCGTCTGGCACAAGGTGTCGGTCAGCGCGGGCGGCCATCTCTCCCGGTATAAGCTGACCCACAAGTTCCGGAGCAATTTCCGGTTCTTCGCCCGCCACGCGGCGTGGTACCACTGGCTCGCGTTCCCCTGGATGAATCTCGTCGTGAACGCGGCCGCGGCGGTCCGTTATCTTTCGTTCCGGCGCTGAGCCCATGGAAATCGGCAAACATCT
>PMCM01000134.1 GCA_003154155.1 Ignavibacteriota bacterium | reverse complement strand
TCGCCGGCGGCAAACACACCGGGAATATTCGTCGCCGTTCCCCTCCTTTGGGTGAGAAGGTAACCCACAGGATCCATTTCCAGCTGTCCCTTGAAAAGCCCTGTGTTCGGCTGGTGACCGATCCCGATGAACACCCCGTCCGTCTTCACATCGCTGATCGAGCCTGTCTTCACATTTCTCACGCGCACGCCGGTGACCAGTTTTTTGCCGTTTTCGTTCTTCCCCAAAATCTCCTCCACGACAGAGTCCCAGAGAAAAGCAATACGTGTGTTCTTTGCCGCTTTTTCCTGCATNNTCCTGCATGATCTTCGAGGCGCGGAGGGCATCCCGTCGGTGGATGATTGTCACCCTGTTGGCGAACTTTGTCAGAAACGTCGCCTCCTCCACGGCGGTGTCGCCGCCGCCGATCACGACCACTTCGAGGCCCCTGTAGAAGAATCCATCGCATGTGGCGCATGCGGAGACACCGTACCCCATGAATGCCAACTCCGAAGCGAGGCCGAGCAGCCGTGCGGAGGCACCGGTAGCAATGATGAGTGCGTCTGCTGTATGTTCCTCCTCGTCGACCCAGAGCCGCACGGGTCGGCTCCGGAGCTCCACCTTTGTGACATTCTTGAAATGCGTTTCCGCGCCGAAACGCAACGCCTGTGCACGGAACTGTTCCATCAGTTCCGGTCCCAGCACGCCCTGCGGAAAGCCCGGGTAGTTCTCCACTTCCGTCGTGATTGTCAATTGCCCGCCTGGCTGGATCCCTTCGAACACCACGGGCCGCAGGTTGGCGCGCGCAGCGTACAGCGCCGCAGTCAGTCCGGCAGGACCGGATCCCAGGATTACGAGTCGATGATGCATTGGCATGAACGTGTCAGCTCCTTCGTCGTCATTCATGTGTGGTTAGTCGTATGATGCAGCCGGACCCTGCCGCGGGTCACCTCCGCGTTGCCAGATTCCGGAGTGCAATGCGCACATTGCGCATGAATCCTTCCCAGCGTGCCCGGCGGACCGGACTCTTCCTAAACTTCGCCACAAACTCCTCCGGCGTGAGACGCAGCAGCGCAGACGGATCGGCCGTGACGGTCCCATCCGTTTCATGAAACGCCGGGTCGTCGGTCGGCTCGGAGAACTTGATATTCCACGGGCACACATCCTGGCAGACATCGCAGCCGAAGATCCACTCTCCGGACCGTTCGGTAAGCTCTGCGGGGATGTCGCCCCTGTGTTCTATCGTCAGATACGATATACACCGCCGCGCATCGAGAATGTAGGGGGCAACAATGGCCTGGGTCGGACAGGCCTCGATGCAACGTGTGCAGCTCCCGCACCTGTCGAACGCCGGCGCATCGGGTGCAAGATCCAGTGTCGTCAACAGCACGCCGAGAAATACCCAGGATCCGTAGTCCTGTGTGATCACATTCGTATGTTTACCCAGCCACCCGATGCCAGCCCGCACGGCCCAGGCTTTTTCCATCACCGGGCCGGTGTCGACATAGAATCTCCCTTCCGTGCCCGGCACCTGCGCCCGCATCCATTTCAGCAACTCTTCGAGCCGCGGGGTCACCACATCGTGATAGTCAACGCCCCTGGCATACTGCGAGATTTTCAGCGGGCCCCCGCCGGTTCCCGTCCCTGCTTCTGCGGCGTAGTTCACCGCAACGACAATCACCGAACGCGCACCGGGAAGGATCTGGCGGATGTCCCGCCGTTCCTCACGCCGTTTGCGCATCCATCCCATGGTCGCATCGTAGTCCCGGCGGAACCATTCGTCAAGAAGGCGGCCTTCTTCTTCAAGCAATTCTGCGCGAGCGATGCCCGTGTGCGTGAAACCCAGCTCCCGGGCACGCTGTTTCACATCCCGGGAATTCAACATCGCCAGTCACTCCTCGTCGTCGATTTCCACATAGACCACTCCGCGCTCCACCTTCACAGGGTACGTTTTCAGGACACCGCTGCCCGCCACCGCGCAGCCCGTCTCCAGGGAATAGATCCATCCGTGCAGCGGACACGTGACCATTGTACCGTGCCGCGTTCCCTCGTGCAGGGTTGCCGTATGCTGGTGCGCGCAGACGGCGCTGATGGCATACACCCGCCCGTCCGCCTGCCAGACGGCGATTTCGTCCATGCCATCGCGAACGAGCCTGCCGCGCCGGAGCGGAAGATCCTCAAGTGCGCCGACGCAGATGCGTCGTGTACCCATACGCTTATCCTCGATGAGACCGGACCGGGGATACCCCGGACTGCAGTGCCGTCCATCTGCCCTGCGGTTCACCAGGGGCGCATGGAGGACGATATGCGGCCCCTGGTCCTTTTCGCCTGCGTCGCTTCAGATGCTGATCACCGGGCCCGCCCGGAAGCCTTTCTCATCCTCCACCGCGCGACTCATTGCGACGTCGGGGTCGTGCTGGAAGAAGAGGAGCCACCCTTCGTCGACCGCCCGTCGCAGGACCCGTCGTTTCTCTTCGAGCGTGACCAGGGGCCGGAGGTCATATCCCATGATCCACGGCAGCTGGACATGGGGGCGCATGGGCACGAGATCCGCGCAAAACACCAGGCTGGTCTTCCCGTCGGAGACGACCGGGCATTGCAGGGCGGTGGTGTGGCCGTAGCAGACCAGCGTAGTGATACCCGGGAGGATCTCCCCGTCGTCGTCCCTCAATTGCAGCACACCCTCTTCCATCAGCGGTTCGAAATCCTCAGGGATATAGCTCGCGCGGTCGCGTTCCGTCGGCCGGTGTGCGGCGTCCCATTGCGCGCGCTGCACATGATAACGCGCCCGGGGAAACGCCGGTTCGATCCGGTCACGGACACGAACTGTGGCTCCGCCCGCATGATCGAAATGCAGATGCGTCAGAATCACATCCGTCACATCCCCCGGCGCAACTCCGTAGCGTGCAAGGGAGGTCACGATATCGTTCCCTGTTGTGTCGAAGGCAAAAATGTCGCGCAATTTGTCACTGTACTTGTCCCCGTTCCCGGCATCGACGAGTATCGTCCGTCCGTTCCCCCGCAAGAGCATCGAACGCGAAGCCATGGCGATCCGGTTCCGTTCGTCGGCCGGCGCGATCCGTTCCCAAAGCGGTTTGGGGACGACGCCGAACATCGCTCCGCCGTCGAGCCTGAATCTGCCCGTCTCGATGGCGAGCACTTCATAGCCGCCTATGACCATGCAGCACGCTCCTCCCACAAACAAGGAAGGTCGGCACTCCTTCCGGCACCGGTCATCGGCGTCGCAGAAGAAGACCGACCTTGGTCAGTCATACCGTTCAACGTGATGAATTATCCCTTGCGGAAATGCGAATTCGAAGCAGTCAATCCAGAGAATTCTTTTTCCGGATGAATCTCTTTTGCGCGGGCCAGCAGGACATCTTCACTCTCNNACGCATTCCGTGCATTTTTCAGGAACGATATAGTAAAAATCGGCTGAGAGCGCATCGTGCATTTTGCCATTATACTCGTACTGCACGCCGCCGGCATAAATTGCGGTATTTGGACATTCCGGCTCACACGCGCCGCAGTTGATGCACTCTTCCGTGATCATCGTAGCCATAGCAAATTTCCTCCGTTATGAATGCGAAACAGACTCCTGTACCTGTCTCGTGGTCCAAACGTAATGAAAACAGGCTGGAATAGCAAGCTGGACCCGCTCAGTTTACATGATAATGCTCAAAAGAGGCGGTGATTGAGCCATCCCGGGGTGGGCCTGAAGAACCGCGGTTTTCTCATTTGATATTGAAGTATCGTGCCTCGGGATGGTGCACAACGATGGCATTCGTGCTTTGTTCCGGCTCCAGCGAGAATTCATCCGTCAACCTCACACCGATCTGTTCGCCGTCCAGAAGACGGAACAGCTTTGCTTGATCTTCCAGGTTCGGGCATGCCGGGTAGCCAAAGCTGTAACGGGATCCCTGGTAACCCTGTGAAAAGAGACGCCTGATATCCGGCGCATCCTTGCCGGCGATCCCCAGCTCTTCGCGGATCCGCTTGTGCCATAACTCGGCGAGGGCTTCCGCGCATTCCACGCTGAGGCCATGGAAGTACAGATACTCTTTGTAATTATTCGCCGCAAAAAGTTGTGCAGAGTGCTCGGATGCCACGCGGCCCATCGTCACCAGATGAAATGCCACAACATCCATCCGTCCCGAATCCACGTCCGCGAAATAGTCCGTCAGACAGAGATGGCGGTCGTCGCGTTGCCGGGGGAACGTGAACCGGAGCCGTTCGCTCCGGCCGTCGTCGGCATAGATGATGAGGTCGTTCCCGGAGGACTGGCACCGGAAGTAGCCGTACACGACTTTCGGCTGAAGCAGCCGTTCCCGCCGCACCTGGTCCTTCAACTGCGCCAGGGCGGGCGCGACCTTCTCCTGCAGGAGCAGACGGTATTCTGTTTCGTTCAGTTTCCCTTTGCGTACCTGCCACTGGCCCCGGATCAATGCCACCTCATTGATGTACGCGAACACCTGGTCGAGTGGAACGTCATCAATGACGCGAACGCCCCAGAAGGGGGGAACGGGAACCGGCACATCTTTGCGCACTGTGGAATGCAGTGTCAGTCCGGCCGGTGCGGGGTCGCGGTACCGCTGGTCTTCCTGTTCCGCCAGCGCAATCTTCGCCTCCGTCCCGGTCAGCACCTCTTCGTCCTCCGCTCCCGCCTGCGGCGTCGCCGACAGTTCCCCTTTGCCGATCTGTTCCATATACTTGAGACCGTCAAACGCATCATTGGCATAGACAACCGGCCCGGTGTACACGGCCCGCAGGTCTTGCTCGACATATCTGCGGGTGAGGGCGGCGCCGCCGAGAATCACGGGGATCGTGATGTTGCGTTCGCTCATCACCGCCAGGTTTTCCTTCATGATGAGCGTGGATTTCACCAGCAGGCCGCTCATGCCGATTGCATGCGCCTTGTGTTCTTCCGCTGCATGCAGCATCGTTTCGACGGGACATTTGATCCCGAGGTTGATCACCTTGTACCCGTTGTTGGTCAGGATGATATCCACCAGGTTCTTCCCGATATCGTGCACATCCCCCTTGACTGTTGCGAGCACCATGACACCTTTTGACGTTGAGGCGGCTTTATCCATAAACTGCTCGAGATACGCCACCGCTGTTTTCATGACTTCAGCCGATTGCAGGACGAACGGAAGCTGCATCTGGCCGCTGCCGAACAGCTCGCCTACAACCTTCATGCCACCGAGCAGAACGGTATTGATGATGTCGAGTGCGCTGTAGGTTTTCAGCGCCTCATCCAGGTCGGCCTGCAGGCCGACCTTGTCGCCGTCAATCACACGGTCTTTCAAGCGGTCTTCCACGGCAGCTGCGCGCACCACTGCTTCCCGCTTTTGGGGGGTGTGCGCAGCATAGTGGGCCATCAATGCCGTCAGAGGGTCGAACACAAGCTTGTGTGCGGTCGGGGCTGGGCTCATGCCGGCACCTCTTCAAAGCGACGCTCGTCGAAGATCAGTTGCCTGCAGAGTTCTCTGCCGCGTTCATCCACCTTATAGAGCGGCATGATCTTTCCGGCATGCACAATCGCCATGTCCAGTCCCGCTTCGATCGCATAATGCAAAAACACGCTGTTAAGGACGTGGCGGACGTGCGGGGAGAGGCCGAAAGAGATATTGCTGACGCCGAGGAGTGTCTTGACGCCGGGGAGCTCTTTTTTGACCCTGCGGATGGCGTCGAGGGTTTCCATTCCTGCGCGGCGGAATTCGTCGTCGCCCGAGCCCAGCGTGAACGTCAGCATGTCGAAAATCAGGTCGTGCGGATGCATGCCGAATTTCCCGACAGCCAGGTCAAACATGCGCCGTGCGACCTCCAGTTTCTTGTCGGCGGTTTTCGCCATCCCCTGTTCGTCGATCGTCAGGGCGATGACCGCGGCGCCGTAGTTCTTGCAGAGCCGGAGGATCACCTCTGCACGTCCGATCCCATCCTCGAGGTTAATCGAGTTGATCACCGCTTTCCCGCCGATCAATTGGAGGGCCTCTTCGATCACCGGCGGTTCGGTCGAATCGATCACGATGGGCAGGGTCACCTGGGTATTGAAACGGAAGATGATTTCGTGCATATCGCGCAATTCATCACGGCCGACAAAGGCTGCACAGACGTCGACCATATGTGCGCCTTCGCGCGAAGCTTCTTTCCCCATCGCGACGATCCCCTCCCAGTCCTCCCTGGCAAGCAGGTCGCGGAAGAGCTTGCTGCCGTTGGCATTGGTGCGCTCTCCGACGAGCACGGGCGGCGGATCGATATGGAACGGAACCGCCTGATAGAGGCTGGCGGCACTGGGGACGAAATCCCAGGATCGTTCGCGGGGTGCCATCGCGCCCACGGAAGCCACCAGTTGCCGGAGGTGTTCCTGGGTCGTGCCGCAGCAACCGCCGACCACGCTTACACCCAGGTCCACCACAAAGTGCGTCAGCGTCTTCGCAAATTCCTCAGGACCAAGCTTGTAATGCGCATGGCCGCCGATATTCTCAGGAATGCCGGCATTGGGCATCACGAAAATCGGTTTGGGACTGGACGAGGCCAGGACCCGCACGTGGTCGGACATTTCCTGCGGGCCGGTTGCGCAGTTCATTCCGATGACGTCAACATCATATGGTTCCAGTGCAACCAGGGCGGCGCCGATTTCCGTGCCCAGCAGCATGGTGCCCATCGATTCCACCGTCACGGAGACGATCAGTGGCACGCGCACACGGGCTTCTTCGAAATACCGGTAGATACCGAAGAGCGCCGCCTTCGCCTGCAGCACGTCCTGGCATGTCTCCACGCACAGGAGATCGGCGCCGCCTTCGACCAACCCCTGTGCCTGGACGCGGTACGCGGCAGCCATGTCACGGAACGTGATGTGGCCGAGCGAGGGAAGCTTTGTTGTCGGCCCCATGGAGCCGGCGACATAGCGCGGATGCGAAGGCGTGGAAAAATCCGCGGCAACGCGCCGGGCGATTTGTGCGGAGAGATACGATAATTCGTAAGCGCGATCCGCCAGGCCGTACTCGGCGAGCACGATCGACGTCGAACCGAAACTGTCGGTCTCGATCACATCGCACCCCGCCTCGAGATAATCCCGGTGCACGTTCTCCACGGCAGACGGCTTGGATATCACCAGGTACTCGTTACACCCGTTCAGATGCTCCCCCCCGAAGTCATCCTCGGTGAGAAGCTGCCCCTGCAGATGGGTGCCGGTGGCACCGTCGAAAACAATGATTTTTTCTCTGAGACGCTGAACAAATGGTGTCATGCAAGAGTCCCGGCCATGCGTTCACAAGTGGAATAGTATCCGTCCATCATTCGCCGGACGATTTCGGCGGCATGAGGCGTGTCGTGGACCAGTCCTGCGCTCTGGCCCGCTTCAAACATTCCTTCGTCGACATTTCCTTCAAAAATTCCAAGCATTTCGCGTTTCGTGCCGAGGAGTGCTTCCATCTCTTCCCTGGGGGCACCCCGCCGTTCAGCGTCGGCCGCCTTTACCGCGAAAGGGGTCTTCAGCATCCGTACAGGAGCCAGTCGCCGCATGGTCAGCACGGTACCGCTGTCGGCGGATTCTGCGACGAGCCGCTTGTAGGTCGGATGGGCCGAAGACTCCACAGTTGCAGCGAACCTGGTCCCGACCTGCACGGCCTCCGCTCCCAGGGCGAGCGCCGCCGCCATGCCCCGGCCATCCGCGATCCCTCCGGCGGCAAGGACTGGAAGCGCAACCGCGTCCACAATCTGGGGTACCAGGGCCAACGTGGTGATCTCGTCGATGCCGTTGTGCCCGCCCGCTTCAAAACCCTCCGCCACCACCGCATCGCACCCCGATTCTGCGGCCTTCAGGGCATGCTTGACTGCAGCGATGACATGGACAACGGTGCATCCGGCGTCTTTCAGCCGGCGCGTGTGCTGTGCAGGACTGCCCGAGGAGGTGAAGATGATGCGAATGCCCTCCTCCAGTGCGACATCGAGCAAGTCCGCTGCATCTCCCCGTGCCAGCGGGACATTGACGCCCACAGGAAAGCGCGTGGCCTCCCGCGCGCTACGGATGTGCTGCCGGAGGAGATCCGGCTTCATGGAACCGGCTCCAAGAAGTCCGAGCCCGCCAGCCTCAGAAACAGCAACGGCGAGCTTGCTGCCCGCCGTCCACACCATNNGAGAGCGGAGGGGGCCACGGATGTCCGGAAACGGGTTCCATGTTCAGTTGCTCCCGAAAACGTCAGGAATCACTGCCGTTACGACGGAAAGTGAGTACACGGCGGTCCCCGGGCTCTCCGGTCTCAATCGCAGAAGGTGTTCGCCGAACTCGCGGTTCTTGGCAATGCTGAAGAGCCGGGGCATGTCGACCGTCAGCCTGCTGCGGCCGTCTTCACCCATGGCGATATCGTCGCCACGGATATCCGCCGTCAGGGGCAGACCGTCCTGCTCGACGATGACACTGGCTGTGGCCCGGTCGGGGGGCGCAATGACGACGTTGATCGCGCTCCCGCTGTAGAGCATGGACAGAAAGGCGCTTTCTTCTGGGAGCCCCAGCCAGCGCGTGCATTCACGCTCCGCACGCCAGGATCCCTGAAGATAGAACCGCCCGTCAAGATAGAAACCCGGATCCTGGTATTCGACATCAGATTCGGGCAGATAGCCTTCCACATTGCCCAGGCTTCCACGGACATACCCCCCAAACACTTCCGGCGTCGCGCGATAACACACCGCCCCCGGGATATCCGTCTCGCGCAGAGGATCCATGAGATCGGGCAGCTCTTCCTGCGGATGGGCATCATGAAGAAGGGACTGGAGCGACCGTTCGAAGGAACGGTAGTTACCTTCGCCGATATTCTGGCAGCGGATGTATCCGTCCCGGTCAACGAGGTATTTTGTGGGCCACGCACGGTTCCCGTACGTCGCCCAGATCATTTCGGCGTTGTCCATGACAACGGGATAGACAATTCCCAGCCTTTCGATCGCTCTGCCCAGGTTTTCCGGATCCCTGCCGAATTGGAATTTGGGCGTATGCACCCCGACAACGACAAGGCCGCTATCCCTGTAGCGTCTGTGCCATTCCTGGACATAGGGCAGCGCACGCAGTGAAGCCGGGCACGAGTAGTCCCAGAAGTCCACCAGTGCCGCCTGGCCGTGCAATTCGGAGAGGAAGACCGGATCGCCGTTAAACCACTGGTTTCCTATGAGTTCGCGCGCCTGCATTCGGCGCGGCAGTATTTCCTGTATTGTCATCGTGTCGCGAATATACCCATTCATGCGCTGAATATCAAATGATGCGTGTCCCCGGCCCGTGATCCGTCGGGATCGGGGAATCCGCAGCAATGCCGTTGGCTGCCGATGCAGAAGGGCAAGACCCCCTCATGGTAGCATGCAAGGTCAGGATCAATCACAAAGCGGGTCAATGACGGGGCAGAAGGGGGACGGATGGCCCGGTGTGGTCGCTCAGGGTGACGGGAGACGTCCCATGCAAAAATAACGGGCAGGGGGATGGAGAGGTGGTGGTTTGTGGTGGAGTGAAGCCAGGACAAACGGCTGGAATTCCATCCCACTGCCGCTGGCCTCTTTTGAAGGGTGAAACGATCCCTTCCTGAAGTACATCCTGGAAAGGCCACTTCGGAATATCGTGATGAAGAGAACAGGTCAGAGACGCTTTCGGGCAGGAAACTACCGGAGGTACTTCAAGGTGCAACTTATCCTGGACAAAGTCAAGCGTGCGCTCGTGAAGTCCGGCCGCGCGACATTCCGCCCGTCAGCGGGGAAGAGCCGGGATCAGTCTCAGCCGAAGTTGCGCAGGAGGAGGCGGAGTGTAGTNNCAATCTGCCCCCCCGCCATCACCAGTCCGGGGAGCCAGAGAACATGCCCGCCTGCCGCAAATACAACGAACGAGACGATGTTGCTCGTGAAGTTCATGACTTTTGTGTACCCTGTTGCGTGCGTGAGGTCAAAACCGATCAGAAGGACAAACGCCACAGCCCAGAAGGATCCGACTCCGGGGCCGAAGAAGCCGTCGTAGAATCCCAGGAGCAATCCAAAGAGGACGTAAAACGGCAGGCGTTTCATTTTCGGCGTTGCGACGGCCGCTCCGAGGGATGGGGTGAAAAGCATGTACAGGGCGATCCCGAGGAGCAGAAACGGGATGATGATATTCAATGCAGACGCGTCGATTTGCTGGACCGCGTAGGTTCCCACGGCGCTGCCGATGAATGTCGTGACGATTCCCGGGAGAGCGTCGCCAAGGGGAACAACGTCTTTGCGGACAAAATGTTGTGCTGCGGTGGAGCTCCCGAAACTGGCCTGCAGCTTGTTGGTGCCGAGGACCATTTGCGGCGGGACGCCGACGCTCAGGAGGAGCGGGATGGTGATCATTCCTCCGCCGCCGGCGATAGCGTCAATCCAGCCGGCCAGCACCGCGCCGCAGAAGAGCACGGGATACATCCAACCGCTCACGTCAAACGTCATCGCTTGCCCTCGCTGCGGCGGCCTTCAATCACGATGACAAATTCGCCCTTGAGTTCCTTCGGTCCGAGTTCACGGTACAGTGCGGCGGCAGTGCCGTGATAGATGCGTTCCTCGGGCAGTGTCAGGTTGAAGGCCAGGCAGCATCGCCGCGTTTCGCCGAAGGTATCCGCGAGATCGCGCAGCAGTGCGCTCAGGCGATACGGAGTTTCCATGAGCACGATGGTGCGGCGCTCCTGCTGCAACTGGCGGAGTTCGGATCGCCGGCGTTCTTTTTTCGGGGAGAGCCACCCATAGTACAGGAACTGATCGATGGCGAAGCCGGTCACCGTCAGCGCGGGCATCAACGAGGAGGCGCCCGGGATCGGGATCACCCGCAGTCCTGCGTCCGTCACCATGCGGACGAGCATGTGTCCAGGATCCGAGAACACCGGCGTCCCGCAATCGGACACGAGCGCCACGGATTTCCCCCCCTTCATCGCCTGGAGAATCGTATGGGTCGCGGCCGCCTCGTTGTGCTCATTGAGCATTTCCAGCGGTTTGCTGATATCAAAGTGCTTGAGGAGGCGTTCGCCTTCCCGCCGCTCTTCGCAGACAACGAGGTCCACCGCGCGCAGCACATCGAGCGCGCGGAATGTCATATCCTGCACGTTGCCGATAGGGGTAGCCACCAGGTACAGTATCCCTGCCATGGCCTGTTACGCCGTCTCATGGATGATGAAGGTCTTCATGGCACCTGCTGTGATCCGGCCGCACGCACGGACTCCCGTCCTTCCAGCACCACAAGCAACAGGGCCGTGACCGGGACCGCGATCAGAAGCCCCAGGAACCCGAGGAAATAGCCGAAGACCAGCAGCGAGAGAATCAGCACGACGGGGTGCAACCCGACCTGGGCGCCGATGATTTTGGGCGCAAGAACCGTGGCCTCCAGAAGTTTTTGGGAGAGGTACACAATCACCACAGCCAGCACCTTGGTACCCACCGGTTCGCCGCTGAAGAGTGCGACGATCGAAGCGACCGCGAGGCTTGTCGCGAGCCCGATATAGGGTATGAAGTCAAGCAGCCCGGTCATCAGGCCCAGCACCAGCGGCGAGCTGACGCCGATAATCCAGAGGGCGAGTGCGGCGATGGCCCCCTGAATCAAGGCAACGAACACGGCACCCCGCACGTACCTGCCCATCACCCCGTCCACCGTCGCCATGAACGCATGTACATCCGGACGGCGATCCGCGGGGAACAGCCCGACGAAGCGTGCCCCGATCACCGGGAAGTCCTTCAACAGAAAGAAGAGCAGGAACGGGATAATCACGATATTCAGCAGCTGCATGGCAATGGACGAGACCCCGGTCAGGAGTCCGAGGACGGCGTTCACGATCGCCGTCACGATCCCCTCGATTCGCGGGGCGATGTTGGTACTGACAAGGTCGCGGGCACGGTCGGGAGGTATCCCGATGCGGGAAAGGAGGCGCAGCGGTTCATCTGAACCGAGCCATGCCGTCGTCGACTCGACGAGGCGTTGTACGCCGGTCACGAGGCTTTCCAGTTGCACGCCGATAATGGGAGCAATAAACAGTCCCGCCGTGACCAGCGAACCGACCAGAAGGAGAACGATGGCAAGGCTGGCGACCCATCGGGGTATGCGGCGGACCGCCAGGCGGGTCACCAGGGGATCGAACAGGTATGCCAGCACATAGGCGATGAGAAACGGGACAAGAAGCGAGAACACCGCGCTGAAGCCCCAAAGTGCGAGCAAGGCGACCGAGGCAACCATCGCGCGGTGCACAAATTCCTGCGAGCGGAAGGGGTACAGCAGGTAGATGACAGCCGCAACAACGACAAAGGGAGAAAGGACGGCGTGCACGGCGTAACCCACGGCGATGAGTGCAAGGCCTGCGAGAGCGTACGCCGCGATGTCAGAGGGACTGCCGGTTCGGTTCGACGGGCGTTGGTGAAGCATGGATTATCTTCCGGTGTGCCCGAAGCCGCCCGCTCCCCTGTCGGTCGAATCGAGCGATTCGCGTTCCTCCCATTCCGCTTTGATGAAGGGTGCGATCACCATTTGTGCGATGCGATCGCCCCGCCGCACGACGAAGTCTGTAGTGCCAAAATTGGTGAGGATGATCCGGACTTCCCCGCGGTAGTCGGCATCGATGGTCCCGGGTGCGTTCAGAATGCCGATCTGGTGTTTGATGGCCAATCCGCTGCGCGGCCGGATCTGCGCTTCATAGCCCGCGGGGATCGCCATGGCGAATCCTGTGGTGACGAGAACGGTTTCACCCGGGCGCACGGTCAGCTCCGCTTCCACGGCAGCGCGCACATCCATGCCGGCTGAGCCTTCGGTGGCGTAGGAAGGGAGGGGAACATCCCGGGTTGCGTGTGAAAGACGGGTAATGCCGATTTTCATGGAGTGATGGTGTTCAGGTGCCTGTGGCGGCAGCCGTCGGTGACGGCACGCGCCGTTCGAATTCCTCGCGGAATGTCTTGATCATGCTCTGTACGGGCCATGCCGCGGCATCGCCGAGCGCACAGATGGTATTCCCCTCGATGTTGTTCGCCACGTCGAGGAGCAAGTCGATGTCGCTCTGTGCTGCGTCCCCGTCGACAAAGCGCTTCAAGATCTTTTCCATCCAGCCGGTCCCCTCGCGGCAGGGGGTGCATTGACCGCAGGATTCATGGTGATAGAATTTCGTGATCCGCCAGATCACCTTGAGAAGATCGGTGTCTTCGTCCATCACGATCATGCCGGCGGTCCCCACCGAGGAACCCGCGGTCTTCAGGCTTTCCGCGTCCATGCACACGCCGTCGAGGGCTGTACCGCGGAGGATCATGGTGGACGATCCGCCGGGGATCACGGCCTTGATCCGTTTGTTGCCCCGAACGCCGCCTGCGTACTTTGTGATGATGTCGAGCAGGGGAACCCCGGTCGGCAGTTCAAACACGCCGGGGGTGTTCACATGGCCGCTCACCCCGACCAGGAGGGGACCGGGATGGCGGGCAGTGCCGATCTTACCATACGCAGCGGCGCCGAGACGGAGAATCACGGGGACGTTTGCGAGGGTTTCGACATTGTTGATGGTGGTCGGGCAGCCCCAGAGTCCGTTCTGCGCGGGGAACGGCGGCTTCACGCGGGGATAACCGCGTTCGCCTTCCAGGGAATTCATGAGAGACGACTCTTCGCCGCAAATATAGGCGCCCGCGCCGCGATGGACGGTGAATTCGGTGCTGAACGGTGAGCCGAGGATGTTCTTCCCGATGTAGCCATGCGCATAAGCTTCATCGACTGCCGCATGCATCATGTCGATCCAGCGCTTGTATTCACCGCGCACATACAGATAGGCCGCCGTGATGCCCATGGCATAACAGGCGATGATCGTCCCCTCGATCAGCTGGTGCGGATTGAACTCGAAAATCTGCCGGTCTTTGAAGGTCCCCGGTTCGCTTTCGTCGCCGTTCACGCAGAGATACTTCGGTTTGGCCGATTCGCGGGGCATGAACGACCACTTCAGACCTGTCGGGAAACATGCTCCGCCGCGACCGCGCAGGTTCGACGCCTTGACCTCGCTCGTGATCTCCGCAGGGTTCATCCCGAGCGCTTTCCGGAGCATCGCATAGCCGCCGTGTGCTTCATACACGTCGATGCGATGGTAGTCGGGAATCGGAGGAAGCAGGAGGGGTTCCATGCTATTGCAATTCATCCAGGATGGTATCTACCGTGGCGATATCGAGGTTTTCATAGTAGCGCTCGCCGATCTGCATGACCGGCGCAGTCCCGCAGGAGCCGAGGCACTCGGCCTCCACCAGNNCGGAGCATGCAGGAGACATTGGTGCACACTTCGATCTTATGCCGGCCGACCGGTTTCCGGTTGAACATGGTATAGAAGGTCACGACGCCGAGCACGTGATGATAGGGGACGCCGAGCAGGTCGCCGACGGCGCGCATGCCATCTTCCGAGATCCATCCGTGCTCTTCCTGCCACATCCAGAGCGCTTCCAGCAGGACCGACTGTGGTTGCTGATAGCGGGCCTTCAATTGTTCGATCCGTCCGAGGCTCTTCTCGGACAGGCCTATGGTCGTTGCGGTCGTCTTCATGCGCCTGATCCCCTGCCCGTGCTCACGCCTGCGTGTCCTCCGTTGTTCCCGATATGAACCGTCGCCGCCCTCTGGGCCCGACTCATTTATCCGCTTCGCCCATCACGGGATCCATGCTGCCGATGACGGCGACAATATCGGAGAGCATGCCGCCCTTGAGCATCAGCGGGAGTGCCGAAAGGTTGCAGGTCGAGGGGGAGCGGATCTTCATACGCCACGGCTGACCCGTCCCGTCCGAGACGATGTAGAACCCCAGCTCGCCTTTTGATGATTCGACGCCATGGTAGACTTCGCCGACGGGTGGATTGATGCCCATATTGATGAGCATGAAGTCGTGGATCAATTCCTCCATCCGCGTGTAGGTGCGTTCTTTGCTGGGAAGGACGTGTTTCGTTGCGAAGGCATTGTACGGCCCGTCGGGAAGCTTGTCGAGTGCCTGGTGCAGGATCTTGGCGCTCTCGCGCATTTCCGCCAGGCGCACGTAGAACCGGGCGAGCGCGTCGCTCTCCGCAAACGTGATGACGTCGAATTCCATCTCGTCGTACGTCAGGTACGGCGCGTCGCGGCGCAAGTCGCGCGGCACGCCGGCCGCCCGCAACAGCGGGCCCGTCAGACCCCAGGCGATCGCATTTTCACGTGAGATATGCCCCACGTTTTCGCAGCGATCGATGAAGATCCGGTTTGTTTGGAGGAGACTCTGCACCTCATGCAGATCCCGGTCAAACTCGCCGAGGAACTGCTTCAGCATGGCGGTGCACTGCGGCGTCCAATCCTGTTGCAGCCCGCCGATGCGTGCATAGCTGGTGGTGAACCGCGCGCCGCACAGCACATCGAAAATGTCGAGCAGCTTTTCCCGTTCGCGGAATGTCCAGAGCAGCACGGTGAGTGCGCCGACATCCATCGCCATGCTCCCTGTCGCCACCAGGTGTGAGGCGATGCGCGCCATTTCGCAGATAAGCAGCCGGATATACTGGGCGCGTCGAGGCAGCTCCAGCCCCAGAAGCTTTTCCACGGCAAGCACGTACGCGACGTTGTTGGACAGCGGTGAAAGGTAGTCCAGGCGGTCGGTGTGGGGAATGAATTCGTGGTAGCTGCAGTTCTCGGCGATCTTTTCATATCCCCGGTGCAGATAGCCGAGCTCGGGAACGGCCCCCACAACGGTCTCGCCGTCGAGCTTAATCAACAGCCGGAGCACACCGTGGGTCGCCGGATGCTGGGGACCCATGTTGAGAATCATGGTGTTTTCCAGCGGGTCATCCATGATGACCGTCGTATCCTGGTCTTCCAGCGCGGTGAGAATCTGACTGCGCCGCGGTTCGTCAAGTGATCGTGCAGCCACGTGACCTTTCATGGAGAGAGATGAGCGCCCGCCGCGCACTCAGCGGCGCGGCAGCGGTATCGAATCAGGAATCCCCATCAGCGGGAAGTCCTTCCGCAACGGATAATACTCGAACTCCTCCGGCATGTACAGACGGCGCAGATCCGGGTGACCTGTGAACCGGATGCCGAACATGTCGTAGGTTTCCCGTTCGTGCCAGTTCGCCGACGGCCAGACGCCCGTCACCGAGGAGACCGCCGGATGATCTTCATCAGCAAGAACCTTCAGGCGCACATAACGGCGGTGCGCCAGCGAATACAGGTGATACACCACCTCGAAGCGCGCTTCGGACCGGTAGCGGTCAACGGCGGTCAGATCGATCAGCATGGCGAAGGCCAATTCCGGATCGTCGCGCAGAAGCGTACAGGCACGGACGATCAGATCCGCGCGGAGGGTCACCGTCAGGTCTCCGCGGAATTCCTGCGATGCCAGCACCGCATGCGGTTCCAGCGCGTTGAGTTTTTCCAGGATGCGTTCGTTCATGGCGCCGGCTCGGCAATGTGCAACGGTTCCCGTTTGATGCCCACACCGAACGTACGTTCGCGGTCGATTTTTTTCTGCAGCTCGATCAGCGCATGCAACAGGGCTTCCGGACGCGGCGGGCACCCCGCAACGAACACATCCACCGGGAGAAACTGATCGATCCCCTGGACGACCGAGTAGGAACGGAACATGCCCCCCGACGACGCACACGCGCCCATCGAGATGACCCACTTCGGATCCGGCATCTGATCATAGATCTTGCGCACCACCTTCGACATCTTGTACGTCACCGTCCCCGCCACAATCATCACGTCGCATTGCCGCGGCGTGAACCGCATGACTTCGGAGCCGAACCGGGAAATGTCGAACCGGGGCGACGCCGTCGCCATCATTTCGATCGCACAACAGGAGATGCCCATCGGCATCGGCCAGAGAGAATTCTTGCGCGCCCAGGCGATGACATCGTCCAGGCGTGCCGTCAGAAAGCCGTCGGTCTGCACATGTTCAAGTCCCATACCCGCCTCTGTTCTTCCTATCGCCAATCCATCCCGCCCTTGCGCCATTCGTAGATCAGGCCGATCACCAGAATGACGAGAAACATACCCATGCCGATGATGCCGGCGCTCCCGACCTTGCGAAACACCACCGCCCAAGGGTACAAAAACACGATTTCGATGTCGAACACGATGAACAGCAT
>PMCM01000051.1 GCA_003154155.1 Ignavibacteriota bacterium | reverse complement strand
GTTGGGAGAGCTGGATCTCTTCATCAGCACGGACACCGGTCCCGCACATCTCGCCGGAGCCCTGGCGCGCCCGGTGTGGCTCCTTGTCTCGGCCGCACCGGATTGGCGATGGATGATCGGGCGGGAAGACTCTCCATGGTATCCCACCATGCGCCTGTTCCGCCAGACGCGCATCGGCGAGTGGGCTCCCGTTTTCGAACAGGTCACCCGGGCGTTGGCAGATCTTGTGGCAGGCCGGCGGCCTTCACGAACGACACAAGGTGAATCATGACCGCCAGCGAGCGCACTGTCCCTGTTTCACCGTCCGGCATGGAACGGTTCCTGGGTTTTCTTGAGTTGATCGCCTCGCAGACGTATCCCGAGGCGCCATCGGTACTCCACCAGAGTTTTACCGGCATCATGCTGGAGCAGATCCTCGGCAGCGGCCCGTTTCCCAAACCGGGCCGGATCCTTGATGTCGGCTGCGGCCAGGGCCCCGCGCTGGATTTCATCCGCGACCGGGGGTATCATGCGGTGGGAATCACCATCAACGATGAAGACCTGCGGGTGTGCCGCGACAAAGGCCATGAAGTGCACAAAATGGATCAGTCATTCCTGGATTTTCCCGACGAGTCATTTGATCTCGTCTGGGCGCGTCATTGCGTGGAGCACAGCGTGATGCCGTTCTTCACGCTGCGCGGATTCCGCCGCATCCTGAAGCCGGGCGGTTACCTGTATCTGGAGGTGCCGGCGCCAGACACGACGTTTCACCACGAGACTAATCCGAATCACTACTCCGTGCTCTCCCGGAGCGGATGGCAGTCGCTCCTCAAGCGGAGCGGCTTTGCCATGCGATGGGAGGACGATTTTACCTTCAATCTTTCCGCCGGGCCCGACACGTATTTCATGTTCTTCACCCAAGCGGCCGAGGTCGTGCACGGATGAGCATTGCCGAGGACATTGCACGGGCGATTGCCCTGCACCGGAGCGGCCAGGTGGCGGAGGCGGAGCAGACGTATCTGCGCGTGCTCGCGGTCGAACCGGAGAACCCCGATGCATTGCATCTGTTGGGGGTGATCCGGCACCAGCAGAAGGACTATGCTTCGGCAGAACCTCTGTACAGGCGTGCAGTGAAGATCCAGCCCCTCTATACGCAGGCCTGGATGAACCTCGGGCAGCTGATGTTCGATATGGAACGCCGGGATGAAGCCCTCCTCTGCTTCCGGAATGTTCTTCTCCGGAAGCCGGCGGACGTTGCAGCGTTGCACATGCTCGGCCGTACTCATGCGGCAGCCGGAGATCTGGCGGCTGCAGAGGAAGCTTACCGTAGGGCGTTGGAAGCGGCGCCGGCGGCGCCGGAGATCTGGAACAACCTGGGCACGGTGCTGGCCAGGCGCGGCGACCGGGGTGCGGCGGAAGATGCATTTCGATCGGCGTTACGCCATCGTCCTGCGTACGTGAGCCCGCTGGTGAATCTCGGCACGATCTTCCGCGAGGAGGGAAAGCTGGAAGAGGCGGCGCACGCCTACCGGCAGGCCCTCGCGCTGGATCCGAAGGATGCACAGGCGCATTGGGGACTCTCCCACGTCTTGCTCGTACGGGGGGAGTTTGCGCAGGGATGGAAAGAGTATGAGTGGCGATGGCTGCTGGCAGAGCATCCCGGACGGCCGGAGTTGGAAGGAGAGCAATGGCAGGGGGAACCGTGCGGTGGAAAGCGGATCACGCTCTATGCCGAGCAGGGCCTGGGTGACGCGATCCAGTTTGTCCGCTATGTGCCGATGCTTGCGGAACGCGGCGCCCGTGTGACTCTGCTGGTACCGGCGCCGCTCGTTCGTCTGTTCCGCAGCGTGGCAGGTGCCGGAGACGTCCGTTCGTCCGATGCCGGAGCTGACCGGTGTGACTTTCAGTGCTCGCTGTTGAGTCTTCCCGGAATATCAGGCACAGAGGCAGACAACATCCCATCGCGGACGCCATATATGCAGGCGCCGCCGGCAGTGCACGAAACATGGCGGCAGCGTTGTGAGGAGGACGGCGGGGGATTCAGGATCGGACTCGCATGGGCCGGGAGTTCCACGCACACCGATGACGCACGGCGGTCCATCGGTCCTCGCCTTCTGGACTGTCTCCAGGGGATCGGGGGAATTCGTGTGTACTCGCTGCAGCTGCACGACGCGTCTGGGGGAACGGCGGCAGTCAAGGGGTCCCGGCTGATCATCGACTACACCGCGCTGCTGGAGGACGTTGCAGAGACAGCGGGGCTGATTGAGCAGATGGATCTGGTGATCACGGTTGACACCATGGTCGCCCACCTCGCCGGTGCGCTGGGAAAACGTGTCTGGGTGTTGCTGCCGTTTGCACCCGATTGGCGCTGGCTTCTGGACCGGAGCGACTCGCCATGGTATCCGGATGCGCGGCTGTTCAGACAAACGAGCGAAGGCGATTGGGAGGAAGTGTTCACACGCGTGCGTTCTTCGCTGCTCCACGCAATGACAAACCGGAATCACATGAACACTGACCATACCGACACCGACAGGGATCTCTCCGCGGCAATCACGCTGCACGAACGGGGGGAAGTCGCCCTGGCGGAAACAGCGTATCGCGCCGCACTACAGACCGACCCGGGCAACTGGGAGGCCCAGTATCTTCTGGCGGTCGCACGTTTTCAGCAGAACGACTTTGCCGAATCCATCAGCCTGGCCCGGGAGGTGACGCGTACGCGGCCGTTTTTCCCGGAGGGCTATAACGCGCTGGGGAACAGTTTATGGAAATCCGGAGCGCTGGCGGATGCGGAGTCTGCGTTCCGCAAAGCCATTGCGCTTCGTCCCGAATACGCCGATGCGCACTACAACCTGGGCAGCTGCCTCTGTGACGGCTGGCGGCTGCAGGAGTCGGCGGACGAGCTGCACAAAGCGCTGAAGCTCGAACCGGACTTCGCGCAGGCGATGAACAACCTGGGGCTTGTCCGCTACCGGCAGGGCGACATTACGGAAGGGATGCAGTATTTCCAGCAGGCCATCGCGCAACGGCCGGAGTTCACCGATGCCCACTGGAATCTCGCCCATGCGCTTTTGCACACCGGCAGGTATGCTGCGGGCTGGAAAGAATTTGAGTGGCGGTGGCGCCTTCCTGCGTTCAGCCGGCTTGGGGCAAGGTTCCAACGGCCGCGATGGCACGGAGAAGATTTGAGGGGGAGGCGGCTCCTGGTCTGGAGCGAACAGGGGTTCGGCGATACATTGCAGTTCATCCGCTTCCTGCCCGGTTTGCGCGCACAGGGGTGCGAGATCATCTGCGAGTGTCATGCCGGTCTCGCGCCGCTGGTAAAGTCGCTGCCGGGAATCACTGTGGTAGCGCGGGGGGAGGAGATTCCTGATCACGATCTGCAGATTCCGTTGCTGAGCATCCCGGCGGCACTCGGGTGGCATGATATTCCCCGGGTCGGGCAGCCATATCTGCATGCGGCTGATGACGGCCGGCGACCGTGGAAGTCTGCGTTGGCAGCCGCCGGTGAACGCCTGCGTGTCGGGGTGGTCTGGTCGGGAAGTCCGACGAATCCCGGTGGAAGGTTCCGTGCCGTTCCCATGCAGGTATTCGAGCGTCTGCACGACGTCGGGAACGTGTTCTTTGTGAACATGCAAACGGGGGAGGCCGGAAGGTCGTATGTCTCCTCGGGATTCGGCAAAGGCGGTGGCGACTGGAGTGGACGCTTGGCGGACTTCGGCACAACCGCGGCCCTGATTGCGGAGCTGGATCTGGTGGTCACCATCGATACGGCTGCCGCCCATCTGGCCGGTGCGCTCGGCGCGCAGGTCTGGGTCCTGCTCTCCAAAGCATGTGACTGGCGATGGGGAGCGGCCGGCCGGAGCACCCCGTGGTACAACTCCGCCCGTCTGTACCGCCAGCAGACCCAGGAAGTCTGGGATGACGTCATCGAGGACGTGCGCCGGGATCTGACGCTTCTGGCCGGTCAGATATGCGTACCCTGGAGCGTGCGGGAGACGCCGGTCGTTCGCGCGCAGATGACGCAGTTTGACCCGGTGTCGTTCGCTTCCTGGAACAACCTGGGAGTAGCGCTTCTGGAGGCGGGGCATGCGGGCGAAGCGCTTGCGCCTTTCCAGCAGGCGGTCGCCCTCGAACCAGAAAATGCCCGGGGTCACGTCAATCTGGCCCATGCGCAGCTTGTGGAGGGACAATGGCACGACGGTTTGGAAAATCTTGAATGGCGGCTCAAAACCGAAGAGGGAAGCCCGGCGCTGCGTCCCTACACTCAACCCCGCTGGTCGGGCCAGCCATTGGGGGGGAAGACCGTGTTCCTCTATGCGGAGCAGGGCTTCGGCGATGTGATTCAGTTCATTCGCTACGCCTGGTTGCTTGCGCAAAGCGGGGGCAGGGTTGTGGTGGAGGTGCGGCGTGAATTGGCGAGACTGATGCAGCGTGCGCCGGGAGTTTCCGGTGTCGTGGTTCGCGGCGAGGAGCCTCCCGCATTTCACTATCACAGTCCCCTGTTGAGTCTCCCGTTCGCCTTCCGGACGACGCCCGCAACTGTGCCGTCGCGGACACCGTACCTTATCGCCGGCAACGAGCAGTTGCTTGACTGGAAGAAGAAGATGGAGATCCCGCCGGGGAACAGACGCATTGGGATCTGCTGGTCCGGCAATGCGCGGTTCGCCTCGGATGCAGAGCGGTCGATCAGTGCGGAGATGATCTGTGCCACGCTCCCGCAGACCGATGTCGTCGTCTACCCTTTGGTCAAAGGGGGCGGCACATATGGTTGCCCTTCCAATGTCGATTCCGGCCGCTGGCGTGACAGAAGTGCGGAGCTTACGGATTTCGCCGATACGGCTGCGCTGCTTTCCTACCTGGATGCCGTCGTCACGGTTGATACTGCGGTGGCGCATCTTGCCGGCGCGCTCGCGCGGCCGGTGTTCCTGCTGCTGCCGTTTGCGCCGGACTGGCGGTGGTTGAGTGCGGGCGCCACGACGCCGTGGTACCCCGGGATGCGGCTCTTCCGGCAGACCACGCCGGGATCATGGGATGAACCGTTGCAGCGTGTGCGGATCGCACTCGCGGATGACATACACCGGGCGGCCGAACAGGACGCACGGGCGGACGCGGATGACTCCGGGGATCGCCATGGCTGACCGGTTGACAGCGGAAGTGCACTTCCGCCGGGGAATGGATGCCGTTGCCGGCGCCGACATACGCACGGCGGCGGAATGCTTCTGGCTGGCCGTGCAGGATGATCCGGCCTTTATCGATGCCCTGTTCAATCTGGGCAAGGCATGCAAGGATCTCGGGCGATGGCAGGATGCCGCCGACGCATTCCGGCGGATTGTTGATCTTCTTCCCGGCGAGGCCGAAGCATGGTACATGCTCGCCAACACCTGTCACGCGCTGGAAGAGTACAACGAGGCCCGGGAGGCATACGGCAAGGTCATCGCACTCACACCCCGCGATATCCGGGCGTACGTGAATCTCGGCGTCACCCTGCAAGCCTCCGGACGTATCGATGAGGCTCTCCGTGTCTACGAGCAGGCGTTGCACGATCATCCCGTGCACGCGGACCTCCATTACAATCGCGCGCTCGCGCTCCTTTCCTCCGGCGCATACGCCGAAGGGTTTACGGAATTCGAGTGGAGATTCCACACCAGCGACCTCGCAAATCCGGCCCCGGTGATGCCGTCCCCGCGATGGTCGGGCGCCCCGGTGCCGGGGACAATACTCCTGAAGGCGGAACAGGGCTTCGGCGACACGATTCAATTTGCCCGTTTCATTCCCGAGGTTCGCCGCCGTTGCGGGGGGATCGTGCTGGAATGCCGCAGGGAGCTTGTGCCCCTGCTCCGTAGCATGGTTGCGATCGACCGGATTGTGGAACAGCAGCCGGGAGCCGAACCCCCGCATGATTACTGGGCACCGTTGATGAGTCTTCCGTTCCTCCTTGCCGGTTCCTCCGGTGCAGGCGGAGAGACGGTTCCGTATCTTCACGCAGATGAGCCGCATCGCATGCGATGGCAGCGGAGACTCACATCGTATGCGTCGAAACCGAATGTCGGTATCGTTTGGGCGGGCAACCCCGCGCACAGAAACGATCACCATCGTTCATGTCCGGTGGAACTGTTCACGCCGCTGGTGCGGCAATCCGGCTTCCGCTGGCTCAGTCTGTGCAAGACATCGGACGGGATGCTCCCCGCCGCCTGGCGCGGGACGGTGGACGACATCGCACCCGAGCTGGAGGATTTTGCGGACACCGCCGCCGCAATCGAGTGCCTTGATCTGCTGATCACTGTTGATACCGCCGCCGCCCATCTGGCGGGGGCGCTGGGGAAACCGGTCTGGCTCCTCCTGCCCTTCGCGCCCGATTGGCGATGGTCACGAAGCAGCGACCGGAGCGCGTGGTATCCTTCCATGCGGGTCTTTTCACAACCGCGACCGGGAGACTGGCCGGCGGTGATCAGCGAAGTGGAGACCGCGCTGGGGCTTCTCCATCGGGACTCCGGCCATCAGGCGCCAGCCAGGGTGGAGACGGGCCAAAACCTGGAGTACGCGAATGCATTGCGGGAGGCCGGGCTTTGCGATCATGCGGTTCAGGTCTATCGGGAGATTGTGCGGATCATGCCGGGCAATCTTGCCGCGTGGAACAACCTTGGCATCACCCTGCAGGATGGAGGAAACCTCTCGGGGGCGGTTGAAGCATTTACCGCTGCCCTGGGTGTGGACCCGGCCAATGCCGTGGTCATGAACAACCTGGGTTTTGCGCGTCTCGAGTGCGGAGACGTGCGTGGGGCGGAGGAGGTATTGCGCCGGGGAATTGCGATCGACAACCGCATCGCAGATCTCCACAACAATCTTGGCAATGCGCTTCGTGAACAGGGGGAGCATCGTGAAGCGGAATGCGCTTACCGGCGGGCGATCGCCCTGCAGCCGGAATTCGCGCAGGCCCATTGGAACCTGGCACAGACACTCCTCCAGCGGGGCGATTTTGAAGAAGGATGGAGCGAATACGAATGGCGGTGGCGGAGGGCCGATTTCACGAGTCCGCATCGCCGTTTTCCCCAACCCCAGTGGCGGGGAGAGCAGATTGCAGGCAAGACACTGCTGGTGCATGCCGAGCAAGGATTCGGCGATGCGTTGCAGTTCGTCCGGTATGTGCCCCTCCTCGCCCGGCAGGGGATCAAGGTTTGTCTGGAGTGTCACCCGGAACTGGTGCGCCTCTTGACATCGGTGGAGGGTGCGGGTGCAGTTATTCAGCACGGTGCCCCACTTCCCGGATTCGATGTGCACGTGCCGATGATGAGCATCCCCCGGTTGTTGCACAAAAGTCTCGGGTCCATTCCGTCGGAGGTGCCGTATCTGAACATCCCGCAGGAACATGAAGAGCGGTGGCGCGACGCGGTGCGCGCGCATCCGGATCATCTCCGTGTGGGTGTCACCTGGTCGGGTTCCCGCCACCTTCGGTCGTTGTTGAGCCGCGCCTGTCCGTTGGACGAACTCCTTCCGGTTTTTGCCACCGCCGGGTGCGAGTTCTTCAGTCTGCAGAAAGGGATCGCCGATCAGGAGCGCACCATCCTTGCGGATCGGTACGGCGTACGGGATATCGGATCGCAGGTACGCGATTTTGCGGACACCGCCGCCGTCATGCGTTCACTCGATCTCATTATCAGTATTGACACATCGGTCGCGCATCTTGCGGGCGCTCTCGCACTGCCGGTCTGGGTGTTGCTTCCTGTGAATGCCGACTGGCGATGGTTGCTCGCACGGAAGGATTCACCGTGGTATCCCACGATGCGGTTGTTCCGCCAGGAGACTCCGGGCTCATGGACCGCCGTCGTACGGGATGTGTGCAGTGCTCTTCGCGAACGGGTCAGGTGCGCGGAAGGGGGGAGCCGATGACAGAGCATGCGACGGTGAGCTGGGAAGAAGCGGAAAGAGAAGGGACGCGGCTCCGTCTTGGGGGGAAGTCCGTGGAGAGCATCGGATATTTTCAGACCGCGCTCCGGAGATTTCCCGGGAACATCGCGTTGATGAATGGACTGGGGCTGGCATTGCTTGACGGGAACCGGCCGGGAGACGCGTGTGAGGTGTTGCAGGAGGCGGTGCGTTGCCTTCCCGGGTCTGCACCGCTGGTCTTCAATCTGGGGAACGCATTGCGCGCAAACGGTGACGCGACCGGAGCGGTCGGAGCGTATGAGCGTTCCATTGCCCTCGGTCTTGACCGTCCAGAGGTATGGAACAATCTGGGGATTGCCTGGCAGGGGTGCGATCGCTGGGATGACGCATTACGCGCGTTCGGTGAAGCGCTCCGGCGTGATGCGCGGTATCTTCCCGCCCTCGAGAACACCGGGTACAGTTTGATGCAGACGGGGAGGCCTGAAGAGGCTGTTCCATATCTTCGCCGGGCGGTGGAACAGGCGCCCGGGTCCGCCGACGCCCATTGGCTTTTGTCGCATGCGCTGCTGGTGACCGGGCGGTGGCCGGAGGGTTGGGATGAGTATGAGTGGCGTTGGCACAGGATGCATCAGGCCGTGTATCATCGTGGGGATCAGCGCTCCCGGTGGAATGGCGAAGACATCGCCGGGAAGTCGGTGCTGTTGTATGCCGAGCAGGGGATCGGGGATGCGGTGCAGTTTGCCAGATATGCCACGCTGGTGGCGGCAATGGGGGCAACGGTCTTTATCGAGTGCCATGCCGGCCTTGTGCCATTGTTCCGCGGGTTGAACGGTGTGGCGGGGGTATTTGGGCGGGGGGATGTTGTGCCGCTGTGTGATGTCGCCTGTCCGTTGCTCTCGCTCCCTGCGGTTTTTCGCACGACACCGGGGACGATACCGCTCAGCGTGCCTTATCTCGTGCCGGATGCGGGGCGTGTTGCGCGTTGGCGTCGTGTGTTGGGGGGTGAGGGGGGAGTACTACGTGTCGGGTTGGTCTGGGCGGGCAATGCGTCGCATGTGAATGACCGGAAGCGTTCGGTCTCTTCCTCGCTTTTGTCGCCTCTTGCGGTGGTGTCCGGGGTAGAGTATTACAGCCTGCAGAAGGGTGAGCCGGGAGACCGGCGTTGTGCACCGCCGCCCGGGTTGCGGATGATTGCATGCGGCGAGGGGCTGGAGGATTTTGCGGACACGGCCGCGCTCGTCTCGTTGTTGGATCTTGTGATCACGGTTGACACGGCCGTAGCGCACATTGCGGGAGCATTGGGCAGGCCGGTGTGGATGATGGTCCCCTTTGTGCCCGATTGGCGGTGGTTGTTGGAGCGCAGCACATCCCCGTGGTATCCCTCGATGCGTTTATTCCGCCAGCCATCGCAGGGCGATTGGGGGGCGGTCATATCGGCGATTTCGGCGCGACTTCGGGCCTTTTCGGATGCTCTTCTTTAGTGCCGTTATTGCATTTCTCTGAGCACATCCGCTAAAGTCCCGCAGGTATCTGCCGATAATATTACCAGAAGATGATACGATCCAATCGGTTATAGAAGTAACTACGGCTCACTCAACACAACAAGACCCAGAAAGGGGATTGTACGATGGCACAGGATATCTCGTTGACTTCTGCAATGCGGGCCAATCTGCTCAGCCTGCAGAATACGGTCGGCCTCCTGAACAGGACGCAGGATCGATTGTCGAGCGGAAAAAAAGTGAACAGCGCGCTGGACAATCCGACAAACTTCTTTGCCGCCCAGGCCCACACTGCCCGCGCCAACGATATCTCCGGCCGCAAAGACAGTATGGGTGAGGCTATCCA
>PMCM01000027.1 GCA_003154155.1 Ignavibacteriota bacterium | reverse complement strand
TTCATGGCGGAAGTGCCGCTGCGCGACATTCCGCAGATCCACGCCGGCATGGCGGCGCGGGTCCATCTGACGTCCCTCGATGGAAGCGATCTTCCGGCCCGCGTCGAGGCACTGCTCCCCAAGGCAGACGCACAGAGCCAGACGGCACTTGTGCGGCTCCGTCTTGACGCAGGCGCGGCAACAGGCCTGTTGCGGCCCGATATNNATATCGGGCCGCAACAGGCCTGTTGCGGCCCGATATGGGGGGAACGGCCGGGATCGTCACCGGCGTCCACAAGAATGCGCTTCTGGTGCCCCGTTCGGCTGTGCTGCGGGATGATGAGAAGAAAACCACGAGTGTGGTTATGGTCACCCCCGATTCCCTCGCACTTTCCGTGCAGGTCGATGTCGGGGCGGCCACAGATTCCGTCGTGGAAGTGCGCAGCGGCCTCCTGAAACCCGGGATGACGGTCATCACCGAAGGAAATTATGCCATCGCCGATTCCACGCGGGTCATTGTCCATGCCCGGGATCAGCGATGAACCTGTTTCCCTACGTCCACCGCCACGCAAAGGCATTCTTGTTCTCTGCCGCCGTGCTGTTGATTTCCGGCGTTGCAGCGACACTGCATCTTCCGCTCTCGCTCTTTCCCGATGTCACATTCCCCCGCATCGTCGTGCTCGCCGACAACGGAGAGCAGCCTGTGGAACGCATGATGGTGGAAGTCACCAAGCCCCTCGAGGAGGCGGCTAGCTCCATCCCCGGGGTGCAGACCGTCCGGTCCATCACCGGACGCGGATCCACCGAGATCTCCATCGGCCTCGATTGGGGGACCAACGTGCTTCAAACGTTGCAGCTTCTCCAGGGGCGGATTGCGAATATCCGGAACGCGCTGCCGGCGGCCGCGTCCATCCAGGCTGAGCAGATGACGGTCTCGGTCTTCCCCATTCAGGGGTACAGCCTGACCTCCGACAAACACTCCCAGGTGGAGTTGCGCGACATTGCGCTGTATCAAATCCGACCTGCACTGATGCGCGTAAAGGGGGTGGCACGCGTGGAAATCACCGGCGGTGATGCACGCGAGTTCCTGGTGCAGATCCGTCCGGCGGACCTGAGCGCACGCCGTCTGAGCATCCGCCAGGTCGCAGAAGCGATAGAAAAGACGAATCTGGTTGCATCGTCAGGCATAATCGACAACAACTACCAGATGTACCTCTCGCTTGTATCAAGCCTCTTTGTCACGACGGACAACATCGGCGACGTCGTCGTCTCCGTGCAGAACGGCGTGGCTGTCCGCGTGCGGGATCTTGCAGATGTCAGCCCGGCTGTTGCGGACAAGTTCATCCGGACGACCGCCCACGGCCAGGATGCCGTCCTCATCAGCGTCATGAAACACCCGACCGGGAGTACCGTGCAAATCGGGCAGGACATCGCCGACCGATTAGCGACCCTGCATCTTCCCGCCGACATACGCATGGAGAATTGCTACGATCAGGGGGATTTCATCCGGAGCTCCATCCTCAGCACCCGCGACAGCATCGTGTTCGGCATCGTGCTCGCCATGCTGGTGCTCCTGGTCTTCCTGCGCAGCTGGCGCATCAGTCTGGTCATCCTGTTCATCGTCCCAACGACCATCGCGCTCACATTTCTCTGCCTGTTCGCGGCGGGACTCACGATCAATATCATGACGCTGGGGGGCATTGCCGCCGCCGTAGGGTTGATCATCGATGATGCCATCGTCATCATTGAGAACATCTTTTCGCAATACGCCCGGCGGCACGCAACAGGGGAACGCGGTACAGGCTTCCGCCCGTTGATGTTCATCGACACCGCCTCCGCCTCCCTCCGTGAATTGATGCCGGCCATCATCGGTTCGACCGCCAGCACGATTGTGATTCACATTCCGCTGGCATTCCTGGGTGGCGTCACCGGGGCGTTCTTCGCATCGCTCTCCGTCACGATGGTGTTCGCCATGCTGATCTCGTTCATCCTGTCGATCACGCTCGCCCCGCTCCTTTCGTCTTTTGTTCTCCGGGAACAGGATTTGCGCAAAGAAGTGTCGCTCGAGTCCGGTCAGCCGCCCCTGGCGCTCTGGTACGAACGCCTCCTCCGGCGCCTCCTCAGCCACCGTTGGGTAGCCATCCCGGCCGGGTTGATGATCATGCTGATGACATACGGCGTATACACCCGGCTGGGGAGCGATTTCATGCCGGAAATGGATGAAGGCGCCTTTGTCTTCGATTACACGTCGCCGCCCGGGACCTCGCTGAATGAAACCCACCGCATGCTGAACGGCGTCGAGCAGATCCTTCTGTCGGTCCCTGAAGTGGAAGCCTATGCGCGACGCACGGGGACACAGTTGGGGTTCTTTCTCACCGAACCGAACAACGGTGATATCCTGGTGAAATTGAAAAAGGTCCGGACGAGGAGCATCGAAGAGGTGATTGCAGAAGTGCGTACGCGGGTGGAGACCGCCGAGCCCGCACTTCGCATCGAATTCGGCCAGCTCATGATGGATGTGATCGGCGATCTGACGAACAATCCGGCGCCGGTGGAGATCAAACTGTTCGGCGAGGCGACACAGGTCTTGCACGAGAAAGCCGCCGAAGTGAAACGGGCGATCGAAGGCGTGCCGGGCGTGGTGGATGCATTCGACGGTATCGTTATTTCGGGTCCGTCATTCATTGTCCACGTGGATCCCCTGAAGGCATCCCTCGCCGGCCTCAGCACTGCGGAGGTGCGCGATCAAATCGAGACCATCATGCGCGGCACGGCGGAAACGGCGATGCAGAAGGGCGAAAAGATGATTCCCGTTCGCACCCGTTTTCCGGGTGCCTATCGGACCGACGTCGACCGCATTGCACGGCTCCAGATAACGAACGGCGAAGGTGTCCTGGTGCCCCTGAGCGGGATCGCTGCCATCGAAAAGACCGCCGGCCAGGCGGAAATTCACCGCGAGGGTCTGCGTCAAATGGTGGCCGTCACGGCGCGCATTTCCGGACGCGACCTCGGGAGCACGATCAACGAAATCAAATCGCGGCTCGCCTCAACGGTGCGGCTGCCGGAGGGAGTACTGCTGGAATATGGAGGCGTGTACCAGACGCAGCAGGAATCGTTCCGCGGCCTGATACTGGTCATCCTTGCGGCCTTCCTGCTCGTGTTCATCGTTCTGCTGTTTGAATTCGGCGAGTTTGCCGTTCCCGTCTCCATTTTCATCGTCAATATCCTGTCCCTTGCCGGCGTCGCATGCGCCTTGTGGCTCACCGGGGTCACACTGAACATCTCCAGTCTCGTCGGGGTGATCATGATCATCGGCATCGTGGCCGAGAACGCCATTTTCGTCATGCACGAATACCGACTGTTCCGGTCAACCGGATTGGGAATGGATGACGCTCTGATCCGCGCAACACGCCTGAGGGCGCGCCCCATCCTGATGACCACGCTCGCGGCAGTCCTGGCACTCACGCCATTGTCTCTCGGCATGGGAGCGGGCGCTCAAATGCAGCGGCCGTTGGCAATAGCGGTCATCGGAGGGTTCTCGACCTCCAGCCTGCTCCTCTTCTTCGGACTCCCCATGATCTATCGCCTGCTGCACCGGCAGAAAACTACCCAGGCGTAGTCCCCGGGGAACACCGGAAGCGGATCAGTAACCGCTCGCCGCTATCAATGACAACGGAGAGCCCGACCGTGCCGGGCTCTCCGTTGTGTCAGAACAACAATACCTTCTCCCGAAAACCTCAAAGACCATCCCGGGAACGCTACAGTTGCGGCGCCGCAATCGGAAAAGTGCCACACGTTCCAGCCGACAGGTCTGTCACGGGACCTGTTCGCCTCATCCAACGTTTCCAAGAGAGGCTCACGCTTGGACTAGAAGCGCACGGTGACACCCAGATGAAGCACAAACCCAGCGCCGGCGAACATCACGACATCACCCTTTCCGCACGCGGTCCCGCAACGCCAACAGTTCCTTCATGATCGTATACATCCCGCCATCTCCATGAACGGTCCCGAATCCGTCGTGGAGACGGTGGTACAGACCGTAGAGCTGTCTATACGTCTCGTGATGGGCGGGGATGGGCTCAAAGACCCTCCCCGTACCGGTCATCGCTTGCTGTGCATCGCCGGCGGTCCGATGTCCGCCCCGCTCTCTGCCGGCGGCGACCGACGCGAGAACAGCGGCGCCGAGCGCAGGTGTTTGCTCACTCCGGGAGATCTTCATGGGACGACCGGTGACATCGGCGTAGATTTGCATCAGGAGCGGACTCCTGATTGCCAGCCCGCCGCAATTGACGACATCATGCACGGGTACGCCGAACTCCTCGATGCGGTTGATGATGGCTAGGGCGCCGAAGCCGGTGGCCTCCATCAATGCCCTGTACACCTCATGTGCCTGCGTGTGAAGAGTCTGCCCGATGAGCAGGCCGGTAAGCCGGACGTCGACAAGAACTGTCCTGTTGCCGTTATTCCAGTCCAGCGCGAGCAGTCCCGTTTCTCCGGGCCGCAGCCGTGCAGCCGCCTGTTCGAGAGCGGCGAATTTGGCATCCTGTGTTGTCCCATACGTTTCCGGGACGAGGTTGTTGACGAACCAGAGGAAGATGTCTCCGACGGCCGACTGCCCGGCTTCAATGCCGAAGTACCCGTTGATGACGGACCCGTCCACGATCCCGCACACGCCGGGGATGTCCTTCAACTCCTGTTCGTGCGGGTGGATCATGACGTCGCAGGTGCTCGTGCCGACGATCTTGACGAGCGTACCAGGCGCGATGCCGGCACCGACAGCGCCCAGATGGGCATCGAACGCGCCGACGGCGACGACCACGGCCGGTGGGAGTCCGAGTTTCTTCGCCCACGCGGGCGAGAGCGTCCCCGCCTGTTGGTCCGCGGTGAATGCATGCGCATACAGACGCGGCCGAAGGGAGGCGAGTTCCGGCGCAAGCGCCGTGAGATACTCCTCATCCGGCAGGCCCTGCCAGGATTCGCTGTACATGGCCTTGTGGCCGGCCGCACACACGCTGCGACGGAGGGATGCCGGGAGGATGTTCCCCGTCAGGACGGCCGGAATCCAATCGCAGATTTCCACCCAGCTGTATGCCGCAGCGAAGACATCAGGCGCAACGTGAAGGCAGTGCAGGATCTTGCTCCAGAACCATTCGGAGGAGTAGGTCCCGCCGATCCGGGAGAGATACTGCGGCCGCAAGCGTTCCGCAAGTTCGGTGATGCGTCCCGCCTCGGCAAATGCGGTGTGATCCTTCCAGAGCCAGACCATGGCGTGCGGATTGCCGCGGAACCGGGGATCAAAGCACAGCGGCTGACCCGCGGCATCAATGGGCATGGGACTGCTGCCGGTCGTGTCAACGCCAATGCCGATGATATTCGCCGGCGAAAACCCCGGTACGGCTGTCCGGGCTCCCGCCATCGCTCCCGTAATGGTCGCCTCAATCCCCTCGAGGTAATCAGCGGGATTCTGCCGCGCCAGATTCGGATCGGCATCATCCACAATCACCCCGTCCCTGCCGGATGGATACCGGAAGACATGGCTGGCCACTTCCCTGCCGTCGGCAATATCCACGATGAGTGACCGGCACGTATTCGTGCCGAAATCCAGTCCAATGACATATGTGCTCATTGCGAGGTATCCGTAAATTAACCGACAAAATAAAGGTAGCCGCCGAGAATGACTGCGACGACGAACGCGGAGGTCGCCACCTCCCGCCAGCTCCAGCTCGCAAGTGTTGCCGAACGGTGTTCACGTGTTGTCGTGCCGAACGTCAGCCCTTCAATGGTGTCATAGTGCGGGGCCTCCGTCGCATAGCTGACCAGGATCATGACAATCGCCGATACAACGGTGATGAGAATACTGAAGTACTGGAAGTTGATATTGTTGACGATCCAGAACAACGAACCTTCGGAGTATCCGTTCTTGAACTGTTCGAGGCCGAGGGTCACAGGCGTGTCGACGATCATGCGGAAGATGCCGAGCAAGAATCCTATCACCATCGCCCAAAAGCATCCCTGGGCGTTGAGCCGCTTCCAGAACACGCCGAAGAAAAAGACAACGAAGATGGGGGGCGCGAGGTATCCCTGCACCGTCTGCAGGTAATTGTACAAGCCCGTCGCACCTCGCACAACCGGTATCCAGGCCATGGCGATCACCACCATGATGGCTGTCGCAATCCTGCCCATGCGGACAATCTGATGCTGGCTCGCTTTCGGACGCAGTTTGGTGTAAATGTCGATGGTGAAGAGCGTAGAGCACGCGTTGAACACGCCGGCCAGCGACCCCATGAGCGCAGACAGCAACCCTGCGACGACGATGCCGCGGAGGCCGGTCGGCAGAAGGTACTGGACCATCAGCGGGAAGGCTGCCTGGGCATGGGAGGTCGCCTTGCCGGTGGCAGGGTCATAGACCACTTCCAGACCCGGGACTTTGCCGCTCTTCGCGAGGGCGAAGCAGATCAATCCGGGAATAATGAACAGATATACCGGGAACAGTTTCAACACGGCGGCAAAGATGCTGCCCTGCCGTCCAACCGTTTCGTTCGGTGCGCCGAGTACACGCTGCACGATATACTGATCGGTGCACCAGTACCACATACCTATGACCGGCGCACATATGGCCATGCCGAGCCACGGATACTGGCCGTTGAAGTACCACGCCTGTTTCACCAGGTGCCCGGCTGCATCCTTGACCAGCACCGGGGACCATGAGCTCTCGACCCCTGCCGGCGTCAACGGCTTCCATAGATTGAACATATCCGAACCGCAGATGGCCCGCAATTCGGACCACCCACCCAACTTGATCAACCCGTACACCGTCAGGAGAGCGGATCCCAGGATCAAGACCGTGACCTGAACCGCGTCATTGTAGGCCACGGCACGCATTCCCCCGAGTGCAGTGTACAGGCCGGTCAGAGCGATGACGAGCACCGAACCGATCCAGAAACTGTCGACGACATAACCGCCGAGGGACACCTGCAGTTCCGGCAGGAGCGTGCTGAAGACAACGCCGCCCGCAAAAATACCCACCGCAATTTTTGACACAATGAAGGTCACCAGGGAAACGATGGAAAGGACATACCTCGACCTGGTGGAAAAACGCCGTTCGAGAAATTCAGGCATGGTGAAGACCAGAGAACGGGCGTAGAACGGAACGAAGATCCATGCCAGCAGAAGGAGACACCACGCGTGAAATTCATAGTGGGCCATCGCAACGCCATCCTTGGCGCCCGATCCCGCCAGGCCGACGATGTGTTCCGAACCGATGTTCGATGCAAAGATGGAAGCACCGATGATCCACCAGCTGAGATTTCTGCCGGCAAGGAAATAATCAGCGGCTTCATCCTTTCCTTTCCGCACAACCCACCATGCTACGGCCAGCAAAACGCAAAAGTAGATGCAGATCGCCAGCCAATCCAGAGTCTGCAGTGTACCCATACGCGTACTCTCCTGCTTCTGTGAGTGAGTCTCCCCGGTATTTTGTCACAGTCCGTCCCCGGCGGAATGCACCAACGTCAGGCGCGATACCGGAGCGGCTCATAACAGCGAGTCGGACAAAACGGACCAGGTGGGTGAAATAGCATTACCACATTACTTCAACAAGATCATTCTCCGCGTGAGGACGGCGCTGGTGCCGCGCGGATCGCCGGCTGCTATGGCGAGGCGGCAAAAGTACATGCCGCTGGTGAACCGGCTCCCGTCGAACACCACTTCATACGAGCCGGGCTGTTTCTGCTCATTCACCAGCACCGCCACATCCCTGCCGAGAAGGTCGCAGACACTCAGGCGCACCCAGGAGGCAACAGAAATTCTGATTTCTGAATTCTGATTTCTGAATTCTGAATTCGTCCCACCCCCAGACCCCAGCCCCCAGACCCCAGACCCTATGCTGTACCTTATTCTTGTCGAAGGATTGAACGGGTTGGGGAAATTCTGCGCGAGGCCATGTTCCGTAGGAACATCCCCCGCCGGCTCGACGCCCGTGAGTGCGGCGGTGAGAGTTCGCACTTCGGAGAAAGGCCCCCATCCTGCCCCGTTGAAAGCTCTAACCCTCCACCAGTATGTGCCCGTCGCCGGCACCGTCCGGGTACACGCAGTGTCCACAAGCGTACTGTCAAGAGACGGGGTCAGAAAGAACGAATCCGGCGACATCTCGTGCCAGTAGTGTGTGACCTCCGGTTCGACCCTTCGCCATGCGAAACGGACAACACTCCCCTGCAGCGTCGCGGAATTCTCCGGCACAACGAGCGCAGGTCGGAACGGAAGACCCGGCAGTGTCAGGAACGACCAGATTCCGGAAAACGGGCCTGGTCCGGCGACGCTTGCCGCCTTGACACGCCAGAAATATCTTGTCGACCGGGCAAGGCCATCAACGACTCTGGACGTGTCCACGAGCGTGGAGTCATCCAGGATGAGAGGGGCGGTGAAAAGAGAATCGCGCCCCACCTGCAAGCGGAAGGACACTGCCGAAGCGGGCCTCATCCAGTGAAGATCCACCGACAGTTTCTGATTTGCGATCCCATTAGACGGGCCGAGAAGCTGGGGCGGGGCTGGAATGATTGACAGAAGGGAATCATATGCGAGCGCGGCGTTCAATACTTCCCGCGTCAGCTGAGGCGCCACTGCCGTTGTTGCAGAAGCGTTCGGGTGGCTGTCCGATGCACTGCTGGCATACACGAGGGGCAAGCGACCGTCCGCTCCGGCCAGCGCGTGGAAAAAATCAAAAACGTAGATATTCGGGGGGAAGGGTGCTACAACGGGATCTTTGCCGGCCGCAAGCGTGTCCTTTGCCCAGCGGCAAAATTGGTCGGCGAGCCGGGCCTCAGCATCGGTGGTATTGCTTGCGACCTGCGGTGCATTGGTCCAGATCACGAAAAAATTCTGCGGCCGGGACTGCATGACCCTGACGATCGACCGCCAGTGCCACTTGTAATTCGAGACGCTTTTGAACATCGGGTTGGCCGTATCGCCGACCGATCCTGCTCCCGCAATATTCGATGACGGGAAGCACGATTTGATCATCACAATCGGATTTGCCGCAACAATGGGCCGGATGTCGTTGGACGGAATGGCGTTCTCAAAAATCAGATGCCATGTGGACCATTCGTTGTCGTCAGTCGACGGCCACCACGTTTCGGTCAAGATGCACGCGTCCGTGCCTGAAAGATGGCGTGCGGCATTGTACGCGGTGACCTCGGCAGGCACGGAAGTCAGCCCCCCGTTCGGGCCCCATATACACGCCCCCGTGGAATGATGCAAGAGAATCCCCGACCGGAAGCGCGGCGTGCCGGCGAAACTGCTGAACACTACAACCGGAAAAAGCCAGAGGTACAGTAGTCGGGTTCGCACAGCCTGTCAACCTCAACGTCCGTGATCATCCGGACGCCGGACTGTGCCGGGGTAGACACCCGCCCCCCTGCAGTCCGCAGAATACATGCGTCCGTCGACATCTCTCCCTAAGATACCGCGCGACAAGGAGAGTGTCAACGGTCCCGGCGAAACATGCTCCACGAACCCGTCACCCGTGTCTGGTGTGCGTCAGCGGTCCGGCATATCGCCAAGTCCTCCGGCGTTGATGACTTTGGTGAATCCGGCCCCTTTGAGGAGTTTTGCGGCATATGCGCTCCTGACCCCGGAAGCGCAGTACAGGACGACAGAAGTGTCTTTTGCGCCGAACTCGTTGAGCCGCAGGTGCAGCTCATCGACAGGAATATTCAAGGCCCCGGGGTAGTGTTCTTCGTCGAATTCCTCAACCGAACGCACATCGACAATCAAAGCGCCTTCGTGAATGATCTCAGACAATTCCGACATGTTGCCCTGCTCCTTTGAATGTACGTGATAACTCCCCTTGCGCCGCCGCAGCGCTTTCGTCCGGGAGGCGCCTTACGGTGTGCGGGCCGGCTCTCCGGATGCATTCCGCATCATGTTAACGGCGGCGGATGCGTTGACGGGATTCCAGCCCTGAAACCACCTGGCCGCAGAGAAGCCTCCTGCGATATTATAGACTTCATGCCATCCGTGTGCTTTGAGGATCTGGAGCGATGTGTGCCCCAGAAACCCGTCCTTGCTCATGATGTAGATGGGAACTCCGGGCGGGATTTCTTCCATGCGATCACGCAGCTCGTCCGCCGGAATGTGCATGCCCGATGCAATCGGCGCCTTCGCGCGTTCACCGGTTGTTCTGACATCGAGGAGAAGTCCATTACTGGCATGCAGTTCCTCCATCGCCTCGACGGGCGTTTTCAACGGGCTGTAGCCGCTGCAGTGATTCAGACCGACAAACCCGGCAATATTGACCGGGTCATTCGCACTATTGTACGGAGGGGCATACGCCAAGTCCAGCTCTGAAAGATCTTCCAGCGTCATGTTCCCATGCAGGGCCGTCGCCACAACGTCAATGCGTTTCTCCACGTCTGCCTGCCCGTAGGCCTGCCCACCGAGAACCCGGGTAGACTTCCGGTCATAAACCAGTTTCAACGCAATCTGTTTGGCGCCGGGATAATAGGACACATGTTGATCCTTGAATACATACGAGACGCCGACGTCGAAACCCGCTGCCCAGGCGCTGCGTTCAGAAAGTCCGGTAGATGCCGCCGTCATTTCAAACAGCTTGACCACTGCAGTCCCGAGCGCTCCATGGTACGTGACGGCGCCTCCCAGGGCGTTCGTCCCGGCGATCCTTCCCTGGCGGTTAGCCGGACCGGCGAGCGGAATGCGGACCTGTTTGTCATGGATCTTGTGGGCGAACTCGATCATGTCGCCGACCGCGAAGATATCGGGATCGGAGCTCCGAAGCAATTCGTCGACC
>PMCM01000237.1:15610-31477 GCA_003154155.1 Ignavibacteriota bacterium | reverse complement strand
ACCTGGACGGTGAGTGCGCCGGCATCCAGGTGTTGGGGGACGATAGGTTCGAACCAGGTCTTGAAACTCTGGGAATTCACGCGTTCCCGGATCTGATCCATGCAGGCAGACCAGACGCGGACGGCCTGTTCCTGCATTGTCGGCTGCGGAACGGCCGGATGGTCGTTAGTGATGGAAAGCGCTGAGGTTGGAGAGTTATCCATACATATTCTTCAGTTATTCACAGAGTTATCCACGGAGCAGGGGAGCGCCGCGAAGGGAGAATGATTGTTCAGGAGTTATCCACATATCAACCAATCCACACTTCACCACAAGTTAATGTTAAATAAGGTTGTTACGGCTGTTCGTTGCGGAGGAGCGTGATGGATGTCAATAACAAAGAGGGAAGGGCTGCATGGACGAGCCGGATAAAAAAACAACGCACAAGTTATCCACACCCTTTTCCCCAAACGACTCTGGTTAATGATAACATATGGATGGGGGCAGCGCAAGCGATTTCTTCACTCGTGACGGCTGTTTCCGGTTGTAATTTGCCCCACTTTTAGGTAGCTTGATATACTTTGTCGGTCTACGGCATTTTCACGAGGAGTCAGGAGTCATGAAGAGAACATTCCAGCCCCACAACCGGAAACGCCGCAATACGCACGGCTTCCGCGCGCGTATGGCGACCAAGACAGGGCGGCAGGTACTTGCACGCCGGCGTGCCCGAGGGCGCAAGAAACTCACGGTCAGCGACGAACGGTAGGTGCGCCGGGCCGAGCCGCTCCGGGGCTACGCAGCGTTCGACCGTGTGTTCAACGGAGGCCGGAAGATCGGCGGTACGCTCACGCTCTGTTTTTTTCTGATGCAGCGTACGGAGAAAGCTGCGTTGCACGTCGGATACGCGGTGTCCAGCAGGCGGTGGAAAGCCGTACGACGGAATCGCGTGCGTCGGCTGATGCGCGAGGCGGTCCGCTACGAGTGTGCGCCCCTGTGCGCGGCGCTCACCCAACACCGCGTGACCGCGGATCTCGTGTTCGTCCTGCGGCCCCGCCCGGATGCGGACATAGAGCGCATTTCTCTTGCGCAATGCCGGACCGACCTTGCGGCGCATTTTGGCCGGCTGACACAACGGATCACGGAGGCGCCCGATGCGTGAAACCGTCGTGTTCGTCATCCGCGCGTACCAGATGGCGATTGCACCGCTGTTGCCACCCAATACCTGTCGTTTCACTCCTACCTGTTCACAATACGCCATCGATGCCGTCCGCAAATATGGCATCGCACGCGGCATCTGGCGGGCGATCAAGAGAATTGGCAGATGTCATCCGTTTCATCCGGGCGGGTACGACCCCGCCTGATCAGTTGCTCTGCACGAAGGGCCTTCTATGGACAAGAAATCAACTCTCGGATTTGTACTGATCGGTGTCGTGCTTCTCGCCTGGATGTGGCTGCAGGCGCCTACACCGCAACAACACGCCCCCGGGGCCGACACAAGCCGCGTCGCGCACGTCGCACCTGACACGATGCGCCATGCCGCCCCTCCCCCCGAAGTGATCCCGCAAAGCGATACCTCGGGCAAACAGCTGGGCGTGTCGTTTGCCGGACGGGAGGCCGGTGCCGAGAAAACCGTGGAGATTGTCACGGACCTGTATACCGCGGAGATCAGCACCCGGGGCGGACTTGTCAAGAAATGGGAACTGCACAAGTACAAGAGCTGGGACGGTGTGCCGGTACAGCTCGTGCATGCCGAGACCGGCGGGGATCTGAGCATCCTGTTTACCTCGCGCGACGGCCGTCTGATCAACACCCATGACCTGATGTTCGACATCGACGGCCCCGATTGGCAGCACATCGTGCTGCGGGGGAGCGATTCCACCACCGTCGCTTTTGCGTTGCGTGCGAATAACGGCGGCCGCATCGTGAAGCGCTTCACCTTCCATGGAGACGATTACATCATGGGAGTGAAGCTGGATTTCGAGCGGATGGACTCGGTGATCTCGAATTTCGAATACCAGATCGTGTGGGAAAAGGGGATACGGTACGCGGAGCACAACAGCGTGGATGAATCCGGGTTCGCCATGGCGTACGCGTATGCCGGCGGCGAACTGACGGAAGTGGACGCCTCGAAGGTCGGACAGAAGGTACAGCGGGACATCACCGGGACGATCGACTGGGTGGCGCAGAGGAACAAATACTTCATCGCCGCAATGCTCCCCCGCGGCGTGCGGAGCGAAGGGGCATATATCGAAGGATCCTCCCAGGCGATGCCCGACCACGGCACGCTGGAGCAATACGCGATGGCCCTGAAGATGCCGTTCCGGGGACGGCAGAACGAAAGCGCGGCGGTGGAACTCTACCTGGGTCCGCTCGAATACGACCGGATGAAAGCGTTCCACAACGGGCTCGAGTCGACCATGAACCTGGGTGCGGCCTGGATCATCCGCCCGATCTCCGAATACGTGATGATTCCGCTGTTCAAGTTCCTGCGCTGGTTCATCCCGAACTACGGCGTGGTGATCATTCTCTTCTCGCTGATCATCAAGGTCGCGCTGCATCCGCTGACGAAGACAAGCATGCGGTCGATGCGGAAGATGCAGAAGCTCGGTCCGATGATCGAGGAGATCAAGGCGAAATACAAAGAAGACCAGCAAAAGATGAACGCGGCGGTGATGAACCTGTACAAGGAGTACGGGGCCAATCCGGCATCGGGATGCCTCCCGATGCTGTTGCAGATGCCTATCCTCTTCGCCCTGTACGCCGTGTTCCGTTCGTCGATCGAACTGCGGCAGTCGGCGTTCGTCTGGTGGATCACGGATCTCTCGATCCCCGATGCGGTGCTGCACCTGCCGTTCACGATCCCGATGGTGGGGATCAGCGCGTTCAGCGGACTCGCGCTGCTGATGACGGCGACGACGATCATCCAGCAGAAGCAGACGGTGACGGATCCGCGCCAGAAGGCGATGGTCTGGATGATGCCGGTGATGATGCTGTTGATCTTCAATAATCTCCCGTCGGGTCTGAACCTCTACTATTTCGTGTTCAATCTGCTGAGCATCGGCCAGCAATACCTGTTCAACCGCCAGCACCGCGACGAGCCGTTGCGGAAGGTGGAGCCGAAGAAGGGGAAGGGGGGCATTCTCGCGCGCATTGCAAAGGATCTGCCCAAGACGAAGTAAGTATGTGTGGGGGGATGAGTTGTGCGCAGCGCCCGCCGTGACCCGGCGGGCGCTGTCCATTCGGGGCGTTGCGCCTCGCCGGTGAAATTCGTAGAATACTATATTGTCGCAGGAACGGAACCGTGTCCGATGTTGATACAATAACGGCTATAGCAACACCCCCGGGTGAGGGCGCCCTCGCCGTCGTGCGGGTGAGCGGGCGGACCGCCCTGAACGTCGCCGACGCGGTCTTCCGCGGGAAAACCCACCTGGCCCGCGCGCGAGGCTTCACCGTGCATTACGGCCATGCGGTGGACTCGACCGGTGAACGGATCGATGAAGTGCTGGCCACAGTCTTCCATGCCCCCCGCTCGTACACCGGGGAGGACATGGTGGAGTTCGGCTGTCACGGGGGAGCGGTGGTGACCGCGGCGCTGCTGGATGCGCTGCTGGCTGCGGGGGCGCGCAATGCGTCCCCCGGGGAATTCACCCGGCGCGCATTTCTGAACGGACGCATTGACCTTTCGCAGGCGGAAGCCGTTGCGGATCTCATCGCCGCACGGAGCAGGCGCGCGCACCGGGCATCGCTCGAACAGCTGGCCGGCCGTCTGGGTGCACGGGTGGGCGGGTTGCGGAACGAATTGGTGGACCTATGTGCGTTATTGGAAATAGATCTGGATTTCGCTGAGGAAGGGCTTGTGGTGATTTCACCGGCTGACGTCGGCGCCAAACTCGCCGCGGCCGCAGCACATGTCCGCTCCCTCGCCTCCTCCTACCGGGAAGGACGCCTTTACCGTGAAGGCGTTTCGGTCGTCTTCGCGGGTAAACCGAATGCGGGCAAGTCGAGCCTCTTCAATGCCCTTCTGAAAGAAGAGCGCGCGATTGTGACCGCCGTGCCCGGAACGACACGGGACTACCTTGAGGAATCGGTGACGTTCGACGGACTCACATTCCGTTTGATCGATACAGCGGGGCTTCGCGCGAGCACGGATACCGTTGAACAGGTCGGCATTGAACGGACACGCTCCGCCCTCCGCCTCGCCGATATCGTCGTGGTTGTCGAGGATGCCACAGAACCGGCCGACACAGAGAGAAGAGCGGAGAGCTTTCCTGCGCGAGCAGAGGGACAACAGCTCATTCTTGCACGCAATAAGATCGACCTCGCGGGAGGTTTGCCCGCGGAACGCCTGAGAGAGGATCCCGCCACAACCATTGTGCATGTTTCTGCACTGACGGGCGAAGGGATTCATGATCTTCGGGCGGCGTTGATCAAACTGGCGTCCTCAGGCGGGCAGCATGCAGAGCATGATGTCGTGGTAACGAACCGGAGACACCTGGATGCACTCCTGCGCGCCGCGGAAGGTCTGGACCGCGCACATGATTCGCTTGTGAGAGGCGCAACCAACGACCTTATCGCTTTGGATCTGCGTGAAGCAGTGAATACCCTGGCAGAAATCACCGGCGAGATGACGAGCGAAGATATTCTAAACGAGATCTTTGCCCGCTTTTGCATCGGAAAGTAAAATGTTCCACGTGAAACAATCCTATGATGTCATCGTGGTGGGGGGCGGTCACGCCGGCATTGAAGCCGCACTCGCAGCGGCCCGCCTCGGATGCCTGACCGCTCTGATCACCATGGATAAACATGCCATTGGGAGGATGTCGTGCAATCCGGCAATCGGCGGGACAGCCAAAGGGCATCTTGTCAGAGAGATCGACGCGCTCGGCGGAGAGATGGGAAAGATCGCTGATGCCACGGGCATCCACTTCCGGATGCTGAACATGTCCAAAGGCCCTGCTGTCTGGTCCCCCAGGAGCCAGAATGACAGGGAATGGTACAGCAGGGAGGCCCTGGCGCACATCGAAGGTCAACACGGACTGGATATCATCGAAGGTATGCTGGCTGATATCCGGATTGAAGATCGGAAAGTGCAGGGCGTGCTAACAGAAAACGGGTTGTCCATCGCGTGCAGGGCGCTGGTCATCTGCAGCGGCACATTTCTCAATGCCGTCATGCACACAGGTACGCGGGCAAGCACCGGGGGGCGCTTTGAAGAACCGGCATCCTCTGGTCTCACCGAAAAGCTCTTGCGGCATGGTCTGACCTCCGGCCGCTTGAAAACCGGCACACCACCCAGATTGCAAAGAGACACTATTGAATTTGGCGAGACCGAAGTCCAGCCCCCGGACGAAGTCCCGTCTCCCTTCTCATTTCAAACCGGGAAGATCTCCAACCGCCAGATACCGATGTATCTGACGTATACGAACCTGCAGACGCATGAGATCCTCCGCACCGGTTTTGGAGAATCTCCGATGTTCACCGGCCGAATAAAAGGTGTGGGGCCGCGATACTGCCCATCCATCGAAGACAAGATCAACCGGTTCGCACAAAAGGAACGGCATCAGATCTTTCTGGAACCGGAAGGGTTCGATTCCAACGTCGTTTACATGAACGGGTTCTCCTCCAGCCTTCCGGCGGACATCCAGGAGAAGGCGCTCAGAACGATTCCCGGCCTTGCCCACTCGGTGGTTCTCCGGCCGGGATATGCCGTGGAGTACGATTACTTCCCGCCGCATCAGGTACGGCATACGCTCGAGACGAAAGTGCTGAGGGGTCTCTACTTCGCCGGACAGATCAACGGAACGAGCGGTTACGAAGAGGCTGCAGCCCAAGGGATCATCGCGGGGATCAATGCAGCGCACGCAGTGCAGGGGAAGGATCCGTTCATCGTCGAACGGAACGAGGGGTACATCGGCGTGCTGATCGACGATCTCATCAATAAGTCGACGGAAGAGCCGTACCGCATGTTCACATCGCGGGCGGAGTACCGTCTGGCGCTCAGGCAAGACAACGCCGACTCGAGGTTGATGAGACGAGGTCATGCCATTGGCCTAGTTTCCGATGAGTCCCTCGCACGACTCTCAAAGAAGGAGTCGTCGGTTGCCGCGGCCCGCAGGTATTTTCTCGCAGAGCGCGTCAACCGCGATGATCTGAGTCGGATACTGCCGGAGAACGGGGATGGATCGATTCCCGATTCGGAGACATTGAACCAGATCCTCCGGAGGCCCGAAGTCACGCTTGGGTCCATCCTCCGCATACCGTGGGTCAGGAATGCTCCAGAGATGGAACCGCTCCTTTCAGACGCCGACGCCATGAGGCAGGCAGAGATTGAGGTCAAATACGAGGGGTACCTGAAGCGCCAGGATGAGCAGATCGCGCTCTTCAGGAAGAACGAGTCGATGCTCATACCTGACGGGTTCAGTTATGCCGGAGTGAAGTCGCTCAGCAACGAGGGGAGAGAGAAGCTCAACCGGATAAAACCACGGTCCATAGGCCAGGCCATTCGCATCAGCGGCGTGACCCCGGCGGATGTCTCGATTTTGATGATCAGCCTTATGAGGTAACGTTCCACGTGGAACATGTACTCGCGTTTGAAAAGATCTGCAAGGTCAACGGTCTCCACCTGACAGGCGAGCAGCTGGGTTTCCTGGAGAAATATGCTTCCTTGCTGCTTGAATGGAATAGGAAGGTGAACCTCATCTCGCGGAAAGACGAGCAGAATCTCTGGACCAGTCATTTTCTGCACTGCATATCGCCCATGTTTCTCTTCTCGATGCCTCGGGAAGCCCGTGTCCTGGACATGGGAACCGGCGGTGGCTTGCCTGGTGTGCCGCTGGCAATTGCCAATCCTGGGTGGAAGGTGACGCTGCTGGATTCCATCGCGAAGAAGACGACTGCGATCAAAGACATCTTGGCGCGGATGGGCATTGCCGGCCTTGAGGTGGTGAACGGAAGGGCGGAGGACCGGGAGATTGTGGGGCCGCGGAAAGGGAAATTTGATCTGGTGCTCGCCCGTGGCGTCGCGCCGCTTGTGGAGCTGGCGGTCTGGTCCCGTCCGTATCTGACGCGGGTGTCATCTCCCGCCGACGGTGTCGCGAGGAAGCCAATACTGCGTACCCCCGGGCTCGTCGTGTACAAGGGTGGAGATCTGGACGCCGAGCTGAAGGCGTTGCACGTAAAGGTTCCGTCGGCCGGGGCGGCGTTGACCGATCTGGTATTTTCGGGAAGCAGCGAAAGCGGTCTGGAAGAAAAGAAGCTGGTGGTACTGCAATTCACATGAACACTCACTGTATAACCGTTATTGCATATGTCACGTGATCTTTCGGATGTTCTTGCAAAACTGCTGACCGAGCAGAGAAACCCCGCGTCCACGAACCTGGACAACATGTCAACCGGAGAGATCCTCAGGCTGCTCAACGCGCAGGACAAGCTCGTGCCGCTCGCCGTGGAACATGAGATCCCCTACATCATGCAGGCTGTCGAGTTGCTGGTGCATTCCTTCCGCAACGGCGGCAGACTGCTCTACTTCGGCGCCGGCACAAGCGGTCGCCTCGGCGTCGTGGATGCCTCCGAATGCCCGCCGACATTCGGCACGCCGCCCGAACAGGTCGTGGGCGTCATGGCCGGAGGGTCGGCGGCAATGTTCCGGTCACAGGAAGGGGCTGAGGACAACGAGGAGCAGGGACGCAGGGATGTGGACGCCCACCACGTTGGCCCGCTGGATACCGTGTGCGGCATCGCGGCGAGCAGACGCACGCCGTACGTTGTGGCCGCCGTGGGACGCGCGAGGGAACTGGGCGCCAAAACCATCTACGTGACCACGAACCCCCGGTCGGAATTCAACCTGGACGTGGACGTGGCCATCTGCCCTGAGGTCGGACCGGAAGTGCTGATGGGATCGACGCGCATGAAATCGGGCACCGCGCAGAAACTCGTGCTCAACATGCTGACCACCACCGCCATGGTGAAACTCGGCAAGACCTACGAGAACATGATGGTGGACCTCCAGCTGACAAACCAAAAACTCGTGGAACGCTCGAAGCGCATTCTGATGATGGCGACCGGTGTGGACTACGACACGGCGGCGGGCTACCTGGAACGGGCGCAGGGGCACGTCAAGAGCGCCATCGTGATGATCAAGACAGGGGTGGATCTGGACGAAGCGCACGCGCGCATAACGCGCGCAGAAGGCTTTGTCCGCCGTGCCATCACCACGGATCTCACGGGGAGCTGAGGAAGCCAGATGGCGGAGCTTCTCCGGGAAGAACTGGACAACAGTCCGCTCCTGCACGCACTGCGGGAGATCGTCGGCAGCCTGGCGCCGGGACGGACCGCGCGGGTCGCGGGAGGCGCAGGGTCGCTGACGGCGCTGCTCTGCGCCGCGCTGCAGCGCGCAACGGCGCGGCAGCTCCTCCTGGTGGTCCCCGGCAAGGATGATGCGCAGCGCATGGCCGATGACCTCATCCTGGGAGGCGGCGAAGACGGGGTGCGGACCTTTGTCGGACGCGAGGAGCATGAAGCGCTCCTCAGCGAGCGGAGCAGGGAAAGCAATGACGTCAACACGCTCCGCGCTCTGGCCGCGGGCGAGGCACGGATGGCCGTCACGCATGCCGCAGGCCTGCTCTCGCGCCTTCCGCTCCCGTCGGCGGTCACGGCACAGGCGTTGACCATCGAGCGCGGCACGGCTCCGGGCTTCGATGCCACGGTGCGCCGGCTGCAGCAGATGCAGTTCGACCGTGCGGACATCGTGGAGCAACCGGGGGAGTACGCGGTCCGCGGGGGAATCCTGGACGTCTTTCCGTTCGTGGGCGAGAACCCTCTCCGGCTCGAATTTTTCGGCGACACGGTCGACTCGCTGCGCGAGTTCGACGTCTCCTCGCAGCGTTCCATCCGGACCCTGAACAGCGCGCTGATCGTGCCCGACCTGCTGGCGACCACCCGTGACGACGGCGGCAGCCGGGGTGACAGCACGCTGATCGAGTATCTTGCCGATATAGCCGTTATTGTAATAATCGATCCCTTCGCATGCGCAGAAGTCTGGCACCGCCACGCCACAGCCCCACGGCCCGAACTGGTCCCCCCCGAACGGCTCGAAGAAGTCATGGCGCTCTTCCCCTGCATCACCCTGGGCGCGCTCAGCGAACAGCCCCCCGATCTGGACATCGGCGCGCGCCAGCAACCCGCGTTCAACGGCAGCGTCCAGATGCTCGTGCGCGACCTCGCGGACAGGCAGTCGGCCGGCTTCCGCACCATCGTCACGTGCGAAACCGGTCCGGAACGGGAACGGATCCGCGACCTGATCGGCACCGCCATCAATGCATCGGAACAGGAATCGCGCCCCGATCCGGCCCGCATCGAATACTTCCTCGATCCCCTGCACGAAGGTTTTGTGCTCCCCTCGCTGCATCTCGCGGTCTACGCCGAACACCAGATCTTCGGAAGGATCAAACGGCAGGGACGCAAACGGAAGTCCAAATTCAAAGGAATCACCGAGACCGAGGTGCAGCAGCTCCGCAAGGGCGACTACGTCGTCCACGAAGACTTCGGGATCGGACGCTTTGCAGGGCTGAAGACCATCCAGGTGCGCGACGTGCACATGGAGGTGGCAGCGGTCAGGTATGAAGATGACGATGTCCTCTACGTCAACATCAGCTACCTCAACAAGCTGCAGAAGTTCTCGTCGAAGGACGGCCACGTGCCGAAGCTGCACCGCCTCGGGAGCGGCGAATGGGAACGGCTGAAGGCGCGCACCAAGAAGCGGGTCAAGGATATCGCCCGCGAGCTCATCCACCTGTACGCACGCCGCAAACACCTCGAAGGTACCGCCTGTCCGCCCGACACACCGTGGCAGCAGGAGCTCGAGGCATCCTTTGCGTATGAAGACACGTTCGATCAGGCCAAGGCCACCGTCGACGTCAAGCGCGACATGGAATCCATCGCGCCGATGGACCGCCTGATCTGCGGCGACGTGGGATTCGGCAAAACGGAGATCGCCGTGCGCGCGGCATTCAAAGCCGTGATGGCCGGCAAGCAGGTCGCCGTGCTGGTCCCGACAACGATCCTCGCCCTTCAGCATCTGAACACCTTCCGCGACCGCATGCAACGCTACGGGATCACGATCGAAGCGCTCTCACGCTTCCGTTCGAAAAAGGAGCAGGAATCGGTTCTTGCGCGGCTGCAGGGCGGCCAGGTCGAGGTGCTGATCGGGACGCATAGGATGCTCTCGAAGGATGTCCACTTCAAGGATGTCGGCCTCCTGATCATCGACGAGGAGCACCGGTTCGGAGTAGCGGCAAAGGAGAAGTTGCGCCAGCTGCGGACGCAGCTGGACACCCTTTCCCTGACTGCCACGCCGATCCCCCGCACCCTGCACTTCTCGCTTCTGGGCGCGCGCGATCTGTCGATCATCGCCACGCCGCCGCGCAACCGCCTGCCGATCATCACCGAGCTGCTGCAGTGGAACGACGAGACGATCATTGAAGCGGTCCGCAGGGAAATCCGCCGGGGGGGGCAGGTGTACGTGGTGCACGACCGCGTGCAGACGATCGACGAGATCACCACGCGGCTGCGGCAGCTTCTGCCGGAGGTGCGCATGCGGTATGCGCACGGCCAGATGCAGGCCCATGAGCTGGAAGAGGTGATGCTGGCGTTTCTCGAAAAACAGGTCGACCTGCTCATCTCGACGAAGATCATCGAATCGGGCCTGGATATCCCGAATGTGAACACGATCATCATCAACCGCGCCGACCGGTTCGGCATGGCGGAGCTCTACCAGCTGCGCGGACGCGTCGGCCGGTCCAATGCCCAGGCGTACGCCTATCTCCTCACACCGCCCCTGTCGGTGCTGGGGAGGCCCACCCTGCAGCGGCTGCAGGCGTTGCAGGAATTCAACGAGCTCGGCTCCGGGTTCAATCTTGCCATGCGGGATCTGGAAATCCGCGGGGCGGGCAATCTGCTGGGGAGCGAACAGAGCGGGTTCATCGAGGCGATGGGCTTTGAGACGTACACGCGCATTCTGGACGAGGCGGTCCGCGAGGTCAAGGAAGAGGAATTCCGCGAGCTCTTCCCGGAAATCGCCGCGCAGGCGCACGTGCATCCGGTGGTTGTGGAAGCCGACCTGGAGGCGCTGATTCCCGAGGCGTACGTGGCCAGCGAGCGGGAGCGATTGACCATTTACCGGCGGCTGCATGCGGTGACAACGCCGGAGCAGCTTGATGAAGTGGGGCGGGAATTGCGCGACCGGTTCGGCAAGGTGCCCGAGCAGGTGGAGACGTTGTTCGGGCTGATGCAGATCAAGCTCGTGGCCGCGCGCCTGCGTGTGCCGCGCGTCCATGTCGGCCGGGAGGAGTTGCAGGTGTATTTCCCGCCGGANNGCGGACAGCGCGTTTTATGAATCCGCCGACTTCCAGCGCATGATGACCGTTATTGGAAGAATGCGCAGCTCCGGCGTCCGCCTCAATCAAACGCCGGATCAACTCACGGCGCTCTTCCCGATGGACGCCGACAAGCCCGACGAACAACTGATTGCGCGATCGCTGGAGTACCTCAAGCAAATTCTGACCAACTGACACCAACGTGGTGCGGGCCCGCCCGCTCCGGCGCCCCACCCCGGCGTTTTCCCCACCGGAAAAGCCCCGCCGTTGTTCACTTCATCCCAGGCTCACTTGACTTTGACGCTTAATTCCATATCTTTACGGCATATTGTGGGTAAAAGTGGGTTGCCAGTGGGTATAGACCACTAGAGGTGGCGCGTGTCATCCTTCAAAGGTTCATACGCTTATTCCGTTGACAGCAAGGGGCGGATCAACATCCCTGCGAGGTTGCGGAAATACGTTTCCCCCGAAGCCAACGGTACATTCGTCATCACACGGGGATTCGATCAGTGCATCTACCTGTATCCCCTGGATGAATGGACCCGGCTCGAACAGGAAATCCGCCAACTCTCCTCGACCAATCCGAAGCACCGGTTCTTCATGCGCAGACTGCTGGAATGGGCGACCGAGTCGCAGCTCGACGGTCAGTTCCGCATAACGCTTCCCAAAGACATTCTGCAGTTTGCCGGCATTGAGAACGATGTGTTAATCATCGGGGTGCTCGAACACATCGAAGTCTGGAATCCCAGGATCTACGAAGCGTACCTCACAACGCAGGAAGAGTCGTACGAAGCGGTAGCGCAAACCGTTCTCCAGAAATAACAGCGTGGCGCCCGACGCGTTTCACAGCCCGGCCCTGTGCCGGGAAGCGGTGGATGCACTTGTGACGGATGCGGAAGGGTGCTATGTGGACGGGACGGTGGGTGGCGGAGGACACACGGAGGCGGTGTGCATGCGACTGCGGGGCACGGGACGCGTCATTTGTCTGGATGCAGATGAGGATGCGCTGACAGCAGCGCGCGATCGTTTGCAGCCGTTCGCGGAACGGACGCTGTTCCTTCATATGAATTTCAGCGAGCTCACGACCGCACTGCGCACGGCAGGCATCACACACGTGCACGGAGTCCTGCTCGATCTCGGCGTCTCGTCGCACCAGCTCGACGCTCCCGAACGGGGCTTCAGCTTCCGCGGCGATGAACGGCTGGATATGCGTCTGGACCGGCGGCAGATGACCACCGCGTGGGATCTGGTGAACACCGCCGACGTGGACGTGTTGTCGCGCATCTTCCTGGAATTCGGGGAAGAACGGCATGCCCGCAGAATCGCGCGCCGCATCGCGGGCGCCCGGCCGGTCAACACCACCGGCGAGCTCCGGATTATTGTCGAACGCACGGTCGGCGGACAGCACCTCACCAAGACGCTGGCGCGGATTTTTCAGGCGCTGCGGATCGCAGTGAACCGCGAGCTGGAGGCGTTATCCGGCGCGCTCGCGCAGGCAGTGCCCCTGCTGCTGCCGGGTGGGAGGCTCGTGGTCATCGCCTACCATTCGCTCGAAGATCGCATTGTCAAAAGCGCCTTCCGCGCCGAAACGGCTGCGGGAACCGAACCGCAGAACCCCTTCGCGCGCGGTCCGGCACCGGAAGGTCGGCTGCGGCTTGTCACGCGAAAACCGGTGACGCCGTCGGACGAAGAACTTGCGCGAAATCCCCGCGCGCGCAGCGCGAAGATGCGGGTTGCGGAACGTACCGATGTGGGAACGGAGCACACATAAGCAGGCGGCGTCCCGCACCCCGGAGGTGCAACGGGAGCAACGGTACATCTTCAACGGTGAACCGGCACCCGTGGTGACCGGGTACGCCGTTCGCCAGAACCGGCGGACGGTGAAACGGCGCCTGTCGACATTCAACGTCATCATCGGCCTGTTCGTGCTGGGGACGATTATCGTTCTTTATATACACAACATCATCATGGTGAACCAACTGGTCGTCGATGTGAATGTGCTGCAGGGGAAGTACCAGCGCCTGGTGGATGCCAATGCCGCATTGCAGGCGGAAGTGAACCGCAAGGAGTCGCTGGAGCGCATCGGCAAGATCGCGTCGGAATCGCTCGGGATGCAATACGCCCAGGAACAGCAGCAGTGGTTTGAGACATCCGGCGACATCCGCGACCGTGCGGCCAAAATACGCAAGGAGCTGGGCGAATGACGGGCATGGCCGACGCTCCCCCGACCGCCGTTCCCCCCCATGTGCGCGCACGCCGCCGCACCCGCAGCCTGAAGATCGGACTGATGCTCTGTCTGCTCCTGCTCACGGCGCGCCTGGTGCAAATCCAGATCATCCAGGCCGGCGCCTACAGGGAACGGGCCCGGAAACAATACGAAGCACGCATGGAGCTGCCCGCGGCGCGCGGCACGATCAGCGACCGGAACGGCAAAGTGCTGGTGTCTAACACCATGTACGTCTCGTTTGCCGTCGACCCGGCGGTTGCGGGAGACGACCGGGATGACATCGCCGCGCGGTTCGCCAGGGTCTTTAACAAATCGCGCGATGCCTATATGAACGACATGCGCGACGGCACCCGCCGGTTCGTCTACCTGGAACGGGGCGTCAAGCCTTCGCTGTCGTCACGCATCCCGGTGCGGGAGTTGCGGGGCGTCATCGTGAGCGAAGAACCGAAACGCCTCTATCATTATGACCGTGCGGCGGGACAGCTGATCGGCGTGACCGGGGTGGATAACAGGGCGCTGAGCGGACTGGAGCAGCAATTCGACCGCTGGCTCCGCGGGCGCGACGGTTTTATCATCCTGCAGCGTGATGCGCTCCGCCGGACGCGCCCGACGGTGGACTATCCGCGCATCGATCCGGTCGACGGACAAAATCTTCTCCTCACCATCGATGCCGATATCCAATCGGTGGTCGAGGAAGAACTCGAACGCGGCGTCACGCATGCGCAGGCGGAAGGCGGAGAGGCCGTTGTTGTGGATCCCGCCACCGGCGAGATCCTCGCCATGGCAACATATCCGTCGATCAACCCGAACAATACTTCGGCGTTGAACCTGGAAGCGATGCGCAACCGGGTGATCTCGGACGCCTTCGAACCCGGTTCAATCTTCAAGCTGGTGACGGCGTCGGCGGTGGTGGAGAACAAGGCCGCCCGCCTGGATGAAGCGTTCAATGCGGAAAACGGATCGTACCGCGCCCCGGCGGGCCCGGGACGCACACGACCGATCACGGACACGCATCCGCATCGCGTGCTGACGTTTCAGGAAGCGGTGGAGCAATCCAGCAATATCGTCATGGCGAAACTTGCGCTCCGCATCGGTGCCGAAGGACTGTACCGTATGGCGCGCGCGTACGGGTTCGGCGCGACGACAGGGCTCGAGCTTCCTGCAGAGGCGGACGGCGAACTCAAGAAACCCCGGGACTGGTCGGGCACCACGCTGCAGTCGCTCGCCTACGGCTACGAGGTGAGCGCCACGGCGATGCAGATCGTGATGGCGTACGCGGCGGTGGCCAACAACGGCGTGCTGATGAAACCCTATGTCGTGCATCAGGTGGTGAACGCGCAGGGCGAAGTGATTGTCGATACGCAGCCGCAACGGATCCGGCCGGTGGTGTCGCCGCAAACAGCCGCCACCCTGACGAAACTCTTTGAAGGCGTCGTCGAGCGCGGCACGGGCACGCCGGCAAAAGTGCGCGGACTGCGCATTGCCGGGAAGACCGGCACGTCGCGGCAAGCCGCCGACGGCCGCTATGCCCTCGGCAATTATACGGCATCGTTCGTCGGCTACTTCCCTGCCGACGATCCCAAGGCCGTCTGCCTGGTCGTGCTGGACAGGCCTCGCGCAGGGAGCTATTATGGCGGGCAGGCGAGCGCGCCGATTTTCAAAGCGATCGTGGAAAAGATCCGGATGATGGCCGGACGGTCGCGCCTGGCATCCCCGGGCACTTCCATCGCCCGGGGAAGCACGCACACGGTTCCCGATGTGACGAATCTCCGGACCGAGGTCGCCTCCGCCCTGCTGCACGCAGAGGAGTTCGTGCCGGAAGTGGCGGGTGCGGGGACCGTGGTGGTCGCCCAGACCCCCTCGCCGGGCACCGCAGTGCCGGCGAAGACCAAGGTGACATTGCGTACGAACGACGTGGCACAGACGCTCCCTGCGGGCTTCACCCTTGTGCCGGAGGTACGGGGGCTGACGGTCCGCCGAGCGATCAACCAATTGAATATTCAGCAGCTGGATGCGGCGGTTGTCGGATCCGGCAACGTGCACGGTCAATCACCCGCCCCGGGAGAAAAAGTGCGCCAGGGCACCCAGGTGACCCTGCGCTGTGAACCCAGGCCGACACCGGCCGGCAACTCGTAGAGGCAGTGTGGTCCTTGCGCGCCTGCTTGACGGCGTTCCCGTCAGCAAACTGTTCATGCTGCAGTACGGTGCTATGGCACAGACACAGGACGTGGAAGTGCACGCCGTACAGTACGATTCCCGCAAGATCGGCCGGAACGATCTGTTCGTCGC
>PMCM01000237.1:0-15567 GCA_003154155.1 Ignavibacteriota bacterium | reverse complement strand
TGATCGGCGTGACAGGCACGAACGGCAAGACCACCACCACGCATCTGGTCCGGGCAGCGCTCGAGGCACAAGGCGACCGCGTGGGGCTCATCGGGACGATCCAGTACGATCTCGGGGGCGAACAGATCCCGGCAACGCATACGACGCCCGAATCGCTCGAAGTGAACGCCCTGCTCGCACGCATGGTGGAACGCGGATGCACGGCAGCGGTCATGGAAGTGTCGTCACACGCCCTCGCCCAGTCCCGCGTCCACGGACTGACATTTGCGGCGGGTGTCTTCACCAACCTGACGCAGGACCATCTGGACTATCATGGCACGATGGACGCGTATTTCGATGCAAAGAAGAAGCTGTTCGACCAACTGCCGGACGGCGCGGTNNTGCTGACCGGACGCTTTAATGTCGCCAACATCCTCGGCGCCTTCGGCGCGGCCGTGGGCATGGGCGTTGCACCGGAGGCAGCCGCACGCGGCATCGGCGGCGTCCGGGCCGTCCGCGGCAGGTTTGAACAGATTGTCTCTCCGCGCGGGTGGACCGCAATCGTGGACTATGCCCATACGCCGGACGCGCTGGAGAACACCCTGCGCACCATCAGGACGCTCCTCGGCACAGACAGCGGCGGGAAGATCATCACCGTGTTCGGTTGCGGCGGCGACCGCGACCGCACTAAACGTCCGCTGATGGGCGCCATCGCTTCGCGTATGAGCGATGTCACGATCGTGACATCGGACAACCCGCGAACGGAGGACCCGATCGCGATCATCCGCGATATCTGTGCCGGCGTGCAACCGGGCGCGGCCGTGCAGACGGAACCCGAACGCCGTGCGGCAATTGCACGGGCGCTCGGGATGGCGGCACCCGGCGACGTCGTGCTGATCGCCGGCAAAGGACATGAAGACTACCAGGTGGTAGGGACGACCAGGACGCACCTGGACGACCGGGAAGAAGTGGAAGCCTTTCTCCGCAGGCAGGAATGAAACTGACAACGGCCGATCTCCGCAGGATCCCGCACCGTGCGCTCCGCATTCCGGAGAGCTCGCCGCGCTGGAACGCCACCGGCGTTTCCACGGACTCGCGGACCGTGGGGACCGGCATGCTCTTCGTCGCGCTGCGCGGCGAACGATTTGACGGCCACCGCTTCCTCGGCGATGCCGTCACACGCGGCGCCGCGGGGCTTGTTGTGGACGCGGCCGGCGAAGCGAGTGCGCCCCCGGGGATCCCCCTGCTGGTGGTGGAAGACACCGTGGCCGCGCTTGGCGCGCTCGCACATCTCCACCGGCGCCGGTTCGATATCCCCGTGATCGCCGTCGGCGGCAGCAACGGCAAGACCACGACAAAAGAGATGATCGCCGGAGTCCTGGGAACGCGCTACCGGGTGCTGGCGACGCAGGGCAACCTGAATAACCATATCGGCGTGCCGCAGACACTGTTCCGGCTGGACCGGAAACACGAGATCGCCGTGGTCGAAGTCGGCACGAATCATCCGGGTGAACTGGGACCGTTGTGCCGGATGCTCGCACCGACGCATGTGTTCCTGACGAACATCGGTCACGAACACCTGGAGTACTTTCAATCGCTGGAGGGTGTGGCCGAGGAAGAAACCATGCTCTGGCGGTGGGCGGACGGCAGGGGCAGGCCCCTGGTGTTCTACAACGGGGACGACACGGTTGTGCGTGCAGCAGCGGAGGGCCTCCCCCATGCGACGTCATTCGGGTTTGCCATGCGGAGCGCCCGCGTGAAAGGATCGCGTGTGCGCATCAACGCGCAGGGATGTGCCGCGTTCGGTTTTCGCGGCGGACGCATGGCGCAGCCGGCCCAGGTGACCATGCGCGTTCCCGGCGTGCACAATGCGCTGAACGCGCTCGGGGCGGCGGCCGTCGGACTGGCCTTTCGCGTTCCTGCCCGGTCCATTGTGACCGCCCTGCAAGAATTCCGGGCCCCGGGGAAAAGGATGGAAGTGCTCCAGATCGGCGGTGTGACGGTCTTGAACGACACATACAACGCCAACGGCGATTCGTCGATCGCGGCGCTGCACACGCTGGCGGCGACACCGGCACAGGGGAAGCGGATCGCCGTGTTCGGCGATATGTTTGAACTCGGCAGCCACAGCAGCGCCGAACACACGCGCGTCGGTGAGGCCGCCGCTGCGCTCCATACAGATTACGTGCTGACGGTCGGAAAACTCGCGGGTGACATTTCCCGCGCCGCGGCAGGCTGCACGACCGTCCACTATGAACAGAAAAACATGCTCGCCGAGTATCTGGCCGAACTGATCGGCCCGGGCGATGTCGTCCTGATCAAAGGCTCACGCGGGATGGCGATGGAAGATATCGTGGTGTTCCTGCAACAACGCGCGGCCCCTGTGCCGCCCGCACGCACGTAACGACGGACTGAGATCACATGCTGTATTTTCTGTTTGATTGGATCGAGAAGATTGCGCACCCGCCGGGTTTCGGATTGATCCGGTACATCACGTTCCGGGCCGCCGCCGCCGCCGTGACCGCACTCCTGATGGCGTTCTGGCTCGGACCGAAGATTATCAGGCTGCTCCGCACGCATCAGATCGGCGAGGCGGCGAAACTGGAAGCCCCGAAGACCCATCTGACGAAGGCCGGAACACCGACCATGGGCGGACTGATCGTTCTTGCCGCCGTCCTGGTGCCGACGCTCCTCTGGGGGAACATCGGCAACATGTACGTCGTGCTGATTCTGTTTGTCACCGCGGCGCTGGGTGCGGTGGGCTTTCTGGACGACTATCTGAAGGTGGTGAAGAAGAAACCCAAAGGATTGATCGGCAGATATAAGATCGTCGGACAGGTGTTCGTCGGACTGGTGGTCGGCGCCGTCATCTACTTCGTTCCGCAATGGATCGATCCGGATCTCTGGAAGATGAGCTCGTCCACCACGGTTCCCTTCTTCAAGAATCTGGAATTTGATTTCGGCAGGCTCTATATCCCGGTGGTCATCTTTATGGTCGTAGCCACGTCGAATGCGGTGAACCTCACCGACGGGCTGGACGGCCTGGCGATCGGCACGGTGGCGATCGTGGTCCTGACGCTCGGGATCATGAGCTACGTTTCGGGCAACGTGCGGTTGAGCGAATACCTGACGATCCCGTACCTGCGGGGCAACGGCGAGCTGGCGGTCTACTGCGCCGCGCTGGTCGGTGCGGCACTGGGGTTCCTCTGGTTCAACGCCTATCCGGCACAGGTCTTCATGGGCGACACCGGCTCCCTGGCACTGGGCGGGGCGATCGGCACCCTGTGCGTGCTCATCAAGAAAGAACTGCTGCTGCCGACGCTCGGCGGCGTGTTCCTTGCGGANNATCATCCAGCGGCTCTACTTCAAGTATACGAAGCGGAAATACGGCGAGGGCCGGAGGGTCTTCCGGATGGCGCCCCTGCATCATCACTTTGAATTGTTGGGCTGGCCGGAGCCGAAGATCGTCACACGGTTTTACATCGTCGCCATCCTCCTGATGATTGTGAGCCTGGCAACATTTAAGGTGCGGTGATCGCGTGGACAGGAAACAGATCGCGGAACGGCGGTGGGTGGTGCTCGGCGCGGCTCGGAGCGGCCTTGCCGTAGCGCGCCTGCTGCAGGACGCCGGCGCCGGGGTCTTCGTGAGCGACAGTGCTCCCCGGGAGAACAAAGCCGCCGCCGTGGCCGCCCTGGAACAGATGCACGTGCCGTTCGAGTTCGGCGCGCATTCCTCCCGGGTGATGGAGGCCGATGCCATGGTCATCAGTCCGGGGATTCCTGACTCGGCGCCCGTGGTGCGGCAGGCGATCGAGCGCGGCATCATGCTGGTGAGCGAACTGGAAGTATCGAGCTGGTTTTGTCCGGGACCCATCGTGGCGATCACCGGCACGAACGGCAAGACCACCACGACGACCCTGGCCGGCCGCATGTTTGAGGACGCCCGCCAACCCGTGGTGGTGGGGGGCAACATCGATCCGGCGTTCGCGGATGTGGTCCGGGACATGACGGCACGCCATACCGCGGTGCTTGAAGTCAGCAGCTTTCAGCTGGATCATGTGACGGAGTTTCGCCCGCGCGTAGCGGTGTTGCTTAACATCACGCCGGACCATATGGACCGCTACGATCACGATTTTGGAAAATATACCGCAAGCAAATGCCGGGTGTTTGCGCGTCAGGGTGAAGGGGACACGCTGATCTACAATGAAGACGACGAGGTGACACGCACCGCGGTCGTGGCACAAGCGCCGCCCGGCGTCCGCCTGCTCCCGTTCAGCGCCCGCACGGCGCTCGCGGAAGGGGCGTACCTGGCGGACGGCGTGCTGACGACGGCCTTGCACGGCCGGCGCACCGGCGTGGTGGCCGCGGCGGAGATCAGCATCCGGGGCACGCACAATCTGTACAATGCCATGGCGGCGACGCTGGCCGCAGAGGTCATGGGCCTGTCACCGGCCTCGCTGCGCGCGACCCTCCGCGATTTCAAAGGTGTCGAGCACCGTCTCGAAGTGGTGCGCACGCTCAACGGCGTCACCTACATCAACGACTCCAAGGCGACCAACGTCGATGCGGTGTGGTACGCCCTGCAAAGCTACGACGCTCCCCTGGTGCTGTTGCTGGGTGGACGGGACAAAGGGAACGATTACGCGCGGCTCGAAGACCTTGTGCGCCGGCATGTGAAGGCTGTGATCGCCGTGGGCGAATCGGCCGAAAAAGTCCGGACCGCGTTCGCAGCCGTCGTGCCGGTGAGCGTGGCAACATCGATGGACCAGGCGGTGTCGCTGGCGGCGGCGCAAGCGGCGCGCGGCGATATCGTGCTGCTCTCGCCGGCGTGCGCATCGTTTGACTGGTTCGAGAATTATGAGCACCGCGGCCGCGTCTTCAAAGACCTTGTGCGCGCCCTACCCGGGGAACCGGCATGACGCCCAGAATGCAAAAGAACCATATCGACCTGGCGACCCTGATGGCGGCCCTGTTTCTCATGGTCATGAGCGTCGGGATCGTGTACAGCGCGAGCTCCACCTACGCACTGGAACGGTGGGGCGAAAGCGGGAAACTGCTCGGCAGCCATGCGGCCAAAGTGATTGCGGGATTCCTGGCAATGTTTGTGGCAATGCAGATCGACTATCACCAGCTGAAGAAAGTCTCCAAGCCGCTTCTCGTGGTGGTTGTGGTCTTGCTGCTTGCCACCCGCGCACTGGGGGGCGAAGTGAACGGCGCGGCCCGCTGGCTCCGCTTCGGCGGATTCGGACTCCAGCCGTCGGAATTCGCCCGCCTCGCCCTTGTGACGCATATCGCCACCCTGCTGTCGCTGCGCGGCGATGGGGTACGGGACTTCAAGACCGGCTACATCCCGCTGATGATCTGGATCGTCGGGGTGACCGTGCTCGTCCTGGTGCAGCCGGCGTTCAGCACGGGCAGCATGCTCTTCCTTGTGAGCATGATCATGCTCTACCTCGGCGGCGTCAAGCTGAGCCATCTGGGGCTCACACTGAGCGGACTGATACCCGCCCTGCTGTTGTATATGGTGAGTGCGGAATACCGGATGCAGCGGGTCATGGACTTTGTGCGAAGCCTGGTCGGCGAAAACACCGTGACAAAGATCAACCACCAGGTGTACCAGGGATTGATCGGCTTTGCCAACGGGGGACTGTTCGGTCTCGGGCCGGGCAACAGCAGGCAGCGCGAGCTGTATCTCCCCGAGTCCTACGGCGACTTCGTCTATGCCGTGGTCGGCGAAGAATACGGGTTGATCGGGGCCGTGGTGGTGCTCACGCTGTTCCTCGTCATCCTGCTGCGCGGTCTGAAGATTGCGAACCATGCGCGCGACGATTTCGGACGCTATCTGGCCCTGGGCATCACCTCCAGCATCGCCCTGTATGCGATCGTGAATGCGGGCGTGACGCTGGGAGTGCTGCCGACCACAGGGCTCCCGATGCCGTTCATCAGCTACGGCGGGTCGTCCATGATCGTCAGCTCGCTCATGATCGGCGTGCTCTTGAACATTTCCGCCCAGACAGACCTGCACCCGCGCCAGACCGCGGGCCTGGATGGCACGGTGCCGCTCCAGGTGCAACGGACGCCGGCAGTGGGAAAGGTCTATTGAGCATGCCGCACCGCGTTGTCTTTGCCGGGGGTGGAACAGGCGGACATCTGTATCCGGCGCTGGCGATCGCCGAGGCGTTGGTGCGGACGGCACCGGAACTCGAGATCACGTTTATCGGTACGCGGGGACGCATCGAGGCGCGGGTCGTGCCGGCCCATGGGTTTGCGTTCAGACCCATCTGGGTGTCCGGATTCGCCCGGAAGGTTTCACCCGCGGCGCTGCTCTTCCCGGTGAAGGTGCTGGTCTCGGTGGTGCAATCACTGGTGATTCTCCTTCGGTTGCGCCCCGCAGTGGTGGTCGGCACGGGCGGGTACGTGTGCGGTCCGCCGGTCTTTGCGGCGACGCTGCTGCGCATACCGACGCTGTTGCAGGAACAGAACAGTTATCCCGGGATCACTACCAGACTGCTGGCAGGCCGCGTCGGCCAGGTGCACATCGCCTTTGAGGTGACACGGACGTTTCTCCGGAGGAAAGACGGCGTGATGTTGTCGGGCAATCCGATCAGAGCAACGGTGGGGACGGTGGAACGGACGGACGGGATGCAGCGGCTCCGGTTGAATCCCGCACGCACAACCGTCCTGGTCGTGGGCGGCAGCCAGGGCGCGGCGTCGATCAACGATGCCCTCCTCGCGTCACCCGACCTGTTCGAACGGCCGGATGTGCAGTTTGTCTGGCTGGCGGGAGCGGGCGAGGAGGATCGTGTGCGTCAACGCCTCGAACAGATGGGTGCCGGCGACGGCGTGCACCTGTACGGCTACCTGGAAGATATGGCCTGGGCGTATGCCGCGGCGGACGTCGTCGTCTGCCGGGCGGGTGCATCGACGCTGGCGGAGATTCTCTGTGCCGGGCTGCCGTCGGTGCTTGTCCCCTATCCGCATGCGGCGGCGGACCACCAGACGTTGAATGCCCGGGCCATGGCGGATGCGGGTGCGGCGGTGGTCGTTCCCGACGCGGAAGTGCGCGGGCGCCTCGGAACGGAGTTACGGGAAATTCTCGCACATCCAGAACGCCGCGCGTCGATGAAGATCGCCGCACGGTCACTGGCACGTCCCAACGCGGCACGGACGCTGGCGGAGGCAGTGATGAACCTCATGAAGGAATCCCATGACGGGTGAAGAACACACGTTCAAGTACAAGCTCGACTTCTATTATGTCTCGGCGCTGATCTATCTTCTGACCCTGATCGCTTACGGGGGGATCCGGGGGAATTTTGTCGAGGCGGAATTCAAGTATGTCCTGAACGATCCGCTGATCTACGTGATCATCTTTTTCGTGCTGATGTCGATCACGGCGCTGGTGCTGAACATGGCCCGCAACAGGCGGCTGATCATCACGCACGATGCGATCATTTTCCGGCACCACTGGGATGAACGGCGGATCGCGATCCAGGACATCGAGTGGATGCACATCGGGCGGGAGTCCGGCGTGCAGACCGGCGGACGGTTTCAGGTCATCGTCATCAAATTAACGGACAAACGGCGCGCATACCGGATCCGCGTCGGCCGCTACGAGCGGGAAAAAGAACTGGTGCATGAAATGCAGGCAATTGCCGCTCGGGTTCCCCGCCGCAAACGGCGGATGTGGCAGCGGCCGCGCATGACTGACCGGTAAGACGCCGGGGAACAACGAAAGCACGGGCATGTTTTCCTCCATCAAGAAAATACATTTTGTCGGCATCGGCGGCATCGGCATGAGCGGCATCGCGGAAATCCTGATCGATCAGGGATTCACCGTGACCGGTTCGGACCGCGCTGCGAGCGACAATACCGAACGCCTGACCGCCCTCGGCGCGCATATCTACGTCGGTCACACGGAGACCAACCTCGACGCGGACGTCGACGCGCTCGTCTACTCCTCGGCGATCCCGCCGGAGAACCCCGAGATCGTGGCCGCACGGCAGCGCAAGATCCCNNAAGACCACCACCACGTCCATGGTCAGCCTGGTGCTGATGGAAGGGGGCGTCGATCCCACGGTCATCGTCGGCGGCCGCCTCCACGGTCTGGCGGGCTCCAACGCGCGCTTGGGCAAGGGGGAATTCATCGTGGTTGAAGCAGACGAGTTCGACCGCTCGTTCCTCTCCATCACGCCCACCATCGCCGTGCTGACCACGCTGGAAACGGATCACCTCGATTGTTACCGGGATCTGGAAGACATTAAATCGGCGTTCATCCAGTTTGCCGGCAAAGTGCCCTTCTATGGGTTCGTCGTGCTCTGTCTCGATGAGCCTGCACTGCAGGACATCATGCCGAAGATCAAGAAGAAGATCATTACGTACGGTCTCAACGGCCAGGCGGACCTGCAGGCGGTCGAGCTTGTCCACAAACACAACACCACGCGCTTCATCGTGCTCCGGAACGGGAGCGAACTGGGCGAGGTGATGCTCCAGATTCCCGGCAGACACAACGTGCAAAACGCACTGGCGGCGATCGCGGTCGGCCTCGAGCTGAACGTGCCGTTCGCCAAGGTGAAGGCCGGCATCGAGAAATTCACGGGTGTGTTCCGGCGCTGGGAGGTGAAGGCTGAGGTCGGCTCCATCACGGTGGTGGACGACTATGCGCACCATCCGACGGAAATTAAGGCGACACTCGCGGGCGTCAAGGCAGGATGGCGGCGGCGCGTGATCTGCGTGTTTCAGCCGCATCTCTATTCCCGCACGCGGGACTTCTACGACGAGTTCGGGCGGTCGTTCTTCAACGCCGATGTCCTGGTGGTGACCGACGTCTATCCCGCGCGGGAGGAACCGATCCAGGGCGTCAGCGGCGAGCTGATCGTGAACGCCGCCAAAGAGTTCGGCCACAAGCGCGTCGAGTATGTGGCGGATAAAACACGCGTGCCGGAATTCCTGATGCAGACAAAACAACCGGGCGACATCATCATCACCATGGGCGCCGGCGATATCTGGCGCTTCGGCGAGGAATTCATCGCCCGGCTGAAGAAAGCGGAGTGAATACGCAACGACCGTCCCATACCGCCCCGCCGGCCTCCGCTCATGCGCGCGGGATCCTCGTCCTGACCCTGACCGGCGTGCTCGCTATCGGCGCGGCCGTCGGCGCCCAGATATGGCGGAAGGATCTCCCCGTGCACGGCGTGCGCGTCGAGGGGAACCGGATCGTCCCCGGCGCAGATCTGATCCGGCTGGCGGCGGTGCCGATGGACAAGCGTCTCTACGATATCGATCTTCGGGCCGTGTGCGAGCGGCTGCGCAAGAACCCGTTTCTGAAAAATGTTGCCGTGCACCGCGATCCGCCGGATCATGTGCTCATCCGCGTGGAAGAACGCGTGCCGCTGGCGGTGATCGCCGCAGCACACATGTGCTACCTTGACGCCGAGGGTATGCTGATGCCGGTCATACGGTCGGACAATGCGTTCGACCTGCCGGTCATCACCGGCGCGGACGACGTGCAAACGTGCGCGGTGGGCACACCGCTCACCCACCCGGCAATCCGGGAAGCTCTTGTCCTGGTGCAGGCCGCACAACAACTCGATGAAGGGCTGTACCGCCGCATCTCGGAGGTTCACATCCAGCCCGCCGGCGACCTGCTGATGTATACGGCGGATGCCGGCGTGCCGGTCGTGATGGGACGCGGCGACATCACCTCCAAGCTGGCAAAGTTCGATGCGTTCTGGAGCACCGTGGTTTCCACACGCGGCGCACAACACCTCGCATCGGTCGACCTCCGCTTTGCGGACCAGGTCGTAGTACGCTGGACGACAAATGACGAACAGATGACGAACTGATCGATGTCACCGGAAGGACACTCTATGGACAACATTATTGTCGGCCTCGATATCGGAACCACGAAAGTCTGTGCCGTCGTTGCGGGCACGGATGAACACGGCCGCATCAACATTCTCGGTGTGGGCAGGGCGGTCTCCGAAGGAATGACCCGGGGCGTGGTGACACACATCGATCGGACGACCGCGGCCATCAGCGCCGCGATCGCGGAGGCGCAGGCATCCTCCGGCGTGGCCATCCGCTCGGTGATCGTGGGCATCGCCGGGGATCATATCCAGAGCTTCCAGAGCCGCGGAGTGATCGGGATCAGCGGACCCGATCACGAAGTCACCCACGGCGATATCGACCGGCTGATCGAGGACACGAAACGCGTGGCGCTGCCGTCCGACCGGAAAATCATCCACGTCATCCCCCAGGAGTTCATCATCGACGGCCAGGATGGCGTCTATGACCCCGTGGGCATGGCCGGCGTCCGCATGGAAGCCAACGTGCATATCATCACCGGGCTCGTCAGCGCGTCGCAGAACATCTACAAATGCGTCCAACGGGCCGGGCTGGAAATCAGCGACATGGTGCTCGAGCCGCTGGCCTCGAGCTACGCCGTGCTCGACGACGAAGAGAAAGAAGTGGGCATTGCCCTGCTCGACGTGGGCGGCGGGACCACCGACCTCGCCGTCTTCGAGGAACGGACGATCCGCCATACCGCGGTGATCGGCATCGCGGGAAAGAAAGTGACCGACGACATCCGCAAGGGACTCGGCATCCTGACCGATCAGGCCGAGCGGATCAAAAAAGACCACGGCTGCGCGTATGTGCCCGCGGTCGTCGACAATGAACCGATCGTCCTCCCGGGCGTCGGCGGCCGGGATCCCATCAATATCGACAAACGCGTCCTGGCACAGATCATCCAGCCGCGCATGGAGGAGATCCTGGAAATCGCCGCGCTCGAAATCAAGCGCTCGGGCTACGGCAAACATCTGGCCGGAGGCGTGGTGCTGACCGGCGGCGGCGCGTTGATCAAAGGGACCGGAGAACTCGCGCATCTGGTTCTCGGCATGCCGGTGAAGATCGGCATCCCGAGCGGTTTCTCCGGCGGACTCGTGCGCGAAATCGAAAACCCCGCCTATGCAACGGCGGTGGGGTTGATCTATCACGGACTGAAACACCGTCCCTCGGTGGCGACCGGCGGCTCGGGACGGATCAAGAAAGAGCATACGCTGGGCAACTTCGCGCGTCGCGTGCGCGAATTCTTCGATGCCCTGTAATCACTGAGTGTAACCCACATACCAAAGGAGGAACAACCTGTGATCGAACTGGACAATGGCTTCGATCGTGGTGCAAAAATCCGTGTGGTCGGCGTGGGCGGTGGCGGCGGAAACGCCGTCAACAGCATGATCAAGAAGGGTCTGCATGGTGTGGATTTCTTCGCGGTCAACACCGACGTGCAAGCCCTGCAACGGAATCAGGCGCCCAACAAGATCCAAATCGGCAAGAACCTTACACGCGGTCTGGGTGCCGGCGCGGATCCGACAATCGGCTACCGTGCGGTGGAAGAAGACCGGGAGGAAATCGCCCGGGCCCTCACCGGCAGCGACATGGTCTTCGTGACCGCCGGCATGGGCGGCGGCACGGGAACCGGCGGCGCACCCCTGGTGGGCAACATCGCCAAAAGTCTCGGCGCCCTGGTGGTCGGGATCGTGACGCGCCCCTTCCAGTGCGAAGGGAAAAAGCGCTTCGGCCAGGCCGAACAGGGAATCGAAGAGCTGCGGAAACAGGTTGATACCCTGATCGTGATTCCGAACCAGAAGTTGCTCACGATCGTCGAACGGCGGACGCCGCTCACCGAAGCGTTCGACATCGCCAACAGCGTGCTCTACGGAGCCACGCGCGGCATCTCGGAACTCATTACGGTTCCCGGGCTGATCAACGTGGACTTTGCCGACGTCCGCACCATCATGCGGGAAATGGGCGATGCCGTGATGGGCACCGGTGAGGCCAGCGGCGAGAACCGCGCCGTCGAAGCGGCACACATGGCGATCTCGAGTCCGTTGCTGGATGACGTGTCCATCAGCGGCGCACGCGGCGTCCTGGTGAATATCACCGGAGGCCCGTCCATGTCCCTCTTCGAGGTCGATGAGGCCACGGAGATCATCCACGAAGCCGCCGGCGACGAAGCCAACGTGATCCTCGGCGCCGTGATCGATGAGAAGCTCACCGATGAGGTGATCGTCACCGTCATCGCCACCGGGTTCAACCAAAAACTTGCCCCGCCGTCCGCCGTGCGCGCCGCCGCTCCGAAACCCGCACGGCAGGTCGAACGGATCCCTACCGGCGTCGACGACCTCCAGCTGCTGGATGTCCCCGCGTACAAGCGCCGGGGCATCGAGCTGAATCTCCCTATGTCGCATACCGACCAGGAACCGCAGAAGGAAAAAATCGACAAAAGCGACCACGAAAAACCCGCGTTCCTGCGGAAAGTGATGGACTAGTACCGCTGCATGCCTGTGAGACCCTCCCGTCAGGACGGGTCTCACAGCAGGCACGGAGCTCCGGGCGGTTGCTTCTTCGACGCGACTTTTCTAATTTGCCTCTATGAGTCGCGCGATGGGTATCACCTTTCTGCTCCTTGTCACTGCATCCGTTCTGTCGCAAACGGCCGCACCCGGAAGCGCGGTCCGTATTGGCCGCGTTAAATATACCGGCGGCGGCGACTGGTACAACGATCCCTCCGCGGAGGTGAATGTCCTCCAGTTCCTCCACGAGCAGACCGGCGTGGACGTCGATCCCACCTATACACCAGCAGATATCAGCAACGACCAGCTCTTCTCATTTCCGATCCTCTTCATGACGGGGCACGGGAATATCGCGTTCGGTGAAAAGGAGGTGCGGAATCTCAGAACCTATCTGGAAAACGGCGGATTCCTGTATGCGGACGACGATTACGGGATGGACAAGCCGTTTCGGCGGGAACTGAAGAAGGTGTTTCCGGACCAGGAACTTGTCGAACTTCCGTTTTCTTACGGCTTGTACCATGCGCCGTTCTCCTTCCCTGCGGGTCCGCCGAAAACGCATAAGCACGATGGCAAACCACCCCGCGGCTACGGCCTGTTTCTTCACGGGCGGCTGGTCGTCTATTACACCTATGAAAGCAATCCGTCGGACGGATGGGCAGACCCGGAAGCACACGGCGATCCGCCCGACAAACGCGAAGAGGCACTCCGTTTCGGCGTGAACCTCCTCGTCTGGGCTTTGACGCATTAACGCACGGACCCCTTTCATGGCCACAGGAATCACCGATATCCTTCAGAGGCTTCGCGCAGCGCGCCGGCACGATGATGCCGCGCATGCCCTGGAAGGCGTGTTCCTTTCGCTGGCGATCATCCTCGGTGTTCTGCTGCTCCTGGCGGCCCTCGAAGCGGTGCTCTGGCTCGGGATCCCGTGGCGTACCGTGCTGTCTTCCGGAGTGGCCGCCGGCGCCGTCGCGCTCATCGCATGGCTGGCCGGCATACCCGCCGCGCGGCGATGGGGCATCCTCCCCGGCGAGTCGGATCTGCACACCGCCGGCCGCGTCGGCCGCGTGTATCCGGCAATCCATGACCGGCTGCTGAATGCCGTGCAGCTCGCTCAACAACGGTCCGCCGCCGATGGCTACTACTCCCCGGAACTCATCGATGCATCGCTTGACGAAACGTCGCGGGACGTGGCATCGGCGGATTTTGCCGCCATCGTCGATCGCAATGCCGTGCGTGCCGCACGCCGGATCTGTACGGCTGTCCTGGTGACCTGCGTGATCGTCTGTGCCCTGATGCCCCGGACACTGGGTGAGGCCGCCTACCGGTGCATCCATTTCCGCCGGGCGTTCGCACCCCCTGCGCTCTTCATCCTCCAGGTCGAACCCGGAAACCGCGATGTCGTCAAGGGAGAATCCGTCGACGTGACCGTGCATGTGACCGGGGAGCGCCCGGGAGCGTTGGATCTCCTTCTGCGCCCCGAAGGCCAGGTGACGAGTGACCGGCGCCCGCTGCATCCCCTGCCGGACGGTACATACCGGTATCATCTCGAGGCGCTGCGGCTCTCCACCGCCTATCAGGCGCAATCCGGAGGCATCGAAAGCGACGAATATCTCCTTCGCGTGCTGGACCGGCCCTCCATGACTTCGCTCCGGATCCATCTCGCATTTCCACGCTATGCGGGTCTCCCCGCGCGCGATCTGGACGAGAACCTGGGCGACATCACCGCACTGGCGGGCACCTCGGCGCTCGTCCGCCTGTCCGCCAGCAAACCCCTTGCCGGCGCGCTGCTCAGGTTCAGCGACAGCACGCAACAACAGCTCGAGTGCAATGGAAGTTCTGCAGAAGGGACGATGAGCATCCGGAAAGACCGGACGTACCACGTCGAGATCACGGACCGGGAAGGATTGCGCAACATCGACCCGATAGAGTACACGGTGCATGTCATTCCCGATCTTCCACCGACTGTTGCCATCACGTCCCCCGGAACGAATCTCAACGTTGCGGGCAACGAACAGCTGCCGCTCGTGTTGCGCGTCACCGACGACTACGGAATATCCCGGCTCCGCCTCGCACATAAACTGATCCATTCCCGTTATGAACAGCCGGCGGAGGATTTCACCTTTGTTGCCATCCCGGTGCCGCAGTCCGCAGGCACCGAATGGATCGTCCCCTTCGCGTGGGATCTTGCCTCCCTGCGCCTCTCGCCCGAAGACGTCGTCGAATATCATGCGGAAGTGTTCGACAACGACGATGTCAGCGGGCCGAAATCCGGCCGGAGCGAAACCTTCATCCTCCGGCTCCCCTCGCTGGAAGAGGTGTTTGCAGAGGCCGACAAAGGCCACGAGGCGACGCAGAGCGACCTTGCCCAGGCGCTCCAGCAGGCCCAGGATGCCCGCAAGGATCTGGACGATCTCGCGCGCCAGATGAAGAACCAGCAGCAGAAGCTGACCTGGGATGAACAGAAGAAAGCCGAGGAGCTGGCGAAACGGTACCAGGAGATTCAGAAAAAAGTAGACGATGTGCAGCGGACGGCGGGGAAAATGCTCGAGGAGCTGCAGAAGAACCGGGTGCTTTCGCCGGAGACCCTGCAGAAGTATCAGGAGATGCAGCAACTCATGGAGCAGATGAACTCTCCCGAATTCGCCGAGGCAATGAAACGGCTGCAGGAAAGTCTGCAGCAGATGAACCCGGAGGCGCTGAAGCAGGCATTGCAGCAGTTCCAATTTTCGGAGGAGCAATTCCGCAAGAGCATCGAGCGCACCGTCAATCTGTTGAAGCGGATCCAGGTGGAACAGAAGGTCGATGAGATGGTGAAGCGGGCGGAAGCGCTGCAGAAATCCCAGGACGAATTGCGCGAAAACCTCGCACAGCATCCGCCGGCCGACAAGAACGCTGCGGAAGAGCAAGCCAAGTCGCAGCATGATCTGCAGGACCGGGCAGCCGCGATGGAACGGGAACTCAAGGAACTGGAAAAGAAGATGCAGGAGTTTCCTGCGGAAATGCCCGTCCGGGAAATGCAAGACCTCCAATCGGCGCTCGAGAAGAGCGACATGGATGCGGCCATGCAGCAGAGCACNNGGCAGCAGAAAGCCTCTCAGGCCCTGAGCGATCTGACCAAGGGCCTGCAACAGATGAAAAACACCATGATGCAGAACCAGCAGAAACAGGTCGTGCAGGAGATGGAACGTGCCACCAAGGACCTTCTGGAAATCTCCAAGCGGGAAGAGGATTTGAA
>PMCM01000299.1 GCA_003154155.1 Ignavibacteriota bacterium | reverse complement strand
TTCATCGTGATGGCCTGCTATGACGGCGAGACGGTCAAGAGAAAGATCGATCGCGGGCCGTTGAAGCTGGATGAAACCCTCCGGATCGTCATTCAAGTCGCGCAGGGTCTTGCCAAGGCCCACGACCGGCAGATGGTCCACCGGGATATCAAGCCGGCAAACGTCATGGTCACGGCTGACGGGGTGGCCAAGATCGTTGACTTCGGGCTTGCCAAACTTGCCGGAGCAACCCACCTGACACATGAAGGCACTACTGTCGGCACGATGGCATACATGTCGCCGGAACAAGTGCGCGGCGAAGAGACCGATCAGCGAACCGACATCTGGTCTCTCGGCGTGATGCTCTACGAAATGGTGAGTGGACAGCTTCCTTTTCAGGGGGACTATGACAGCTCGCGCGTTTATTCCATACTCAATGCAGCTCCCATGCCGCTCACTTCATTGCGCACCGGGGTGCCGATCGAGCTCGACCGGATCGTTGAAAAGGCACTCTCCAAACGCCCCGACGAGCGCTACCAGCATGCTGACGAACTCCTGGCGGACCTGCGCCATCTGCAGCGCGAGTCGGAGAACCAGCTCGCATCACAGCCGGTCCCCCCGTTCCGGCGATCGCGAAGAAAACGACGAACACTCCTGATATCGACAGCGGTGCTTGTCTTCGCAGTTGCGGCACTGCTGATCCTCAAGCCGTTCCTGGCAGAAGAGATGTTGGTTTCGGAACCGAGGCCGATCGCGGTGATTAGTTTCGTGAATCAGACCGGCGACAGGTCCTTGGACTACCTTCAGGATGCCATCCCCAATCTCCTCATCACCAGCCTGGAACAGTCCAGGTATCTTCGCGTCACCACATGGGAACGGATGCACGACCTCCTGAAGCAGCTGGGAAGGAAGGACGTTGCAGTGATCGACAGGGACCTCGGGTTTGAATTATGTGAAAAGGACGGCATCGATGCGATCGTTCTCGGGAGTTTCGTGAAAGCAGGCAATGTATATGCAACCGACGTCAAGGTGCTGGATGTCCACTCCAAACAGCTCCTCAAGAGTGCCAGCACTCGGGGAGATGGCGTAGAAAGTATACTCAAGAGCCAGATCGACCAGCTCAGCCGAGACATTTCCCGCGGGATGGGGCTCTCGGAACGCATTGCACAGTCCGCAACACTCCCTATCGTCGAGCACACGACGACGTCGATGGACGCATACAATTACTATTTGCGCGGACTCGAAGAGTACGACAGATTTTACATTTCTGACGCAAGGCGTTTCTTTCTGAAGGCTATCGCCATCGACACCGGCTTCGCGATCGCCTACGCCCGCCTGGGGAAGGCGAATTTCCTGCTCGGCAATACAGCAGATGCCGTGGCAGCATGCGAGAGCGCCAGGCGCCATGCCCAACAGGCGACGATCAAGGAAAGGATGGCGATCGAAGCCATTCATGCAAACTACGTCCAGCACGATAGGCTGAAGTGCATCAATCTCCTCGAAGAAATCATTCGCCTCTACCCTAAAGAGAAGGAAGCCTACTTTATGCTCGGGCAGCTCGAGAATGGCCGCGCTCATCCCGAGGTTGCCATACAGAATTTCAAGAAAGCCCTTGAACTGGATCCCGCTTACCCCGATGCGCTGAACATGCTCGCATATGTGTATTCCGATGGAGGGAACTACGAGGAGGCGATCGAGTGCCTCAAAAAGTATGCCTCTCTGCAGCCCGGTCATGCCAATCCGTTCGACTCCATGGGAGAGTTGTACTATCGTATGGGACGGCTGGACGACGCAATCGCAAAATACAAGGAAGCCCTGGAGGCGCGGCCGGATTTCTTCCCTTCGCGCGCCAGCTTGACTTATATCTACGTCCTGAAAGGGGACCTTGAGGAGGCAAGGCGTTCCACACGCGCCTTGTTGGCACTGGCACGATCCGGGGAGTGGAGCGCGGAAATCCAGTGCGACCGGGCTCTCATCAGCTATGTGAGCGGCGAGCGCAGGCAGGCCGCTCGACTGCTGCGGGAGGCAGCCGCCCTCACCGACACCGCCGGCGACTTCGCACTAAAAGCTGCGTGCGAATGGACGGCGGGATGGATCCAGTTTGACCGTGGAGACTTCAATGGCTGCATGGACTCGTTCCGCCGTTTTCTCGATTGCCGCATGAAAAGTGACACTTCACTCGCATCAGCCACGGTAGCACGGTACCACTATGCGGCGGGACGCGTGGATATTCAGCGCGGCCGGATCGATTCGGCGAAAATACGGCTGGCTCTCATCCGGTCGCTGCCGAAACCGTGGAGGTACGAGGTTCAGTTTGTTGTGGATGACAGATGCGACCAGCTCTATGCTGAGGTCCTGCTCGCGGAGGACTCCGTGGAGCATGCCATTGCCGTGTTTCGGAATATGAAACCACGGCCCATGCCGACATTTGCCACGATCCCCTACATCTACTACAATTTCCCCTTTGACCGGGATTTCCTCGTTCGGGCATACACAAAACGGGAGAACTTCGACGAGGCTCTGGTAGAATGCGAGCGCATAGCAGCGTTCGACCCTTCCGGCTTGGAAAGAAGACTCATCCACCCGAGATACGTCTATCTGCTCGCGACGCTTTACGAACGCAAAGGGCTGACGGCGAAGGCCGTGGGGGAATACCGGCGGCTCCTTGAGATCTGGAAGTACGCGGACACCGATCTCCCCGAGTTTGCCGACACCAGGAAGCGCCTTGCCAGCCTGACGGGAAGACTTCCATGAGNNAAAACACCGGTGTTCGTTCCGGCGAACAGGGCTCCATTGTGCGCTATGAGGGCATTGATGCCCTGGTGGTTCAAGCCGGAATCCGCCTCAAACCAGTTGACACCGCCGTTTGTGGATCGAAAGATCCCACTGCTGGTTCCCACATAGATGTCGGCGTTCTTTAGCAGGAGGACATTCATTGCCGAAGTCGCGAGACCTGCTGTGGACGATACCCATGTCGATCCCCCGTTTGAAGAGACAACAAGACCGTTGTTCGTCCCTGCGAACAGATTAGGTCCTGCGCTGAGCACGGTATTCACGTACGTGTTGGTCAAACCGGAATTGATGCTCGTCCAGTGCATTCCGCTATCCGCGGAGATGAACATACCGGCTCCGTACGTCCCGGCATACACGGTGGTGCCGACAGTGGCGTAGCAATTGACATATCCGCCGATAGGGCCGCTGGTTTGCGACCAATCCGCGTATGCCTGGTGCAAAGTGAGGAACAGCAGGAACGTGATGATGAGAGGAGGTTTCATTGCTCGTCCCCGTCGATGTGTTATGAGGGATACTTCCAGAGGAGTCGTTGGCGTGGCTCTCCGGTTTTGCAGCGTGCCGGTCCAGAGCAGCGGCTCAAAGGATGAGAAGGCAATGATCGCAGAAACTAGAGAAATGTATGGTTGGCACAAGAGAAAAGCAACAGTGGATATTCTTCACCGGGGTCATCGACAGGATAAGCCACGCGATGCGGGTCTACATCAATGGTACGGAACAGTCCCTCTATAGCAGCGTGGATACGTATTCCACGTTTAATGTCAACGCCAACGACCTCTGGATTGGCGCGGGAGGCGAGTCACTGGCCGGGCACAGCTCGTTCAGAGGCGCTCTCGACGACATCCGTCTCTACCGGCGCGCACTTACTCAAGAAGAAATTCTCGCGCTCTACCAGCAGCCTCAGGACTCTCTTCCCCATGTCACCGTCTCGCACGTTCACGACTTCGGCAACGTCGTCGTAGGGCAGAGCGCCGCCCAGGTCATGAGGATTTCCAACAGTGGATTGGCACCACTTATCGTTTCACATATCGTCAGCTCCTCCGGCAAATTCCACACGTCAGACTCAGCCTTGACCGTTGCGGGAACCGTCACAGGGAATGTCACCATTACGTACTCCCCGAATAGCATCGGGCTCGACACCGGACGCATCTCGTTCAGCACCAATGATCCTGCGTTTCCGCTGGTGAACTTACCGGTTTCCGGGACAGGTTTTGTCCCGGGCCGGGCACCGGTGATCCTCAGCATTCTGGTTATACCGGCCGACCAGGGACACCAGGTCCGTATCATCTGGTTCAGGAGCAAATTCGATGCGACGAATGATTCGCTTCACGCCCTTTTCTATGACGTCTGGCGGCGGGTTGGAAGCGGGCAGGCCGCATGGGATTTTATCACATCGGTTCCAGCCTCGCGGCTGGAGAAATACGGACTTGTCGCACCGACACTGGAGGATTCGACAGGTGCGGGAAAGATCCACTGGTCGATTTTCAGGGTTTCCACACGGTTTCAGGAACAGGTGGACCCAGCGTTTTCACTGCCTGACAGCGGATACTCCACGGACGACCTGATTCCGGCGTCGGTTGCCGGTAGCGGGTCCGGTGAAACTCCTGGTCTATGACATGCTCGGCCGCGAGGTGGCGGTTCTGGTGGATGCGTGGAAACAGCCGGGTAGCTACGAGGTGAAGTTCGACAGTTCAGGCCTTTCAAGCGGCGTGTATCTGTATCGACTCATAGCGGGCTCCTCGATCCAAACGCGCAAAATGCTCCTCGTCCGATAAGGATCAGGCGTGCGGAGATTGCCAGTGGGACGGATCGATGGAAGGTCCATTGAATTCATCTGACCTGGCCAAAACCCTGGGTTGAGCCAAAGGGGGCACAAACCCAGAAATCAGCAGTGCCGTCATGGCGGACCGCCGTCACATCGCGTTCATCATGCGGTCCCCTGTTTTCCATCTACTCCGCAAACGAGATGTTGACGGTCCCCCTAATGACGTCGCCGGGTTTCAACGGACGATCGATCAACTCCGCATGTCCCCTGAAGAATCTCTCTGCACCCATGTTGCTGTATGAGGCCACGAGCATTCTGGTTGAGCCTTTCTCAAGCCAGCACCGTATGCTCTGGGTCCCGTCTGATGTGACAATCAGCTGCTCCGGGCCGTGAGAAAGCGCAGCCTTTCGTATGTGCATTTTTGTCGATCGGAAGTCGTTTGTTCCCCATTCGGTCTGATCGGATGCATAGCCCCAAGCCGGCATGGCTGTTGGACCTGCAGGACCGGAGAGCGGGTTGGCGTTTCTCGCCGCGGCTCTTCCTTGCAGACGACCGATGTGGTCTTCAGGATAGCAGTTCCACTGTCCGTCACGTTCCCATGTCAAGTCCTGGAATCGTTCAGCCACATTGAACACCAGTCCGACCTGGCGCGGGTTGATGTTCTGTCGTATTTCATACGTATAATGCACCTGCAGCCCGCTTCCCGCAACAACGTAATCGGTGTAGCCATTCGCCTCGTCACTTCTTTCGTAGACCCGGACGTCATAGCCATCACCGTCTGGTTTCACCTCAAGACGCTGCACCACCGGGTGTGAGCACGCGGCAGTAAAGGGCTCGTATCGTGCACCATCGCCCGTCATCTGGGCTCCGTTGCCGTTGCCGTTGAGCGGGAGAACCATGAGTGCGGCATCGCCGGATATCATAACCTTGCCCCCCATCTGAATCTCTTTCAGCACACCATGGATCTTGTCAACGATCAGGGTTGTGCTGCCTGAGGTGATGCGGAGTTCCGAGGTGTTTTCCGACTTGGTTGTCCTCGCCTTGCGAACTTCAGGCGTCTGGATAATCGCAGGAACAGCTTTGAAATCGTACTGATCTATGGCAACTCCACGGGGGTCGGTCACCTCGACAAACACGTCCTCGGCAGCAGGGACGACAATTGACACGTGTGTGGTCTCGGCCGGATTTGCAGCGGCCGCAAACGCGCCGGAGAGACCGCCAGCTTTCCATGCGAACGTGCACTCAGATAGGTTTGAGAACTGCATCCGGTTTTCGATTTCCAGTGACAGTGTGCCCTTCTGAGGATCCCTGATAGATGTCTGCACGATTTTCACCGGAGAATAGACCTTCTTGACGTGCCAGTATTCCGGTTTGGGCCTGCGCCATCCGTCAATCGGCCCCCAGGTTCCATAGCCGACCACCCGGCCATCAGGCAGGAAGAAAGAATCGTCAATGCCGGCCCACAGAGCGCCGCCAAGCACCCCTTTTGCGTAGTACATCTTGTCCCACATCCATTCAAATCCGATACCCCAGGCATCGCGGAGGCCCGGGTCAGTCACGAGTTCGAAACGGTTGTACGCGTTCAGATGACAGTACTCATCAAACACGATGGGACGCTTTGCATCGATACATTTTTGGGGGCCGGTGGGACCGGGATAGTGGTAGTTGCCGATTTCGAGCTCTTCATTATCGCCGTCGGGGCGGCCGAAGCTGAAGTTGCGCGGGTGCACGGGGTCGAGCACTTTCATCAGGGCGGCGACCGCACCGAAGTACTCCTGGTAATACCCTGATTCGTTTCCGATCGACCAGATCAACACCGACGGGTTTGAACGGAACGTGTTCAGCATCTCGAGGTTGGGCTGGATGAGCGCAAGATAACGGAGGTTCCGGGGGACGTTCGTCTGTTGAGCCCAACAGTACGGACCTTCGATCTCTACAAACATGCCGAGCCGGTCGCAGGCTTCGATCAGCTCCGGTGCCGGTGGGTAATGAGAAGTGCGGATATAGTTGACGTTGGCATCGCGGAATATCCTGACGTCTTCTTCCCATTGCCCTGGTGAGAGCGACCGTCCGCGCAGCGGCATCACTTCGTGGCGGCATACCCCGCGGAGTTTGACAGGTTCGTTGTTGACAAAAAGCTGATTGCCACGCACTTCGATCTGCTTGAAACCGATGATCCGGCTGACGGTTTCGCAAAGCTTTCCGTTGACCGCAACTGACATCCTCAGGGTATAGAGATTGGGATGTTCCGGATCCCACTGTTTCGGTTTCTTCACATCACATGAGAATTGCTTCGAGATGAAGGAACCTGCCATGACCGGTTCCGCAACATCCACCTCCTTTTTCAGGATACTTGCCCGGGAGTTGCATTCCATCAACTCAACGAGCAGATGCGCGTCCGCATCGCTCCGCGACTCGTTGGACAGCTCAACTTCCACGTTAAGTTGTGCGTCCACATATTCCCTGTCGAAGTCGGTCGAGACATGGAGCATGGAGCAGTTGAACGGGGGCAACGCCATCAGGTAGATCTTCCTGCTTATCCCGCCCAGCGGATGCGCAGCATATTGCGATGCACTTGCCAGCGAATCGGCAATGCTCTCGCTTCGCACATGAATCCTCAAGACGTTGTCGTTCCCCTGCCGAACATCATCAGTGATATCGACCTCAAAAGGTGTGAACCCACCCAGGTGGCCTCCGGCCTTCTTGCCGTTCACGAATATTTCGCATTCACTGAATATTGCATCGCATCTGAGTTTGATGCGATTGTGGTTCCATCCGGCAGGAACTGCAAACGTGCGTTGATAGATCCCAAACGATCCGGGCGTCACATCACATCCCTGCATTGCCCATTCGCCTGGGACTTGAATACTCAGCGGAGCCCTTTCCCGGGCACTGCTCGAAGTGAACTGCCATGTTCCGTTGAGGCTCTCAACCGTTTCATCACAACCTTCCACCCGGTCCGGAACCGGCGACAGGCGAGGCAGATCATACCCCATCGCCTTGACCGCCTGACGGACGGAGTCCACGCCGTGAGCAGTAAGCACTCCCGGGACCGCCAGGAGTCCTGCCACAGCCAGCGGCCGGATAAGCCGCTGCAGACGGATACGTGGATACAGAGCGGTCACCCGGCATTCATTTGATGCGGTCGCGCTTATGGCCTCTCCGTGAGTTCCGGCGAAGGAACTGGCGGATCAGTTCTGCGGCTCTTTTGATCGTGCAACCGCCCGAGGTCGCTTTCGATCACTCTGCACAACTTTTCTGCGGCGCCATCGACGGCGTTGTCCAGGGTTTCCGCCTCATGAGTGACTGCAACGGGTGCGTGACCCTCAAGGCGGGCTTCGATCATGCAGCGTTTGTCGTCCTGGCTGCTTTTGTGGCGGCTCTCGTCGCTCAGGTGAACTTCTATCCGCGTGATGTGATGGCTGACCCGGCTCAGAGCTTTCTCCACGGCGTCACTGATCCGGGCGAGCTCAACCTGGTGAGCTTCAATATTGTGGTCGGTATTTATCTGGATCTGCACGGTGTTCTCCTTCTATGGATGTGCTACAGCCTCAGGATGTGCTACAGCCTCAGGATGTGCTACAGCCTCCCTCGGTCTTTCTGGACGGCGGCCGCTATCGTGTGCCATCATTTTCCCGAACTATCACATCAATCGGAATAGACCAGAAGGACAATTTGGGGACTAATCCGTGGTGTGCCGGAAAGCATGCGAAACTCTGCCAAATACGGAACAAAGAGTTGCGGAGGATCCTGGATCTCCTCCGTGGGGCGCGGCGCGAACGGTTATTCAGAATCGGATGTCAACGCGTACGGCGCTGCGAATGTTCCTCCGGGTGATATGCAGGGTGAGGACCCCCCGAGTTGTATCCCACATCCATTGATCGGGTGTAACACTGCGTGGCGGGATGTCCCTCCCGTCAACGCGCACCGATGGAGGCTTTCGAAGCCCGGTCAGGTTGATCAGATAGCACCGGTTCCCAGGCTGACCCGAGTATTCCCCCTGCGTTGGTCCGATGGTCAATCTGCAGGCGGATTCTGATGTGTCACAGGCGATTGGCGTGAATGCACTCATTCCTTTTGTGTAGTCCAGCGAGATCCCGTCATCTTCATAGAGGATGAAGTTCGTCTTGCCGGGCTCGTAGACGTCGACGATCAGAGAATCGAGTGGCTTCTGGTCTGTATACGCCATATCCGGCTGCTGAGGTATGATGGAGCCCTCACGCACAAAGAGCGGGAGCGTTTCCAGAGAACATGTCATATGGAGGTTCCGATCTCCCGGGTAGCGTGTCCCCGTGAAGTAGTCTACCCATTTGCCCGGCGGCAGGTAGACGTCGCGCCCTCCGGTCGAATCCACAACGGGAGCCACCAGCATCGCATCGCCGAAATAGTATTCGTCCGGATGACGGTAGGCTTCCTCCACATCCGGGTTCACGAGGTAGAGCGGACGAACGAGAGGGATCGCGCTATCGTACACCTCCCGCACCATAGTATAAATGTACGGGAGAAGACGGTACCGCAGGCGGAAGAGATCACGGGCGATTTTCACTCCTTCAGCCCCGTAGGTCCAAGGCATGCGCGCATTTCCTTCACGCGGGTTCTCATGGGCCGAGTGGAGACGCAGGAGGGGGCTGAAGACACCGAATTGCAGCCATCGGGTATACAGATCGAGGCTGATATTCTTCCCTATGAATCCCCCGATGTCATGAGTGATATACGGCATCAGGATATTCCCCCCTTGTGCAGTGTAGGGAACTTCGAAGGCGAGAACATCCCACTCGGCATGGGTATCCCCCGTGAAAAGAGCAGGATACCTGTGACTCCCCCATCCACCGTACCGGCTGAATATGAACGACCGTTTTCCGGTTTCCTGCTGTGTGTAATCATAGAACACGCGGTTCGTCCACATTTGCCCGTTCAACCCGTCCATCTCTGATGATCCAGCTCCGCCGTCGACCCACCAGAACGAAACCCCCTGCCCAATCAGCGGCTTGTGGAGAACATTCATGAAGACCTCGGCCTGACGCTTCTCCGCGAGGTTGAACCGCATCCCTTCCTGGCGAATGACGTCGGTGACCATAGCCGTCGGGCCGGAGAGACCGCCTTCGCCGCCCCAGTCGTTGACACGAAGCACGATCAGGTTCTTTTCCCCCTTCCTGATGAACGGCAGGATGTCGGTCGTCGTCAGCGTATTCCACGAGGGGGAGTGATGGCCGGCCTTCGTGCCGTTAACGAAGATGTCGTACTCGTCATCGACACTCCCGAACACCGCAAAGAGGTGCGCCGGGCGGATCTCTGCGGGGATGTCAATCCATTTCCTGTACCAGCCTACGCCGTCATATCCGGGAAACCCGCGGTCTTCCCATGGCCTGTCTCCCGGAATCTCCTTCCATCCGGAATCGTCAAACGACGGCCCGTACCACCCTGCTTGGTCGCCCGCATGCGTGGGGTCCACGTTGAACTTCCACAAGCCCAACAGGCTGATCGTTATTGACGGATCCCCTGCGGGGGGAACGTTCAACTCCTTCTTTACCTCTGCGGCCCGGCTATCCTTATCGGAAAGGACAAGCTCGTGTGCATATCCGGGATGATCGTTCAGCGTCACGTTGATACCCATGGACCGTGTCCATTTCAGGAACTCCTCCGGATGGGGGAATATGGGGCTCCAGTCGTAGCTTCCGTGCCAGCCATGGAGATGCCACGCATAGTCGAGGACCATGACATCCAGCGGGATCCCGAAGCTGCGGAACCTCGACACGATCGAGCGGACGCTGTCGTCCGTGTAGCGATAGTCATCCACCAAGTGTGTTCCCGGGAGATACTCATAGTTCAGGTCGGTTGCCCAGGAACCGAGCACGTATTTCGGGATCATGGGAATCCGTCCGCACAAGAGCGAGTATTCGTTCAGGATGTGCCTGTAGTCATTTCCGTATGCGAAGAAGTACAAGTCCTGGTTTCCAGAGTCCCCTCGTGCTGTGATCCATTGTGCGGAGCCATCCCAACGGGGAGTTCTGCTGTCATCGAGGATGAAATATCCGGTCCTGCTCAGAATGCCGGGGAGCTGTTTCGGGAGTTTCCCTTTCCGCGCGCCATCCAGGCTCGAGCTAATCCCTCCCAGGTTTCCCGAATCTTCATCGCCCGGCGACCATTTCCCTGCGCGCGCACCCCTCTTCCACTCAACGACCAGATCTTCCCGGGTGAACGGTCCACTCCCGGGACGATATCTGATAGTCATCCCCTCCGTCGACAGGACGACCCATCCATCCTTCCTCTGCACGGATACTTCCGGAGATCTCCAGTCCCGTTTCAGGACGACAGCAGTCAGCGAATCGACAAACGTCTTGGACGGCGAGTACTCGAGCCGGACAAGGGTCGGAGAGAGTATTCTGATTCTGGAGTGCCCGGAGACAATCCCACCGGGGATGGTTTCACAGGGTTCCTGAGCCTGCAGCGTCGTCGACGAGAGGATGCACATGAGGAACCCAAATGCGGATTTCGGTATGCCCATGACCGTTCACTGGACGATGGATGTATGGGGACTATGCCGGCGAAGTCGTGTCGAGCCCCAAGATGCCAAACACCGGGACAATTGTCAATTGGCCTGAATACGGAACCAAAGCAACCCGGAGGGGGTTACATTGGCAACGCTCACAGTCGAGCAGAAAAGAACACTTTCTTTGTAGGGAGTACTTCATGGCAGAGAAGAAGGTCATTGCAGTGGTTGGCGCGACCGGTGCACAGGGTGGCGGCCTGGTTCGCGCCATACTCAACGATCCAAATGGCGGATACACAGCCCGGGCAATCACGCGAGATGTCAAGTCCGAGAAGGCAAAGGCCCTTGCAAAGTTGGGGGCCGAAGTCGTCGCAGCGGACGTCAACGATGTGGAGAGCCTTAAACGCGCTTTCAAGGGCGCCTACGGCGCGTACTGTGTCACATTTTTCTGGGCGGACCTCTCTCCGGAGAACGAAATTGCCCAGGGAACGAACATGGCACGAGCCGCAAAGGATGCCAGAGTTAAACATGCGATCTGGTCCACTTTTGAAGACACCCGCAAGGTGATCCCGCTCACCGATAACCGCATGCCGACGCTCATGGGCAAATACAA
>PMCM01000232.1 GCA_003154155.1 Ignavibacteriota bacterium | reverse complement strand
CCCGTGAAGATTATAGTTCAGTTCCGTACTGATGGCATACTGGAGCAGGCTGCCATCCTGGGAGATACCCACTTCGACGAACGGAATGAAGTTATTGGTGGTCGGTTCAGTGCGTGTGATCGGCTGGGGGATCTGCCGGATATGATGAAGATCGTGCCACGACATCCCGGTTCCGACGTCGAAGACTCCGAGCAGGTGTTTCAGGGATCCACGGAGCGAGAGATAATTGCGTACCGACGCGAAGGAATCCGGCACCCCGGCGCCGTACCCTTTCTTCTCGGTGATGGCAACGGAGCCCTCGATGGTGAATTTGAGGTACTGTCCGGTCTGCGGAAAGTTGTATGCGGGGATCCACGTGGCCCGGGCGAACACACCGGCACCGGATCCCTGCGCAATCCTGTCCTTCAGAAATGGATTCATGCTGCCGCCGCTCCCCTGCGGCACGGTGAAATTGATCGACTCCTCATATCCCACCCAAATGCTGAAGTTCTCGTAGTCACGTTCCTTCATGGCAATCTGGGCATCATCGACATAGGAAACCTTCAAGCCGCCGATCATCGTGCTCTTGTACCACGACGGGAGGCTGAGGTAGTCGTTTCCCAGCTGGCCGAACAGTGAGACCGCCCAACGCCGCTGGCGGACCGGCCGCGGGATATGCGGGTCCTTCTGCTCGGACGGATCGGGAATCAGCTGTGTGTCCTGCCAGATCATGAAGTGCGGATTGAACAGGTGGAGGTAAAGGTCGAAGGAAATCTGTTGCTGGCTGGCGACACGCCGCGCAGATGTGCCGTTGACCGGATATGCCCGCGATTTGATCTTCTCGTACAGCTCGCTGCCCAGAATTTCGGTCAGGTACACCTTGTCGGCGATCGGGGCGATGCCGTCGGTGACCTGGGGCGCATACGGACTGAAGAGCACGAGACGCTGGATCTCGTTGTCAAAGCGGCGCACGCACATGATTTCGACCTCGTCCTGATTGATCAGCGAAGTCAGATGCTGTTGCGCATCCGTCTGCAGCGCATTTCGCTGGAGGTCACGCACGGCCCCCCGGGCCATCAGCTTGCTGATGACGTCGCTGACCAGATCCCGGTCGCCGATGAACCAGGTTTCGGTGTTTGTGCCTTCCGCGTACTCCAGATTCTCATAGATCCGCCAGAGATTGCCCGATGTCGTGTCAATCTGTGCATGCCCGGAGGAATGCCAGATGCCGAGCGCTACGACAAGACAGATCAGAAGTCGTTTCATGCTGTTCATCCTCTCACCCGTTAAAAACCGAGCCGATACCGGAATTGCATCAACGTTCCCCCCGTCGTCTCCCAATCGAAGCGACCACGGCCGAAAGGACCCATGATTTGTGTCCCCTCCAGCCGCAATTCGTGATAGCCGATCTTGAAGAGGCTGATCCACATGGTGAGCGTGACACGATTATCGAAGTAGACAAGCTTGCCGCCGAACCCCGTTTTTACCTGTGACGCATGGACGTATTCCGCGGCGACATAGGGCTGGATGCGGCTTGACCGGATCATGGGCTCAGTCCGGAGCACCTTCCCTTCGGGATCGTAGTCGGCGCGTGCGACGTTGTAAGTGCCTGCCCCCAGATCCAGCCGGACGATGTTGAGACGTTTTCTGGTTCCATCCGCGCTGTAAAACTCGGGCTCGGAATCGAGATTGAAATAGAACGCCATGGATCCGCGCCACTGCGTGGTGGACCAATATGCGGAGTGCTTGCCTTCCGGTCCGAACTCAGAAACGGGGTTTTCGAACTGTGTCGATCCCGACGAGAACATGAAGTTCAGGTACGGCAGATCCCACCACTTGGAGGTGGCGATCTCGAATGCGAAACCCGGTGTCGCGATGTTTAACGACGGCTGGTCGGCCGAGACCAGCGGCGTAAACGGGTATTTCAGCGCGCCGAGGTCTTCGTAAAACCTGCGCGCGTTGAAACGGGTTTTCGCCAGCAGCTTGAGTTCGAGGAAGTCTTTGTCCAGGATGTCCCTCTTGTCCCCTGTGGCATTCAACAGCAGCCGTCCGCCCCAGGCGATGGCGGGTGTCTGGTAGGTCAGGAGGCTCAGGACGGGATCGTCCAACCGGATCTCCACGCCGAACCCGGGGATGCCCAGGGCCTGTTCCGAATACAGCAGTTCATGGGCAAAGGTGATTTTTGACAGGCTGAAATCAAGGGCGTAGCCGAGTCGTTCGTTGCCGTTTGACTCGTTGCGGGCTTCGGGCGGCATCCTGGTCGCAAACGTCTTGACAAACAGCGTTGTCTCGCCCGTGCCATCCGCCGATGCAAGCTGGACGCGCCAAAAATAATGCGTACCATGTTCGAGGAACGGCAGCGGCATGGTGGTATCGGATGTCGTTTGACCGAACCGGATATTCGTAAAGGCTGAATCAGTCGCGACCGCCACCGCATACCGGGCTGGGGGGGTGGAGTGCCGCCAGAGCAACGTCACATTCGGGCCAACACTGTCCAGCGGGCTTGAATCCTGTCGCACAATGTTCTGCACGGCAGGGTGTTCTGGGGCGGCCACTCTCTCGTTTCTTTCCTTTGGCGGCAGGATTTTGCGGGACTTCTCTTTTTCCAGCAGGGGGACCGGGTATCGGCTGTTTGCCTTCGAGTAGCTCCAGTAGTCGCGATGATGGGGGAACACCTGTTGCGATGTTTTTCCCTGGATCGGCACTTCCAGGACATCGCGGGAAAGCGCGATGTTGTCGGCGATGTACCCCAGGAGCGCCTGCTGCTCCGCCGTGCCGAGCCGGGCAATATCCTTAAGGCGGAGCACGGTGCTGAAGGTGCGTTCTCCCATATGCGTGCGACCGAGCAGCGCCGAATCGGACGCGGCGAGTTGCTGGCGCTGGATTGCCACCGGGATGATCTCAAAACTTGCCGGTGCATCGGGCCGGTCTTCGTTCACGAGGAAATACAACTGGCTCGGCGATCCGTCGCGAAAGTCAACCTCCCGGCCGTCAGTTAGCAGAATCGTCTGAAGGGGGAACGTTTCCGGATTGACCGGCACCACTTTGATGCGGGTGGCTTTCATGTCGCGCTCGATTTTCCGATCGATGCGCAGATAGTAGTCTTCGCGTCGCATGCGCTCTTTCAGCGCTTCGCCGTTGGAGGACAGCTGAGCCCGGAGCACGCCGGACGACGTGAGGATCACCAGGAGGAGGACCGCAGCCGGTCTGCTGTTCATGGTACGTAACCTGTGTGAGGATGGTAAAGCCACGGAACTGGTCAATACACGAGCGCGCGGTACGTTCGTGTCACGCGACGCTCCAGCTGTGTGTCAAAAGTGAGCCGCAGCGTCACCAGTTTGGGTTCATCCGCCTGCCCGCTTCGGAGAAACGCGGTATTCGGGCTGATTTCAATATCGGTCCACACCTTCCCCACAACGGGGGGGGCATAATTACTCAGGAATTCCGGAGGATCGGACTCCACGGTCAGGCCGGTAATCATGGCCTTGCTGACGATAAAGGCGCTCCCTTTCCGTCCCAGGTAGACATAGCTGAAGAGCCGGGGGTTGTACGCCCCGCGCATGTCCATGGGCAGGACCGGAAGGCTATCCACTTCCGTTTTGCCGTCGCCGTCCCAGAGAATCCCGATGGCATCCAGGGTTGGTTTGCGCACGCGGAACCGCCAGATGCTCCTGTGCACCGTCGAATCCTTTGGGTTGACAAACGAGAAGACCCGGCCGCCATAGTATCCCCGTGCCTCAAACTCCTTTTCGGAGGCGGCATTGCGCGGATCATTCACGATTCTTTGCAGGAAAATATTCGATCCGGCGCCGGTATCCACGCGGGCGCCGTTGAGCTGCCACACGCTGTAGGTATATCCCTGCGCCTCGGGGAATTCGAGTGTCGCGAACGTGATCACGGGCGATTCGCCGAAAAAGTAGGCTGGGTCTTCCGCCATGGGCGTGGTCAAGGTCGGATACCGCACCGACACGCTCCATTGTGACGATTTGCGTATCGCCTTCCCGGTTTCATCCGTCCCGTCGAAGGTTTTATCAATCACGTAGTCGCCAGGGGCATCAAAGGTCTGGCGAATCCGGTAGACATAGGTCTGAGACCCGGTACGTTCGTCCTTGAAGCCGGCAATGCGGTCGAAGGTCCCCGGCCATGATTGTTTGCCGTCTTTTGTCCGGACGGTTACCGTATACGAATCCTTGACAAACGGCGCCCAGATTTCGTTATACCATTTCTGCGGAAGGACGAGTTCGACGTTTGTCGACACCCTGATCGTCGGCATTTCCGCCGGAGGCTTGCCGCCATGCTGTGCAAAAGACACGCACATGCCAAGGACTCCCGCAAGAACAAGCAGTCCCGCACGTCGCCGCTGCAATCCATCCATTGTGTTCGGCTCCTGTGTCATGTCACCGTTCAATCGCCCATCTGCTTTCCGGCCTGGAGGCTCTTTTCGCCTTTCTCCACGACGTCAATGCGGATGTTCAATGAGTTGCCGTGGACGATCACTGAATCGGTGCCCAGCCGGTCTTCAACCGGAACGCGTTTCCACACCATCGTGCGCACTTCGGGTGGGAAGCCCAGAAGGCTGCGGCGGAGGGATGCGGATATCGTGATGTCCGCCGACCCCCGCGCATTCCCGAGGATGGCGAGCGTAAATCCTCCCATCGTTGTGTCGGGGATCAACGTCAGCTTCTCGAAACGGTTGGACGTATCGACGGCGTTCTTCTGGTATTCGCGGCTGTCGATGATGGCCCAGAGCGCTTTCTTTTCGCCGTCATTCCAGAACCCGCTCACCGAAATCGGATTGATGGATTCTTTCCCTTTGACGACGGTGACAGCCTGCGGACCGGAGATATGGAGCACCTGGGCCTGGGCTTGGGCAAATGTGCCGTAGCTTTCCTTGAGTTTTTCTTCTGCGAGGTCCCGGTCGACGATGAAAATCAGAAGCTCGAGGATCATCGCAATGTAGAACAGAAAATACAGCGAGAGCTTCATAGGCAGTTTCCTCCACGGGGATTCATGATACCACGGCTCGACTCAGGCGCTTCCCTTTCCTTTCGGGGTTTCGCCGGCCCGGCGCAGAGCATCCAGATCGTTCTGCAGGCGGCGGATGGAAGTATCCACATCGGTGCGGAGCGTCCGCAATGCCGTGTCCTTCTCCACCAGATCATCCTCGAGCTTCTGCATCTTGGAAAAAATGGCGAGATCCATCCCGCCGTATTTGGTTTCCTCGGGTTTGTAGAACAACATGAGGCCGAGGATGCCGATCAGGGTGAATTCAAGGAGGAGCGCCACGATGATAAATGCGGTATCGTCTTTTGTCAGGACCTGGATGCCACGCAGACCAATCACGAAGATCAGCACTGCGGCTCCGAGATAGGCAATCCCCTGAACGTTGTTCTCGTAACTATGGACCATTTCCGCCACCATCCATTGGGAGAAAGGATGCTTGTCGATGAGGTCGCGTTCTTGATTCCTCCCGTAGGCCTGCACGAGCGCTTCCCGCTTGATGGGGTCGTGCCAGTCCCTGAGGGAAGCGAGCGACTTCGGCAGAGGCCCGAAAATCGCCTTCGGGAGAAATTGGCTTATGAAGAAGAAGATCCGCCCTTTCATGCCGCCATACCGTTCGAGGAGCATGATGAGGATCCCGATCAGATCGATCGCACCAATCACGGTCGCAAGACCGATTGACAGGCTCTTCAGCAGCGCCAGAACCTCTGTAGTCATTGTGGAATCCTCCTTAGTGACGGAACATGATCAGTCTATCGGGGACGGATGGTATGGAAACTCGCCGGTGCGATCATTGACGAAGGATCTGCCGCACACAGATGAGAATGGATCGGTGTTGATGTGAATGGAGAGAAGACTCTACGCTTAAGATTCTAAGAAAGAGCATTGTTAATGTCAAGAGAATCGCATCAACCATTCCCGCCGGATTCCCAGGGACGTGCGTTGACTTTACGGCCTGATTTGTGTAGGTTTTTTCGTTTGCATACCTTCAGGAGAAACTCCATGTCCACGTACGCCAAATTGACCCCTCCCTCCACCGGTGAACGCATGACGATGAACGACGGCCGGCTGGAAGTCCCGGATCATCCCATCATTCCGTTTATCGAAGGGGACGGCACAGGCCCCGACATATGGCGGGCATCCCGGCGGGTACTGGATGCGGCTGTTGCCCGGGCGTACGGAGGCAGAAAGCACATCGAATGGTTTGAAGTGTATGCAGGGGAGAAAGCGAATGTCGTGTATGGAGCCAACACGTGGCTTCCCGAGGACACGTTGACGGCGATCAAGGAGTACCTCGTAGGTATCAAGGGGCCGCTCACCACTCCCGTGGGAGGCGGAATCCGTTCGATAAATGTCGCATTGCGCCAGATGCTCGACCTGTATGTGTGTCTGCGTCCGGTGCGGTATTTTGAAGGAGTGCCCTCCCCGGTCAAACATCCGGAGTTGGTGAATATGGTCATCTTCCGAGAAAACACGGAAGATATTTATGCTGGGATCGAGTGGAAGGCGGGGACGCCGGAGGCCAAAAAAGTCGTTCATTGGCTGCAGAAGGAGATGGGGGTCACCAAGATCCGCTTCCCTGAATCCTCCAGTATCGGTATTAAGCCGGTTTCGCAGGAAGGGACCGAACGGCTCGTACGCGCGGCAATTCAGTATGCCATTGCGCAGAAGAGATCTTCGCTCACCCTGGTGCACAAAGGGAATATCATGAAATTCACGGAAGGCGCATTCCGTGATTGGGGTTACCAGCTGGCCCGGACGGAATTCGCGGCCCAGACTGTCGGCTGGGATGAGTGCGGGGGCAAACCGCCGGCCGGAAAGCTGTTGATCAAAGACGTGATTGCGGATGCATTCCTCCAACAAATCCTGACGCGGCCGGGCGAGTACGAAGTGATTGCCACGCTGAATCTCAACGGGGACTACGTGTCGGACGCTCTCGCGGCCCAGGTGGGAGGAATCGGCATCGCTCCGGGGGGCAACATTAACTACGAAACCGGCCATGCGGTATTCGAAGCAACGCATGGAACAGCGCCGAAGTACGCTGGACTGGACAAGGTGAATCCCGGGTCGGTGATCCTGAGCGGAGAAATGATGTTCCGTTACATGGGGTGGGACGCAGCCGCCGACTTGATTCTCAAAGCACTTGAGAAGACCATCATGGCCAAGGTTGTCACGTACGATTTTGCGCGATTGATGGAAGGGGCAAAAGAGGTCACATGTTCGGCATTTGGCGATGCCGTGGCGGGAAACATGTAAGGGGACCCATATGGTACATGCAAAAGCCGATCGTCGTTGGCGGTCGGCTTTTGCCATAATGGGGACCCGCGCTTTGGCAGCCGCCTCGAGAGACTGCTAGGACTTTGCCAAAAAGCCATTTGTTGACTAAAATGGGCAAAATTCGTATCTTTAGATGCGGGATGACGTAAAAACTATTAAAACGGTGTATTGAGGGAGATGCTGTTGAACGAACGGGAACGGACCGTCCTTAACTATGTGGTGCACGATTTCATTGAGAGCGCCACGCCGGTAGGGTCGCGGTATATTTCGAAGCGGCACGAAGACGTGCTCGGTCTCAGTTCTGCGACCATTCGGAACATCATGTCCGATCTGGAGTACAACGGATACCTCGATCATCCACACACGTCGGCCGGAAGGGTTCCGACGGACCAGGGTTACCGGTTTTACCTTGACAGTCTGATGCATCCGGAGGCGATATCCTCGGGGGACCAGCAGACGATCCGTGAGGGGCTGGATGCGGTGAGGGACATGGAGGACATCCTGCGGGAGTCTTCGCGGTTGATCGGCAGGATTTCCCGACAATTGTGCGTCGTCACGTCGCCACACTTGAGTTCTGGAGTGTTCGAAAAACTGGAGCTTGTGCCCATTTCGGCGATGAGGATTCTGGTGGTGATTTCCATCAAATCCGGGCTTGTCCGAACGATCATGATGGAGGCCGGGGTTGATGTGAACCGGAATCATCTTGAAGAACTCGCCCGCCGGATGAACGAGAAGCTGGGCGGGTTGACGCTGCAGGAAATCCGCGACACCTTCGTGGAGCGCATGCGCGACGCTCAGGACGAGCCGTCAGGGCTGATCCGTCTCTTCATCGAGTCGGTGGACCAGTTATTTCTTCCCGCCCGGGCCGAGAAGCTGCACGTCGGCGGGACGGAGAAGTTGATCGAGCAGCCGGAGTTCACGAACCCGCGCGAATTCCGCAGCGTGGTTGAGCTGATCAACAACGAAGAATTCATCATCCACGTGCTCCAGAAGCATGAGGACCCCGCTGCCAAAACTCAGGTCACGGTCGGTGCGGAGAACCAGGACGAAAAACTCAAGCCATTCAGCCTCGTTACCGCCACGTACAACGTCGGGGAAATATCCGGTTCGGTAGGTGTGATCGGTCCGACGCGAATGCAATACAATAAGATGATCCCGCTGGTGGATTATATCGCGCGGACAATTTCCGCGATGTTATCGAATGCGAAAGTACATTGATGTCTGACGAAGAAAACATTTCCACCCCCGACACCAACGAGCAGCCCGATGCAGGCGCCCCCACCCCATCGGACGAACCGGACCCGGTTGCAGTGCTCCGGGCGCAGCGGGATGATGCCCAGCGCCTGGCCGACACATTCAAAGACCAACTGCTGCGGAAAGCGGCGGAGTTTGAGAATTACCGGCGCCGCATAGAATCGGAGAACGCGGCCGTCATTCGAAACGCCAACGAGAGCCTGTTGCTTTCCCTGGTGCCGGTCGTGGATGACTTTGCCCGCTCGTTGCAGGCAGGCAAAGACGTGAGGGACTGTGAGGCACTGTACGCCGGCGTGGAGCTCATTCAGGCGAAATTTCTCAAGGTGCTCGAGCGGTACGGTGTGGTCCCGTTCGAATCCGCGGGGAAGCCGTTCGACGTCGGCTTCCATGACGCGCTGCTCCAGATGCCCCGGGCCGACATGCCTCCGCACATGGTGGTTCAGGAAGTTGAACGAGGGTACATGCTGTTCGACAGGGTCCTGCGTCATGCCAAGGTGATTGTCTCCTCATCTCCCGAGACCCCGGAGGACGCGCATGGCCAAGCGTGATTTTTATGAGATCCTCGGCGTCGAGCGAGGCGCTTCGACCGACGAGATCAAGAAGGCCTACAGGAAGATGGCGCTGCAGCACCATCCCGACAGGAATCCCGGCAACAAGGAAGCGGAAGAGAAATTCAAGGAGGCGGCGGAGGCGTACGAAGTCCTGGGCGACCCGGCAAAACGTCAGCGGTATGATCAATACGGACATGACGGAATCCGGGGGACCGACTTCCGTCCTTTCACCGATGTCAACGATATCTTCAGCACATTCGGGGACATCTTCGGCGGCGGATTCGGCGGCTCGATCTTTGACGAGATGTTCGGTTCGCAGACCCGTCAGCGCAGGCGCGGGGGGGCGGCGCCCGGTTCGGACCTCAAGATCCGGCTGAAGCTGACGCTGGAAGAAATTGCCGTCGGCGTCGAAAAGAAGCTAAAGGTGAAGCGCTGGAAGCCATGTGATGTCTGCCACGGCACGGGTGCTCGGTCGGGGCAATCGATGACGACATGTCCGGTGTGCAACGGCGCCGGCGAAATCCGCCAGGTATCCAGGTCGGTGTTCGGCCAGTTCGTCAACATCACGGCGTGTCAGAACTGCGAGGGTGAAGGGCGCGTGGTCAAGGACCCGTGCACCACCTGCAAAGGCGACGGGCGTGTGCAGGGCGAGTCCACCATCAAAGTGAACATCCCGGCGGGTGTGACCGACGGCAACTACATTCCGCTGCGCGGAGAAGGAAATGTCGGCCGCCGCGGCGGCTCCGGGGGCGACATCATCGTCGTTATCGAAGAAGAGCAGCACCAGTACTTCACGCGCAGGGATGACGATGTCACGCTTGACGTTTTCATCAGTTTCCCCGAAGCGGTGCTTGGTGCGGATATCGAGGTGCCGACACTGAACGGCCGGTCGCGGGTGAAGATCGAGCCCGGCACATCTTCGGGCACTGTGCTCCGCATGCGGGAAAAGGGCATTCCGCATCTCAACAGTTTCGGACGGGGAGATCAACTTGTGCGGGTGAATGTGTGGGTGCCCAAGGCCCTCAATGCGCAGGAGCGCGCGGCCATCAAACAGTTGCTCAGTTTCGATCACATCAATCCCGAAGGCGGCACGGGGCACGACAAAGACCAGTCCTATTTCGCCCGGGTCAAACGAACGCCATCCTGAGGGGGTATGCATCTCCTGCGTTCATTCCAGGAGAGATTCGGATTCACCCGCAACGAACTCACCTCGGTCTGTCTCCTGGCGGCGGCGTTTCTCGCCGGGTCGGCCATCAAGCTCTGGATGCCGCCAGGAGTTCCGTCGTCCGGCCACACGGCATTCTCGTACGCACATCCCGACAGTCAGTTTCTCGCGCTGTCGAGCGCACCGCGCGACACCGCAGCCCGGCAGAGCCGGACGGGGGGACGGAAGGGCTCCATAACCCCAGCGGCCCGGAGTATTGATTTGAACAGTGCGCCGGAAGCGGAGTTGCTCAGGCTTCCGGGGATCGGTCCATCGCTCGCACGGCGGATTCTCGCCTACCGATCACTCCACGGCGGTTTTGCCGGTGTCGATGCGCTTGCCGAGGTCAGGGGCATCGGACCCAAAACCCTCGGCCGAATCCGGCCATATCTCACCGCCGTGCCGGAAAGTACACGCCGGATTCCTTGATTCACCAGAACCATTTCGACATATTTGAGCATGCCCGCAACGCAATCGTCATCATCACACATGATCGGGGTAAGTCTCGCCGACAGCGAAACCCAGGCCGTGGAGCTCTCGTTTGACGGCATCATCCCCACGGTCCATGCAATCGCCGAGTGGAATGGCGGATGCCGTGACACTCCCGCGGCGATCGTGCAGCGCATCAAGGCATTCGCCGAGGCCAACACCGCCCGGACCAACAGGGTTGCCGTGACTATCGACATGGGGGCACTGTTCGCACAGGTTCTTCCCGTCCCCACCGGTCAGGCCGAATCACTATTTCACAAACACGCGGCGTGGGACCTGGCCGAATTCCATCCCGATCTGACGCCGGATGCCTTTATCACCGACGTGCATCTGCTTCACGCGGGGACACACGAAGGCCCGATGCGCCTCCTCAGCGTCTCTGTCCGGCGCGACTTCGTCCGTGGACTGCAGACCGAGCTGCAGCACCACGGCTTTGCGCTGCATGTGCTCGACGGCGACCAGTTCAGCGTCGAACATTTTCTCGTGACGCGCCATCCCGAGGGAAAGCGTGCACGGGTAGTTCTCCTGGGGGCCAAGCGCGGACGGCTGGACATCAGTGTCCTGCTGGACGGTCAGCTGGTTGACTATGCATCCTGGCATGAGGGAACGCTGGAGGCGTGCGCAGCCAAGTTGATGGAATGCACCGCCTTCCACGGCCCGGTGCAGGCGGTCTTTCTCTACGGACCGCGCGCAACGCAGGAGCTCGTCGACGGGCTACGTGCAGCAGGATACCCGGCATGCGAAGCATTGAATCCGTTTGCCGGATTGGAAATTGCCCCCGGCAATCCCCTTGCCACTCATTTTCTCGCCATGCCCCACCGTTTTGTCTCCGCGGTCGGCGCTGCGCTCCGGGAGGACTAGGCAGGCATGCGCGTAACAGGAGGCGAATTCCGGGGACGCATTCTGCGCACTGTGGACGACCTTTCGGTCCGCCCCGCCACCGATCGCGTACGCCAGACCCTGTTCAATATGCTGGTCCACCGGATGGATTTTGACGGACTTGCCGTNNCGGGCGGTGTTTGTCGAGGGCGACCGTCGCGCTGCGGAGTATATCGAGCAGAATCTGGATCGCCTGGGCTGTGCGACGACCGGGGAAGTCCTGCATCTTGATGCCTTGCGATATATCGCGCAAACCGAAGAGCGATTCGGGCTCGTCTTTGCCGATCCGCCCTACCGGTTTGCCGGCACTGCATCCCTCCCGGATCTGATCTTCGGCAGACAGCTGGTTCAGGATGGGGGCTATCTGTTGATCGAACATACAAAGGACCTGTTCTACACCGAGTCAGCGCTCTACACGGTCGGGCCGGTGAAGACATTCGGCCGGACGGTGGTGACGTTCTTCACGGGAAAGGGATCACATGAAACAACAGATCGCGATTTACCCGGGGACGTTTGATCCCATCACCTTCGGGCATGTCGATGTGGTGGAACGTGCGGCCCAGCTGTTTCCGCATGTCATCATCCTGGTGGCGCGGAACACCACCAAGCTGCCGTTGTTTTCCGGTGAAGAGCGGATTGCAATGATCCGCGAGATCTTCCGGGGAAGAAAAGGGATCGAAGTGGAAGGGTTCGATGGTCTGCTGGTGGATTACGCGCGGCGACGGCACGCCTCGGTGCTCATCCGGGGACTCCGCGCGGTATCGGACTTTGAATACGAATTTCAGATGGCCCTGACGAACAGAAAACTATCGTCGAACCTCGAAACAATATTTCTGGTGCCGCGCGAGCAGTACACCTATTTGAATTCCTCCATTGTCAGGGAAATAGCACGGCTTGGCGGCAATATCTCCTACTTTGTGCCGGCAAACGTGCGGCGGCGGCTGAAACACCGGTTTGCACGGAAGCCCTGAAATCATTACATGAGAGGGACTCGAGTCAGCACGTATCATTCATAGCAGGGAAAGAAGGAGCGGGAGTATGCCGACGTATCAGTACCAATGCAAGTATTGCGGTCATGAATTGGAAGAGCTCCAGTCGATGAGCGAACCGGCCCTGATCCGGTGTCCGAAATGCAACACCGACAATCTCGCGCGCATCATCGGCACCGGCAGCGGGCTGATCTTCAAGGGGAGCGGGTTCTATCTGACGGACTATAAAAAGGGATCCGGGTCGGGGGAAAGAAGGGACTCGGCGAGGTCCGGAAAGAAGGAATCGAGTGGTGACGCCAAGAAAGACTCCAAAGGGGAGGAACAGAGGGAGTCCGGAGGAGGTGAGAGAAAAGAATCCAAGGGAGATGAAACGAAGGAGTCAAGGGGGGAGAAGAGAAGTGAATCCCGGGGGGATGCACAGAAAGAATCCAAAGGAGAGGAGAAGCGTCAATCCGGCGGGGACGAAAAGAGAGAGTCTCGAGGTGCAGAGAGAAGTGAATCCCAGGGGGATGCACAGAGAGGGTCCAAAGGGGAGGAGAAACATGAATCCCGGGTGGACGAGAAGAAGGAATCCGGGGGAGATGGAAAGAAGGAGAGCTGACCTGGCGGGGTGCGACGCACAGGCGTCCACCCCCGTCACTCATACCGGTCCAATTTGAAGTTCTCACCGAGATAGATCTTCCGGGCCTCCGGATCGTTGGCCAGATATTCTGCCGTTCCCTCCTTGAGAATCTGGCCTTCAAACAACAGGTAGGCCCGATCGGTGATCGACAGCGTTTCGTGTACATTGTGATCGGTCACCAGAACCCCGATATTACGCTCCCGCAAGTTGGCGACGATCCTCATGATATCTTCCACCGCGATCGGATCGATTCCGGCGAACGGTTCATCCAGGAGGATGAATCCGGGGTTTCCCGCAAGCGCGCGAGCGATTTCCGTCCGCCGCCGTTCGCCGCCGGACAACATATACCCTTTGCTGCGGGCCAGATGGGTGATGTTGAAATCCGCCATCAGGCGTTCGCACTGTTGTTTTCGTTCCGCCGACGACAAGTGCATCACCTGGAGGATGGAGAGTATGTTTTCCTCCACCGTCATCTTCCTGAACACAGAAGCTTCCTGTGGCAGGTAGCCGATACCCATGCGGGCGCGCCGGTACATTGCCATCCGCGTGATTTCCGTCTCATCCAGCAGGACGCGGCCGTCGTTTGGCCGGATCATGCCGACGATCATGTAGAACGTTGTGGTTTTCCCCGCACCATTCGGACCAAGAAGTCCGACGACCTCTCCCTGCTTGACCGACACACTCACGTTGCGCACGACCGTGCGTTTCTTGTACCGTTTCACGAGGCCCTCGGCACGGAGCAGCCGGCCGCCGGGAGCGGGCGTGGGAGTCTTCATAGGGTGGCAGCTTTCTCTGAGGGGACCCGGAGTCTGGGGCGTTCATCGCGCCAGAGGAAACCCGGCAGCCGGTATTCGCGTTCACGCTTGCGGACCATCGGTTCCGGGAAATATTGACCCTCCACGCCCCCCACAACACGGATGGTTTTGGCCCGGCCGTCGGCAAACAGCATAATGATCCGGTCCCCGCTGGTTTTGTTGAGTCCGTTGGCGAGTGAATCGTCGTACAAATGATAGACGCTGAGCGCGCGCACGTCCACTTCGATCTGGCGTAGCGCGCGCTCGTGGAACTGCATTTTCAGTGTTTCTCCGGCCAACTGGTCGAAGCGTTCCGGTCGCAGCGAATCACCTTGCGATATCGCGAACGCCGACCCCATGACCACGATCCGGTCGAGCGCGCGCTTGAGCAGGTAGACATTCATGGAATCCCCTGTCACCTGGGTTTCCTGGTACCAGAGGATCGGGGCGTGCCGGAGTTCCAGGCTGTCTCCTGCCGTGTAGAACAGGATCGACCCGGCACGTCCGGCGAGATCCGAACGGACGAAGGAGACGCTGTCGGTTGCGCGCAGACGCCGCACGGAATCCTGGAAGGATTCCATCACGCGGGCCGAAACGATGAGCGTATCGATGGCGCCCCCCGCCGTCGTATCGTATTTCACCAGAACTGGTGAGACCGTTACCCTGCTGTAGCGTAACAGGCCGTCATGAACCAGGTCGCCCCCGGTAATCGTGACCGCATCCCCGGGATGGAGAACGCGGACCTTTCCGGTGGCATGCATATGTTTCCGGTTCCGTTCATACCGCAGCGTATCGGCAAAGAGCACGCTGGCGGTATCCCGCGCCGTCACATGGGACCGGAACAGGGCGATCTTTGGATCCACGTCATAGGCCCCAAATTCCGCTTCCAGGTGGGACACACCGTCGTCAAGGGTGACATGCTCGTAGGCTTCCATGTGGTGTGTGCCGCGGTCATACATCCCGCGTGGTGCGGTCATGGTCATGCTGTCATCGTACGCCACCACATGTCCCGTCAGATGCACCTTTCCCGACACGATGAATTGCAGTGCCTCATCGCACTGGATGGTCACATTTTCCTGCCGGATGCGCACATGGCCGGAGAGTTTCCGCGCATCCTGCCCATCGACCACGAGGCCGACGAGGCTGTCGGCCTGTTCCAGGTCGACGACCTTTGCGGTCTGTGCGGATGCGCAGCACTGCGACGCCGCCAGCAGGGCGGAGATCATGCACAGCGTACGGCTACTCATCACTCACAGCCTGTCCGGTGACGCGGAAGATGCGGTAGTTGCGCAGGGCCTGATCGCTTTCCATGCCATGGCCCATGATGTGTTCTTTGGGCGACACGATATCCACGAAATCGTCGGTGTGGGTCTTGCGCGTGGCATTCGTCCAGAACAGCCGTTCGGTTTTCAGCGTCGTGCCGCTGTCCGACACGACGGTAACATGCTCGTCGGCCTCCAGGTCGTGCGTCTGGTCGTCCACTTTTCCCCGGTGCGAGGTGAGGCGCGAGGTATGAACCCCGTGTTCGTCGTAGAAATCCACCCTGACGCTGTCATCCAGCATGGTCACATGTTCCGCAGTGTACATGGAGATATGACCGGACCAGAGGACGGCTTTCACCTGGGCCGAATCGGTGAAGACCACCGTGCTGTTCCAGCTTTCCTGTGACGGCAGCGACTGCTGGGCGAGCGGTGCGACGGCCGGTTTCGTCCGTTCTTCGCACCCCGCACACAACGCGAGGATGAACGGCACGATGACGCAGGCGGTCCTCACGTGGCTTCATCTCCGCCGAGGCCGGCGTTGACAAGCTCATGGAGATGCACAACGCCGACCGGATGGAGGTGCCTGTCGACGACCACGATCTGGGTTATCTTGTAGGCTTCCATTTCCTGCAGGACGACGACCGCCAGTGATCCCTGGCGTGCGGTTTTGGGATCGCGGGTCATGGCCATGCCGGCGGTGGTGTTGGTCACGTCGCTCGTCCGCTGAAGGAGGCGGCGGAGGTCGCCGTCGGTGATGATGCCTTCCAGGGTGCCGTCCGGCCGCACGACGCAGGTACAGCCGAGACGCTTTGTTGTCATTTCCATAATGGCATCCCGGAGCGGCACGTCGCTGCGGACGCGCGGCACCGCCTCGCCGGTGACCATCAGTTCATCGACCTTGAGCAACAGGCGCTTGCCGAGGGTTCCGGCGGGATGATAGAGGGCAAAATCTTCTTTGCGGAACTGGCGCCTGTCGAGAAGAGCGATCGCCAGGGCATCACCCAGGACGAGGGCAACCGTCGTTGACGATGTCGGCGCAAGGTCGAGCGGGCAGGCCTCCTCGGGAACGGACGCATTGAGCACGACGGTAGCCTCCCCCGCGAGGAGCGAATTCACGCGGCCCACGATGGCGATGATGGGAACACCGAGCCGCTTGAACATCGGCATAAGCGCATTGATCTCGTCGGTGTTGCCGCTTTTGGAGATACAGACCACTGCGTCGTCGGCACGGACAATTCCCAGATCACCGTGGACGGCATCGGTGGGATGCAGAAAGACGGCGGGCGAGCCGGTGGAGTTCAGCGTTGCGACAATCTTGCGGGCGATGATGCCGGATTTCCCCACGCCGGTGATGATGATCCGGCCTTCGCATTTGAAGAGCAGATCCACCGCGCGTGCAAAGTCACCGTCGATCCGGTTCGCGAGCTCTGCCACCGCCAATTGTTCAATGCGCACCACCTCGCGGCCGGCGCGGATGGCCTTTTCATCGTCTTTGGTCAATGCGTATCCTGTTCAGGTCAGGCGTTTCTGTTGTGCCATCAGAATGAGATCCACGATTTCCCTCGCCACGCCGTTCCCCCCCTCCACCTTGGTCACATAGTCGACCACTGAGAGCACCTCAGCGCGCGCATTCGGCGGAGCGGCGGAAAACCCGACAGTCTCCAGCAAGGGAATGTCAAAGAGTTCATCCCCCACGTAGGCAAACTCTTCGTCGGCAATGGTATATTTCTGTTGCAGCGTTCGCATGGCGGCGACTTTATCCACCGCTCCCTGGATGACGTCGTCGATGCGCAATGCCCGCGCACGGGCGTCGACAATGGGCGTGGACCTGCCGCTAATCAGGCCCACCTTCAATCCGTGACGGTGTGCCAGCACGACGCCGTAGCCGTCATGCGCATGAAAGCGTTTAAGCTCGACTCCATCTGCTGCGTAGTACAGACCGCCGTCGGTCAGGACACCGTCGACGTCCAGAAGGAGCATGCGGATCCGGCGGAGTTTGGCAACAAGGACCCGGGTGTTTTTTCTTACCATGTGTTCACGAGGCGGTGAATGGCCACTACCTGGCCGAGAAGCGCATCCAGAAGATCGAGACGCAGCTGGGATGCCGCATCGCTGAGGGCCCGGGGAGGATCGGGATGGACTTCCACAAAAAGCCCGTCGCAGCCCGCGGCGACGCCGGCACGGGCGATGGGGAAGATGAACTCGGGCTGTCCGCCCGATTGGCGGCTTGTGGTATCCGCTCCCGGCAGTTGCAGGGAGTGCGTCCCATCCAGCACCACCGGGTATCCGAGCGACCGCATGATGGGGAGCGACCGCATGTCCACGACGAGATTATGGTACCCGAAGGTCGTGCCGCGTTCTGTGAGGATGACCCGTTGGTTGCCTGTGGCGCGGACCTTCTCTGCTGCAGGTCCCATGTCCTCCGGGGCCAGGAACTGTCCCTTCTTGATATTCACGGCCTTTCCCGTACGTCCCGCAGCCTGCAGAAGATCGGTCTGACGGCAAAGGAACGCCGGGATCTGGAGGACATCGGCGACCGCCGCCGCTGTCATTGCCTCCGCCTCGGTGTGAATATCGGTCAGGATCGGCATGCCAAACGTGCGCTTGACCTCGGCAAGGATTTCGAGCGCCTCGTGCATCCCGAGCCCGGTGAACGTGCCGCCGCTTGTCCGGTTGGCCTTCTTGTAAGAAGCTTTGAACACCACGGGAATACTGTGCCTTGCGGCGATCGATTGTACGGTTTCCGCAATCCGGAGTGTGATCTCGCGGCCCTCCACAACGCAGGGTCCGGCGATCAGTGTCAGCGGAGAACCGGATCCGATCTGTACGCCTGGTGCGATTTCCATCACGAAAAGGGGACGTTGTTTATGAAATGTCCATGGATGGTACAAAAAAACAGTTCAACAATCAAAGACGGTGTTTTTCTCGTCAATTTTCACTATTCTGAACGGGTTCCCCATGATGCATGCCTACGCCAAAATCAATCTCGGCCTTTATGTCGTCGCCCGCAGGCCGGATGGCTACCACGATATCGAAACGGTGTTCAGCCGCATCGGCATTGCCGATGACATCACGTTTTCTCCAGCTCAGGACATCGATGTCAGCTGCTCATCGCCGGAAGTCCCGGCAGGCGCACTGAACATTTGCCATGTGGCGGCTCGCAGGCTGCAGGAACGATGCCATATCGCGGCAGGCGTTCGCATCCACATCGCAAAGCACATTCCTGTGGGAGCCGGTTTGGGCGGAGGGAGCGCCGATGCCGCTCTTGTCCTCAGGGAACTCCCCGGATTCTGGGGGTGCGCTCCCGACTACACTGAGCGCGCACGCATCGCTCTTGAGATCGGGTCCGATGTCCCTTTTTTCCTGGGAAACGACGCCGCCGTGGGGCGCGGACGGGGAGAGATTCTCGAGTACTTTCATCTGGACATTCCCTACACCATTCTCTTATGCAACCCGAACATCCACGTATCGACTGCCTGGGCATACAGCCGGATCACGCCGGGCACGGCTGGAAAGCCGGACGATCTGCGGAGCCTCGTCACGGCCGGCATGCAGGACCCCGACCTCTTACGCACGCATCTCAGAAACGACTTCGAGGGGGTCGTCTTTGAGGCTCATTCCGAGGTGCGCGACATCAAGGAAAGGATGCTGCAGGCCGGAGCGGTCTTTGCCTTGATGTCCGGGAGCGGTTCAACGGTGTACGCCTTCTTTGCTGATGCGGTCCCGGCACGGGCCCTTGCCGGGGAGTTTCATGCCGCAGGGTACACGACATCTCTCACGCCGCCGCACTTCCACGGCTAATCCGGCGACGACATGAATAGCGCATCCCACCTCATCATCCGATTGCATACGCTGCTTCTGCTCGTGGGCATCACCTTCTCCGGGCTTGAAGCGCAGGAGCGACCGCGGGAGAACTTGCCGTGGCAGCATCCAACCGTCACGGCAGACTCTTCGCGGCACACGCCGCCTGACTCCACGCACGCGGGGGCTACCGATTCCACCCACCGGGTGCAGGCGGACAGTCTTGTCCGTTATCTCGTTCCGCGCCTTCCGGGATCGCTCAACACACGCATTGACTCACTGGACGTCATCGACAACATCGACCTGGAGTGGCAATCGGCACGAACGCTGAACCAGGTCGCCGCCTCCACACCGGGAGTGTTCGGCAGCGACCCCTCGAGCGTGGGGCAGTACTTTCCGCTCATCATGCGAGGATCCGGACTTCGTTCGACCGTCGTGCTTGTTGACGGACGCCCGATCACCGACCCCGCATCCGGAATTTACAACCTCTCCCTCTTCCCGATGGACATGGCCGACCGGATGGAGATCGTGACCGGTCCGCGGAGTTTCCTCTACGGATCAGGCGGGGCCGGCGGGGCGATCAATCTGGTCACCAGGACGCGGTCCAGCAGGATCCCGTTCACGAAAATCCGTTACGAGGAGGCCGGGTACAACCACACCTATTCCGCCGGTTCCTTCAATCAGAACCTGACCCGGCGGGCCAATCTCTCGTTAGCATACCAGTATCTCGGCACCGATGGCCGTTTCTTCAACACTCCGGACGAGCAATGGAACATCGGCGGGGATCTCCGGTTTCACCTTCTGCCGCGGCTCAGCCTCATCGTCAGCGAACACTATGCACAGACGCAGACCGGTTTGTGGGGGGGTATCAACTATCCCGCCACGGGTTTCCAGTATTCCTTCATCGGACAGGAGGCCATTCCCTACAGCACGGTCGCATACGAAAAACTCACGCGACATGACGTGGATCTTCGCATGATCGGGATGTTCCTCCCTGACAGCACCGATCTCACGACGCTGTCGGTCTATTACTCTTCCAACCTCCGTGAGTTCCGTGATGAAGAATCGAAGACGTTGAACGGGGGCACGGACATCCGCCAGGATCAGCGCAGCTCCTGGCTGGGCGCCCGTCTGCAGCAAGCCGCGACACTCGACAGTCAACACCTGTCGCTCGCGGTCGATGCCGAAGTCCGCCGCGTGGAAGAGAGCCCAACGCTCGGCGCCTTGAAGAATTCTTCGTTCTCCGCCTGGGGGATGGACGATATGGATCTCACCCCGAGCCTGCGCGTCGCCGCATATGCACGGTGGGAGCTCTTCCGGGGGGAGAACATCACGGGAGCCGGGGCCGACGTCAGGCTGCGCGGACCCGGAGGCCTCACCCTGCTCGGCGGCATTTCGGTCTCCCGCCGTGCGCCGACCTACGCCGAGTTGTTCTGGACGGACAGTACGGTTGCGCGGGACGGCCCGATCACCACGGAACGGCACCGGCTCATTGAGGCGGGCATCGAATGGGTTGACACAGTACACGGCCACGTGCGTTTCACGATCGGGCACCGGACGATCGACAATCCCATCCTCACCGCGCCGTTCAACGGCAGCGGGATGTTCCCCGGGGTTCGCATATACAACGGCGGCCGGATCAGCACGCTGACGGCCGAACTCTCCCTGCAGGTGCGCCTGTTCCACTTCGTGCAAATAGACGGCAGCGGGACGTATATGCTCAGGCATGATGTCTCCGGCGCAGTGATGAACGACTACCCGCAATTTTGGGGTGACGGCGGCATCTACCTGGCCGGGACATTTCTTGGCGACAAGCTCGATCTCAAAGCCGGTGTGCACAGCCGGATCACCACCCGGTACAGCGGATATTTTTTTTCACCCCCCGCCCTCTTCATGGTGCCCAACACCATTACTCCACTGGGCATGGGATCCACCATGGACCTGGTTGCGGTTGCCCATATCGGCTCAGCGTATGTGCACATTCTGTGGGAGAACCTGACAAGCACGACGTACTTCACGAGTCCGTTTACTCCTGCCCTTGACCGGACATTGCGGTTCGGCATTTCCTGGGAATTCAGTAATTGAACGCGGTGCGGGGCCGCAACGGGTCGCTGCCGTCAGTGCGTATCGTCCATNNGCGTACAATCACCGCGCGTGGCACGGACCAAACCTGGTAGGAGCGCTTCGCGGGCTCTCACCGACGGAGGCGGCTTGGCGTCCGGACGAGGGGCGCCACAACATCTGGGAGTTGGAAGTTCATTGCGCCTACTGGAAATATGCGGTGCGCCGCCGCATCCTTGGGCTTCAGCGCGGTTCGTTCGCGTTGAAGGGGAGCAACTGGTTTGCGCGGCTTGATCACCTCACGCGCGAACGATGGAAGAGCGATCTCCGGCTGCTTGCCGACGAACACCATCTCCTCCGCGCGGCCATTGCCGGCCTTCCGCCGGCGCGGTTGCGACAACTGACTCCCGGAGGAACCGTCCGCATCGACCGTCTGATCTGCGGCATCGCGGCGCATGACGTGTACCATGCGGGACAGATTCAGATCCTGAAGAGGTTGTACCGGGGGACCAGATAAGGCGGAGTTCGGTTTATTTCACGGCGGCGTATTTCGACAGAACCTCCAACGTCCTGTCTGCGGCCTGTTCCCAGTTGAATCCCCCCGCCCACGCAATGGCGTTTGCCGTCAAACGTGCACGTTCCGGCGCATCCTCGAGCAATCTCCGGATCTTTCCCGCCAGGTCATCGATATCGCCATGGGTGTAGAGCAAGCCGGTCTCACCGTCTTTCACGGCATCGCGCAGGCCAGGCACGTTGCTGGCAATCACCGGCGTGCCGCAGGCATTCGATTCGAGCACCGTCAGCCCCCACCCTTCTTTTGATGAGGTCGTGACCCCGAACCACATCGACTGCAGCAATTCTATCTTCCGATCTTCGGCCACATATCCTGTAAACGTCATCACATCCTGCAGCCCCAGGGAGGACGCGAGGCGTTGCAGCCGCGGGCGGTCGTCGCCATCGCCCACGACCATCGCCCGCATCCCCGGGGACGTCCCGTGCACGAGAGCGACGGCCCGGATGAACTGGTCCACGCCTTTGTACTTCTTCAGCCGGCCGAAATAGCCTATCAGGGGTTCCCGGGACCGCCGGGCCGGATCCGGCCTATGACGTTCGTGGTCGACGCAGTTGTAGACCACATAGAGGTCTTCTGCCCGGAATCCACGTCTGCGCATATCGGCGCTGGTTGACGGCGACACCACGAAGAAGGGGGTGCGGTAAAGGCGGTAAAAGAAGAGCGCACAGCGCTCCATCAGATAGACATAGCAACCCGCCAGCGGGTTCGTTTCGGCGAAGATGCTCCGGCCGAAGAGGTGATGCACAATGCCGGCGAGCGGATCGCGGACGTAGAGCGGGGTGAAGAACGGGATCTTGTTCAGGTCGTCGACCACGGCATCGTAGTGTTCACGGCGGAAGCGGCGGAGATAGGCGGCGGGAACGCGGTAGTTAAACAGCTGACGGCCGCCTTTGCGGATGATGCGGATGCCGTCGAGCATCTGCTCGCTTTGTGCGCCGGGATACGAGGAGCAGAACAGCGTGACCTCGTGCCCGCGGCGGACAATGCGGGAAAAGATATTCTGCAGGTGGACTTCCGCCCCTCCGGCGAGCGGATTAGTGATATCCTGCCAGTTGAAGATCAGAATGCGCATCAAGGGTATCCTGAAGGATCACTACTTGCTGCTATCCTTCAACGTCGTTGCTGTCTGCACCGACGATTCCTGGCGGAGTTGTTCGATCCGGGCATTCAAGCCGGGATCGTTCGGATAGTCCTTCTGCAGCCCTACAAGCAGGTCGAGCGCCTTCTGGTATTCGTGCCTTGTGTCATAAATGTCCAGCAGCACACGGTACGGATTGTAGTAGCTCTGGGTATTTGCCTGTCCGGCATCAATCATCTGCCGGGCGACTTTCTCGAGGTCGTTCGCATATTCATTGAATCGGTCTTCACGTCCGAACCGGTGGTAGATATTCGAGATATCGGACATGAGCTCCCACGCCATCGGGACTTTCGTCCGCGGTATAATCTGTTCCATCCGCTCCAGGATGGCGATACCCTTGGTCGGATTGGGTTCGACATTCATATAGTACATGGCCAGCCGGATAAACGCAGACCGGTAGTTGAGCATCAGGCGGGAGGTGTTTTCGTCGAACACCACATTCGAGTCGGCGATCCCACGGAACTTGTACCCGTACTGGGCGTCCTTTGCGAAGCCCTCGGGTTCCTGGAGAAGATTCTTTTCAAGCACGTCGCGGTTCAGACCCAGGTCTTCCTTGTTGATTTTCCGCGGCTCAAGGCGCCACGCGAGCCCGTGGAACCAGAGGAACTCATCCAGACCAATTTTGCTGTCGGGCGAACAGGTCACGGCGAAGAAGATGGGACGTTTCCACTGGTTGGTGGTGATGATGTCGCGAACCATGATATCCTGTATTCTGATCGCGCGGGTACCGCCAACCTGGAGCGTATTCCGCATGGTGAAGCTCATCTTGCCGGTCCGTGCGGTGGTGCTGTCGGGGGGGCCGTACCGCGTGAGGGCTTCCGGCGGCACCGGAATGTCGATCTGACGCGTCTCCCAGATGACCGGCTGGAGGTTGTCGATCGCCTTGTCGGAGAAGCTGATCGGCACGGCCTTGGCCTCCTTGAAATACGGAGTCGCCTTCATCTGTTTGATATACCAGTTCGTGTTCACGAGGCTGAGGTTGACGATGCGGACGTCACGGCGCACGCCCTCCACATCCTGCAAATACCACAGGGGAAAAGTATCATTATCGCCGTTGGTAAAGAGGATGGCATCCTTCTCGCAGCTTTGCAGCATGTTGTACGAATAGTCCCACGCGACATAATTCCCGGACCGGTTAATATCGTGATAGCCAAGCTGGGCCTCGCGCCCGGGGATGGCGAGCGCCAGAACACCCACCAGGCCCAGGGTCAATCCGGTCTGCATCCCTTCCTGTTTCAGGTTCTTGCGGGCAAGCTCGACAAGCCCCACCGTGCCGACGGCGATCCATGCTGCGATGACGTAGTATGCCCCCACATAGAAGTAGTCACGCTCACGCGGCTGGGGCTCCTGCTGGTTCTG
>PMCM01000308.1 GCA_003154155.1 Ignavibacteriota bacterium | reverse complement strand
CCCGGAGAAGACGAATGCCGGCGCCGGCAGGACACGCGCTACCATGAACCAGCGGCAGCTCCGCAAGACCCTCGCGAGTTTCTACTCGAAAAAATTCGATTCCGGCAGCGACCTGCTGACCCACGTGGTGGAACAGATCGTGCACCATGCCGGCATCGAAATCACCGGCGGCCGCGTCTGGCGACTGCGGACGGCCTCGTTTGCCTACGAGTTCGTGTCGCAGGTCGGATCCGTCCAGAAGATCCGCGAACACTACCGGATCCGCGCCGACCGCTATGCCATGTTCAAGCTTCTCCCCCGCCAGCGCACGATGGTCGCCCGCGAAACCGACCAATACCTCCGCCGGAAAGGCATCCTGCGCTACTCCGCCACCGGCGTGGGAGACATTGTCAAGCTGCGCAACACACAGCTCTATCAGTATATCCTCTCGTTTAACACCGATCTGAATGTCGACCAGATCGCGCCCACGCTCGATATCATCAGCATCGTGGTGTCGAACATGCTCACCAGCCTGCGAAACGAGCGGCGGAGCACGCAATACAAGAAGGACCTCGACAAGGCACGGGAGATTCAACAGAGCATTCTTCCCGACCGGTCATGCCGTTTTCATCATTACGAAATCTACGGCTTGTCGGTCGCCGACAAGATCGTGGGGGGGGATTTTTTCGACTATATCGAGAGCGAAGACGGGGACCGGCTCTCCATCGCCATCGGCGACGCGGCAAGCAAAGGGATGGTGTCCGCCGTGCAGGCGCTGTATGTCTCGGGGGCGATCCGGATGGGCATCGGCTACCAGACCAAACTGATCTTCCTCGTGCACCGGCTCAATTTGCTTGTCAACCGGATGTTTCCCGCAGAGCGGTTCATCACGCTGGTGATCGCCGAGCTCACCAACGATACGAAGGGCATCTGCCTGTACATCAATGCCGGCCACCCGCAGCCGATCATCTTCCATGCGGCATCCAGGGAGACGGAGATGCTCGAACCGACCGGCACAATCATCGGGCCGTTTCCGGAACAGCAGTTTCGCCGGGAGAGTGCGGTCTTCGACAAAGGGGATGTGATGCTGATGTACACCGACGGGTTGATGGAAGCGATGGACCCGGAGGGAAACCAGTACACCCANNAAGCGGCTGGCCGAAGATCTTGTGGCGCTCCACCACCGGAGCGCCGAGGAGATCGCGCACGCGGTGATGGACCGCGTGCAGCGGTACGGTGCACGGGGGAAGAATCAGGATGACAAAACGATTGTGGTGGTCAAACGCCTTGCCAGCGCAAAACCCGGGGTAGATCACATCCCGTAGCGGTGCCGGTGTCGGCCTTCCTCAGAAGTAATACAGATATTTAACCTTGAACACCCCCGCNNCGCACCGGCAGCAGGTCTCCCGCAGCCGTAAATTCCTCGCTGCGATCCCGCACCTCGTTCAACGCCAAGTAGATCCAGCTCTTCGGGAGGAAGTTGTACGAGAAGAGGAATCCGATGATCACGCTCTCGAGTTTGTCGGTGGATTTCACGAACACGTTGTCGGCGTAGAGTCTGAGGTTGAGATTGTTGACAGGGGTGAGCGAGACGTAGGGGCGGGCGTTGTAGGTGATGTCTTCGACGTTGCCCGCGGGGTTCCCCTCCACGTACATATTATACGACGTCCCGATCTCGAATTCGTTGGTCGCCTTCCATGACATCTGGCACCCGAGCCAGGAGTAGAACGCCACATAGCCCCTGTCAAAATTGTAGGTGTGCGAATATCCCCCCCACACATTCCCCTGCCAGCGGGGCGTGGTGTGGAACCAGGTGCTCACGTCATACTCCGATTGCGTGTACATTTGCCCTTCGTCTTTTGCCCGGCCTCCGATGATCGTAATCTCGTACCCCCAGTTGTCGCGGAATTGCATGTTCCACCCCACTGCGGCGAGACGGTCGGTGTAGAGATCCACGTCTTCGTAGGAGAAGCTGAACCCGCCATACAGGAATATCTGGCTCAGCGCCCCGGTGTCATAGTACCAGATCGGTCCCGTGATGCTGGTCAGCTCCGCCGTGCCGCGCCAGGGGACATATCCCACGTTGTCCACATCGAACCCGTTGCCGATTGCGCGGGTGCGGGCGAGTACTGCCCACGACTTGCCGAAATGCGTGAACCCCGCCGAACCGGCGAAGTCCCCCTTGCCATCCTGGATGGAGCGCGCAACCTGATAGGCAAGCTGCCATGCGGAACTGCGCACCGCGCCGTCAATGTCCACCACGCCGTCGACGTGGCCGGGCGTCTGCTTGCCGACGAAGAGGAGGCCCATGGATGAATTCTCCAGCATGCGCATCTTCACCCTGGCCGATCCGAATATCGCGGCCGGCTCCGTTTGCAGCACGCCGTCGTCGTCACGGTAATCGATGCCGCCGGTCCGGGCAAAGAACGCGCCGTATTCCCACGAACCCAGCCGGCCATAGGTTTTGGCACCCAGTTCGAGAGGCACGCGCGCGCCGTCGCTCATGACTTTGCCGATGCGGCGGGAGTAAAAGAGTTCCAGCGGCCGGTAGAACCCGGTGTTGTTCTGCTTGCCGGCAGCCATGAACACTTCCGTTCCGGCGGTGAAAAAGGGACGGCGCTCATCGAAGTAGGTTTCGTAGCGCGAAATGTTAAACTGGAACGGGTCGGCTTCGATCTGTGCGAAGTCGGGATTGCCGGTCAACTGGAATGTGAGCTGTTCGGAGGGGTTGTAAAAGATATCGATGCCGGCATCGGGTTCCATCCGGTATTTGCCGNNCCCTGCACGGTGGGGTGCGCCCCGTTCAGATGCAGCGTGCCGAACCGGGAGATCCGCTGGCCTTCGTTCTGTGCATAGTCGCACCAGTACAGGTCTTCTGTCTTCGCGGCAATCCAGCGATCGAAATCCAGCCCCCACTCGGTCAGGGCGCTATTGTACCGGATGGACTTGAAGGGAATCTCCATTTCCACCACAAAGCCCCAGTCGTACACACGGCTCCGGGCAAACCAGACGCCGTCCCAGCTGTAGTCCTTGTTGCGCGCGTCATCCAGCATGCGCGCGTCGGATTGAACGCCCGCCGCACTCACGGCGAATTTATAGGCCGTCTGTTTGTCGCCGAATGTGTCCAGCATGATCGACACCACGTCTCCCTCCCCCTGATCGTGCACAGAGCTGTAATCCTGAATACACGATTTGTCCTGCCGGCAGACGATCAGGCAGTACAGCGCTTCGTTTGTTGCCAGTACCTTCGCAACGGTCTCATCGGTCGGTGCTTTTCCGTAGAAGGGCTGCAGCTGGAAAAAGCCGCAGGCCGAATCGGCGGTGCTCCAGACGTCGTCGATGACACCGTCCAGCACCGGGGGGTAGCGCACTGACTGGAGGGTGAGGACTTTTATTCCACCAGAGCCCGTTGCGTGGGCACAGAGAAGAATCATGCCCGCAACGGTTATGCGAAAGCGAAGCTTCATAGCGACCGGGACGTGGAATGAACGGCGTGTCGTACTCTCCCCACGGTATTGGACGGCTTCCGTGTGCCATTTGTTGCGTCTCTGAATCAATCTCCCTACTTTCGGTGGATACCATCTCTGCCGGACAGGGCGACCGCCCATGCCGGCCCCGGCGAAACATCACTTGCGTTTATGGAGGCACATGAAAACAGAGGGGAGAGTTGTCCTGATCACCGGCGCTTCGCGCGGCATCGGCAAGGCGATCGCAGGCATGTTTGCCAGCCAGGGAGACCGCATCGCGGTCCATTACCACGCCGACCGCGCAGGTGCGGAGGCCACGCTCGCCGGATTGCTGGGCCACACCCACAAGATCTTCCAGGCCGATCTCGCCCGGCCGGAAGAGGCGCAACGGCTGGTCGAAGAGGTGCTTCATGCGATGGAGCGGATCGACGTGCTGGTGAACAACGCCGGGATGTTTGCCCACCATCCGATTGCAGACACCGGATTCCAGGATTGGGTGAGCATTTGGGAACACACGCTGAATACCAATCTGCTGGGCGCCGCACANNCCCGCCTACGGCGCAAGCAAAGCCGGCATGAACGCCATGAGCCAGTCTCTGGCAAAAGCGCTGGCACCCTACGGCATCATGGTGTACGCCATCGCGCCAGGATGGGTCGCTACAGACATGGCTGCTCCGTATCTCGAGGGCGTGGAAGGCGATGCGGTACGCAACCAAAGTCCGCTCGGCCGCGTGGCCGACCCGGATGAAATTGCGCGGACCGCGCTCTTTCTCGCCTCTCCGGGGACCGATTATCTGACCGGATGTATTATTGATGTCAACGGAGCATCCTATTTGCGGACGTAGCGGCGACGCTTCGTCCATGTGTTCTCTCCCTGTCATCCGGGAAGACGCCGGAAGAACCGGTGAGGCTCACGCTGTTGCAGGTGAGCCTCCCGCATCAACTTGACCCCGAGGCCGCATTACCGTATCATCATGGTGGAGCATGACATCCCATGGCACCACCAACACCATTGCGGGAAAACCTTGCCCGCCTGACCCGGCCGGGTGAATTGTACACCCGGGAGGCAAACGATGTTCTTCATTGTTTTGCGTGCGGGCATCGCTGCAAGATTTTGCCGGGCCGCGAGGGGATCTGCAAGGTCCGGTTCAACGACAACGGCGTGCTGAAGGTCCCGTACGGATACGTCGGGGGTATTGCCGTCGATCCCATCGAAAAGAAACCCTTCTTCCACGTGTTACCCGGATCCTCCGCGTTGAGCTTCGGCATGCTGGGCTGCGATTACCATTGTGCCTATTGCCAGAACTGGTATTCCTCGCAGAGCCTGCGCGATCCGATGGCAGGAGCCAAGCCGCAACTGATGGACGCGGAACGGATCGTCGGGATCGCGCTCGAGCGGAATCTTCCGTTGATCACCAGCACGTATAACGAGCCCCTGATCACCTCCGAGTGGGCTGTGGAGGTGTTCAAGCTTGCCCGGCCATACGGCATCCGGTGCTCGTATGTGTCGAACGGCAACGGCACGCCCGAGGTGTTGGAATACCTCCGGCCGTTCATCGATTGCTACAAGGTCGACCTCAAGAGCTTCCGCCCGCGGAGCTATCAACAGCTCGGCGGCAAGCTCGAGAACGTGCTGGAAACAATCGCTCGGCTGAAAAGGATGGGCGTCTGGATCGAAGTGGTGACGCTGGTGGTTCCGGGGTTCAACGACGAACCGGAAGAGCTGGCCGACATCGCCGGGTTCCTGGCTTCGGTCTCCGCAGAGATTCCCTGGCACGTCACGGCGTTTCATGAAGACTACAAGATGACCGAGCCCCCGGCCACGACGCCCGCTGCGTTGCAGCGCGCCGCCGAGATCGGCATCGAAAAAGGGCTGCAGTATGTCTACGCCGGCAACCTTCCCGGGCAGACCGGCCGCTTCGAAGACACACGGTGCCCTGGATGCGGCACGACGGTGATTGAACGGGCGGGATTCCACGTCAGGGCAAACCGGCTCGTCAACGGCCGGTGTCCCCAGTGCAGCAACCGCATCGCGGGCGTGTGGGAGTAACACCGCGCATGCCACCGTCAGTCTCCCTCGTGATCGCCGTCTACAATAAGCCGGACGTTCTCCGCTTTGTCCTCGCCGCATGCGCGCGCCAGTCGTGGAAAGACTTTGATGTCATCGTCGCCGATGACGGCTCGGGGCCCGGCGTCGAGCAGGTGGTCGTGGAAGCCCGGGAACGCTGGTCGCTTCCCCTCACGCATCTGTGGCACGCGGACGACGGCTGGCGGAAAAACACCATGCTCAACAACGCCATCCGGACGGCGCGTGCGGAGTACCTTGTTTTTATTGACGGCGATTGTATTCCCGGCCGCGATTTTCTTCTTGACCACTGGCGCCGGCGTGCTCCGCGGAAGGTGCTGCTGGGGAGACGGGTGGAAACCAGCAGGCGTTGGTCGGAAGCTTTGACGCTGGATCGGATCACCGGCGGGGCGTTCGAACATTACGGCTGGAAGGAGTGGCGCGACGGACTCCGGGGTGACGCCCTGCGCATCGAAGACGGCATACGCATCCGCCCGGCGTGGCTGCGGCGGCTGCTGTTGCGCAATGTGCGCGGAATGCTGGGAAGCAATTTTTCCGTGGCGAAGGAACACCTGGCGGCCATCAACGGCTTCGACGAATGTTATCGCGGCCCGGGATGCGGCGAAGACTCCGATGTGCAGTACCGTCTCTCCCTGATCGGGATCACCGGCGCATCACTGCGCAACCTCGCGATCCAGTACCACGTATGGCATCCGCTGACGAAGGGCTCCGATGCATGCTGGGAACGATTTGAACGCGTGAAAACAACGCGGGAGCCGCGCTGCAGGATGGGGCTGGAGAAGCTGGAGATCGCGGGAGCGCTATAACGACGGAGGCGGCTCGGAAATGACCGCATGCATTGATCGGTCACTGCCGGCCGCCCCCGGTGATTCGGGTCCTGCCGTTACTTGGGTTTTTTGTTCAGCAGCTTGCTGTCGACCTTGGTGTAGCCTGCCGGCACTTCAAATTCCGACGCACCGACGGTCTTCATCTCCACCTTCGTCACGGTGCTTGTCATCATGGTTCCCATTTCCGTTTCGATGGGGAACCCTTCGATCTTCTGCATCGCCTCGACGATGCCCTTCAGCCCGCCCGGCGTCATGGACGCCATGCGTTTCGTCTGCTCGGTCAAGTCCTGCCTCATGGCGGCAAACGCCTTGATGTCCGGCGTCACCCAGAGGGTCAATTCCTCCTTGCCGTCACGCTTGACGACGAACTTGGTGCAGGAAAAACCGCTGATGGTTTTCTTCTCGCCCGTGTTGCTCACCTCGATCTTGGCATCCGCGGCGCCGGGCATCTTGTTACCGAGCATTTTCTCCATCATTTTCCGCTGTTCCTCGGGCATGTCCTTCATCTGCTTCTGCACCTGCTCCATCTGGGCGTTCATCTGTTTGCCCATCTGTTCGAGCTCGGCAAAGGTCATGACGCTGTACGTCTTGTCCTTGGTCTGTACGTTGTAGATCTTTTCCTGATCAATTCTGATGATCGTGAAATCGCCGCTCGTGTCCCCCACCGTCTTGATTTTTTTCGGCACATAGTACGTGTGTGTCACCATCTCGTGCCCGTTGCTCGTGATCTTGCTGTCCCACGTCATCCCCTGCCCGAACACCAATGCAACCGGTAACGTGACACTGGCACACAGTACGATTGCCCGCGCAGCACTCTTCATTGGAACCTCCTTGTGTGGTGAACGACAACTAGTGATTACCCTGTAACCGCCAGGGGACGTCCTACAACAATGCCTGTGAGAGATTTGATGCCGTGTGCATATTCCGCAAGCGAACCTGCGGAGATCGTCACGGCACCGCCGGAGAGCGGCGCATGCAGGAATTTCGCGACGCCGTCCTTGCGGATGACCATTCCCGTATGGGAAATATCCATGCCTTCCATCGAAGTAACGGCGCCGATGACGTCGCCGTCGCGCAGGTAGCCCAGGATGGCGGAAATCTTGGCGCGCGGGACCCGGTACAGTGCGCCGCCGGAGAGACGTGTTTCCGCCTCTTTGATGGTTGCTACCGCCGCGTCGTTGTCCAGCTGCCGGTAGCTTGCCCGGTGCGTGGTCATGAAATCGATGGTCTTGGTGTACTGCTCTCCCCCGAGCGCAAGGGTGACGTCCCGCACGACGCCCTTGCGGGCATTGTCGGCCATCCAGTCGGTAAAATAGTGGAGCCTGCTGGTATAGCCGGCGATGGCGCCGCCGGCATACCGTATCCGTGTGAGCTGCGCCTGGAAGTCGTCGAACGATACCTTTCCAGCGGAGAGGCACCGAGCGAGAGAGAGGCAATTCTCCACCAGCGTGAGGCAGTCGAACCCTCGCAGGTTCACCACGAGATGCTCTTCACCCGGTTCCTCGAGGGAATGGGCAACGTACGGGGTGCCGAGCAGATGCTCGCCGAGCGCCACCATCGTGTCGCCCACCGGTTTACGGAGCAGCTTTGCGTCGGCGGCCCACCGCATGATCCTGTCGAAGATTTCCCGGTCGGTCTCTTCGGCACCGAGTCCGAATGACGGCGCACCGGCGATGACCGCGCCGCCCAGCAGGCCGAGCCGCAGAAGAAACTGCCGGCGGGTCGGCGAATCGTTGGCGTGTATGCTCATGAGACGTATCCTTGATACCGGGTGATTGGTGCCCGGGCACTAGAACGGCGGTTCTTCGAGCATGCCCGCCGGCACCGGCTCCAGGCCGGGAAGCGCGAGGTTTTCAAACCGCGCATACCGGTTGACGAAGGCGAGCTTGACGTCATCGATCGGGCCGTTCCGTTGTTTGCCGATGATGATTTCCGCCGTGCCCTGTACGTCGGCGCCATGTTCCGATTTCGGGTCCGTGTACATTTCCGGCCGGTGGACAAAAAGCACGACATCGGCATCCTGTTCGATGGCGCCCGATTCGCGGAGGTCGGAGAGGATCGGCCGTTTGTCCGTCCGTCCCTCCACCGCGCGGCTGAGCTGGGAGAGCGCGATGACGGGGAGATTCAGTTCCTTGGCCAGCGCCTTGAGCGAACGTGAGATCGCCGAGATTTCTTTTTCGCGGTTCTCCGCCGACCTGGGCCCCTGCATGAGCTGCAGGTAGTCGACGATAATCAGGCCGGCGTTGTGTTCTGCTTTGAGACGCCGGGCTTTGGCACGGAGCTCGAGGATGCCGAGACTCGCCGAGTCGTCGATGAAGATCTGGGCTTTGGCCAGACGGCCGGCGGCAATGCTCAACCGGGTCCATTTTTCATCCGGGAGCTGCCCGGTGCGCACCGCGTGTGCGTCCACGCGAGCTTCCGCGCACAAGAGACGCATGATCAGCTGCCGCGTGGACATTTCCAGCGAGAAGATCCCGACGGCGCACGGTTTTCCTTTGTGCAGCGCCGCGTTGGAGGCGAGCGACAGCGCGAAAGCGGTCTTTCCCGAGCTGGGCCGCCCCGCAACAATAATCAGATCGGAGCTCTGCCACCCGCCGGTGAGGCTATCCAGATCACGGAACCCGGTGGGGACCCCCGTAACGCCTTCATGCTTGCCATGAATGCTCTCCAGCATTTCGAGCGTGGAATGGAGTTCCCGCTCCATGGAGACAAAGCTTTTCTTGAGACGCCATTCGGAGATCTTGAAGATTGCCTGCTCCGCCTCATCCAGAAGATCAAACGCGTCTTCTGTCGGGCTGAAGCCCAGCCCCGCAATCCGGGAGCTTTCACCGATGAGCCGGCGGAGAATCGCTTTCTCCAGCACGATGCGGGCGTGATACTCCACGTTCTCGGCCGACGTCACCTTCATCGTCAGCTCGACGATGTACGATTGGCCGCCGGCGCTATCCAGGTTGCCGCGACGGCGCAGCTCTTCGGCGATGGTAATGCTGTCCGCCGGTTCGCCGCGCTCGAACAGGCCCACGATGGCCTGAAAGATCTTCCGGTTCCGCTCGGAATAGAACGCGTCTTCGTCAAGCACTTCCAGCGCCTTCGAGATCGCTTCCTTCTCGACCAGCATGGCACCGAGAATCTGCTCTTCGATATCCAGCGCCTGGGGGGGAACCCGGCCCTCCACCCGCGGACGATCCGTCGCGAGATCGATGCCGCCCCGGTGTGGTGCTTCAGCCATGCGCACAATCCCTTCCGTTGATCAAGCCTGCAACCCGGCGAGCAGTTTCTGAATTGCCTGGAAATCTTCCCAGGTCGGCTGTTTCCAGTTCGGATTCCGCAGCAATGCCGCCGGATGATACGTCACCCGGAGCGGCGTTCCGGCAAATTCCAGTGTGCGGCCGCGGAGCCGCGTGAGACTCTCATTGGTCTGCAACAGATTCTGCGCCGCCGTCAAGCCCAGGCAAACGATGAGTTTGGGCTTGATGAGGGCGATCTGCTGCTTCAGGTACGGCAGACAGAGCTCGACTTCTTCGGGCAGCGGGGTCCGGTTGTTCGGCGGCCGGCATTTCAGAATATTGCAGATGTACACCTCTTCACGCTTCATTGCGATGGCCGCCAGGATCTTGTTCAGCAGCTGGCCTGCCCTGCCGACGAAGGGCTCGCCCTGCGCGTCTTCATCCGCACCCGGCGCTTCACCGACGAACATCAGCGATGCACGGGCATTCCCGACGCCGAACACAAACTTCGTGCGGGTATGTCCGAGCGCACACTTGAGGCATCCGGAAATCCTGTTGTGCATCTCCTGCAGATCGTTCGTCTCCATCCACTCCTCGCGGGTCGTCACCGGCTGCGCTGCCGGCGGAAGATCAAACAACAACGGTTCATCGGCGACGGCCGGCGCAGGATCGGCGGTCACGGGTGCTCGGGCCACGACGGCCGGACGGGGAGGCGGTTCCGGTGCATGCCGGACGGCCTGCCTCGCGCCGTCAAGCAGCAAGAAATCGCCGAACACTTCACGTTCGGTGTCCAGAAAGCGGCGCAGGGATGTCCAGAGATCGGTCATGCGTCTGTTCGTACGCGGGCCCGGAGCGCCGGGTTACACGGAAGCGCCCAGCAGGCGGACGACGCGGTCCAGAATGTCGTTCGCCACATCGGCTTTTGCCTTGCGCGGAATTTCGACGGCGGCGCCGTCGGCCGAAAGAAGCGTTACCACGTTGGTGTCCGACCCGAAACCGGCACCCGGAACCTTCGGGTTGTTCATGACGATGAGGTCAAGCCGCTTGCCGGTGAGCTTCTGCCGGGCGTGCGCAAGCTCGTCGGAGGTCTCCAGGGCGAACCCGATCATGATCTGATGCGTCTTCCGTTCGCCGAGGCTCCGGAGGATATCCGGGTTTGTGACACAGTCAATCGTCCAGATGCCGCCCGCAACCTTTTCGCGTTTGATCTTCTCCGCTGCAACGGACGACGGGGCGAAGTCGGCCACGGCGGCCGCCATGATCAAGACCTCGGTGCCGTCGAACTCACGCAGCACCGCATCGTGCATCTCGCGCGCGGTGACCACATCGATCCTGCGGACACGGGGTGGCGTCGGCAGCACAACGGGTCCCGCGATGAGCGTCACGGTTGCGCCGCGGCGTGCGGCGGCAGCCGCCAGGGCGAATCCCATTTTCCCGGAAGAACGGTTGCCGATGAAACGGACGGGATCGATCGGTTCGTGTGTCGGACCCGCGGTCACCAGTATGCGCCGATCCTGTAAATCCGACCGGACACCCGCCAGGACATCCCGAACGGCGTCGACAATCGCCGGAGGCTCGGGCAGACGGCCGGGACCGACCAGACCGCTGGCAAGTTCGCCCGCCTCGGGTTCGATAACCGTGATCCCACGCTCGCGCAGCCGTGCGATGTTCTGCTGTGTGACGTCGTTGCGGTACATGTCGACATCCATCGACGGGGCCACCAGCAAGGGACACCGGAGAGCCAGGACGAGGGATGTGAGAAAGTTGTCCGCCATCCCGCACACGATCTTTGCGATCGTATTGGCGGTCGCCGGCGCGATCACCATGGCATCCCCCCACAGGGCAAGCTCGATGTGCTTTGTCCATTGCGTGGCGGGCTGATCGGGCGGGGGAAACATATCGAGGATCACTTCGCGGCGCGAGAGCGTCGCGAAGGTGAGGGGGGTGACGAACTGCGCCGCTGCGGGGGTCATGACCACCTGCACGTGCGCGCCCGCGCGCACGAACTCACGCACCAGCAGCGTGCTTTTGTACGCGGCAATCCCCGCGGTCACCCCCAGAATAATATGCTTGCCCTCAAGCACGGGAGAGCTCCGGTCAGGCTTCTTCGGGTTCGTCCGGCGTTGGTTCTTCTTCGGGGATCACAGGAACTTCTTCCTTCTCGCGATACCGCCAGGTAAGCTGGTCGGTGATCAGCTCCGTCAGCGCGATATCGGTCGGCTTCGTCCGCTTCTCGAATTCAAGGCTGATCTTGAGCTGATCGGGGTTGATGTCGTTCTCCTCCCCTTCACCCTCCGTTTTCACGGTGATCATCTCCACCCGCTGGTTGAATTCGATCTTGATCTCCTCATTCACCTGCCGGGCGCGGCGGGACGCCGCGACGATACACTCGTGGACGTTCTTGTCCGGCCGGTTGAAGAACTCCAGATCAATAGGCTTGAGAGCCATGGTGTCGTACTCCCTTATGACTTCAGTAAGTGATGTTCAACAATCGTTTGCACTTCGCCGGTGGCACGATCCAGCTGATCGTTCACCACGCAGCGGTCGAATTTCGGGGCCTGCGCCAGTTCCATCGGCATCCGTTCCAGGCGCCGCGCAAGCGTGACGGCATCTTCCGTCAACCGTGCCCGCAGACGCTCTTCCAGAACCGCTGCCGACGGCGGGCTGATGAAAATGAGCATCGCCTGCTGATACTTCGCTTTGATGGAGAGCGCGCCCTTCACGTCCACATCAAAGAGCAGGTGCTTGCCGGCGGCGAGCGCCGCATCCACTTCGCTCTGCAGGGTGCCGTAATAATTGCCGTAGATCTCTTCCCACTCCACGAACTCACCGGCACCGATGCGCCGCCGGAATTCGTCCGGGGTGAGAAAAAAATAATCTTTTCCGTCCTGTTCACCCTGACGCTTGGGCCGCGTCGTGGCCGACACCGAAAACCGCAGGGACGGGTTCCGCCGCAGGATTTCCCGCGCGATGGAGGTCTTCCCCGCGCCGCTCGGCGCGGAGATCACGATAATCTTCCCGGCGCCCTTCGCGCCCGCTGGTGTGCCCGGCACGTTGCGCTACTCGATATTCTGCAGCTGCTCACGGATTTTTTCCAGTTCCTCCTTCATCCCCACCACCAGGTGGGCAATCTCCTGCGCGCTGGACTTGGATCCGATCGTGTTCACTTCGCGGTTCATCTCCTGAACCAGAAAATTCAGCCGGCGGCCCGCCGCTTCATCGCCGCTCAGGGCTTCCAGAAAGAACTTGTTGTGGCTGCGAAAACGGACGCATTCTTCCGTGACGTCCAGCCGGTCGGCCAGAAGGACGATTTCCAGTTCAAGCCGCCCCTCATCGATTTTTTCCGATTCGATCAGCAGCTTGATCCGCTCGCGCAAGCGTTCCCGCTCGCGCGGCACCTGCGCGCGCGAGAGCTGTTCGACTTCGTCAAGACGCTGCTGCAGCACGGCAATGCGCGCACGGAAATCGGCGGCGAGCTCCCCGCCTTCCTGCCGCCGCATCTGCTGGAATCCGACCAGCCCGGCATCCATGGCAGCGCGGGCAACCTCCCATTCCGCTTCGTCTGCCGCAACCCCCTCTTCCTGCTCCATAATATCGGAAAACTGAAGCAGGTGTTCCAACTTAATGGTCTCCCGCAGCTTGAGCGCTTTCTTCAAATCCGTGAGCAGACGGTAATACGTCCGCGCCGTCGCCGGATTGATCCGCAGAGGAACGGCTTCGCCGTTGTTTCGCTCGACGGTGACCACAACGCTGATCTTGCCGCGCACCACCTGCCGCCGCAGAATTTCCTTGATCTCGTTTTCACGGAGATTGAGTGTCCGCGGCAACCTGGATGAAACCTCCAGGAAACGGCTGTTGACGCTGCGAAGCTCGACCGTTGCCGTGATGCCGCGTGCGGTCGCCTCACCCCGTCCATACCCCGTCATGCTCGTGACCATGTCTTCAGCCGCGTTTTGTGCGTAAGGAACTAAATTTACGAAAATTTGCAAGTATGTGCAATCACTAATTTTGCACCGGAAAGGCTATGATTATCCACAGCATATCCACAGGTTTTCGCGAAAATATTGGCAAAATGGGCGAAAATGGGTATATTGTGGATAACAATGCAATCCGCATACCACACTCTCAAAGCTGTCACCGGCACGCTTTCGGCAAAACTCCACGGATGCCGCATCCGGGAGGCTTTCTCTCAGGAGCGTGATGAGGCAGTTATCGCGTTTTCCGGCGCCCCCACACATCTTGTAGTCTCCTGCCGGTCCGATTTCCTCGCCTGCTACCTCCATCCCACGTATACCCGCGCAAGAAAGAACTCGGCGGATGTGCTTGCGGCCGCCCTGAACTACACGGTGGAGGATGTCACCATCCGGCCCGACGACCGCTGGATCACCATCCATCTTTCAGGGGGGGCCGCGTTGCATCTGCAGCTCTTCGGGGGAAAAGCCAACGTGGTCTTCACCGATGCATCCTCCATCATCGTCGACGCGTTCAAACGCGCAAAGGAACTTGCCGGGCTCCCGCTCCCCGTCTCCGCAGGGAGCGCCATGGGATCGCCTCAGGAGATCCTGGACCGCGTGCTGGCACACCCGGCGCAGACGCTCAGATCCGCGCTGAAAGTGTCGGCACCGCAACTCGCGCCTGTTGTCGTACGCGAGATACTCCACCGCGCTGACCTTGCGCCGGAACTTCCGGTCGCAGCGGCGTCCGCCGATGCCGCCGCCGCACTCCGTGATGCCGTTGCCGCCGTCGTGGAGGAGCTGGCACACCCCACCCCGCGCATCTATGCCCGCGCCGACGGCACGCCGCTCCACTTTTCGATCATCCCTCTGCTTTCACTCGACGGAAGCCGGGAAGACAGGTTCGAAGATATCCACCATGCGCTGCGCACCTTCATCGGATGGAAGCGTTCCGCAGAGGAACGGACCGACGAGCAGGGCCTGATGGCGCAGCGTCTCCGGACACGCATCGAACATGCCCGGCGCATTGTCGCCGCCATCGACGCGGACATGGGGAGCGGGGACCGGGCGGAACAGTACATGCTGTTCGGATCGTTACTCCTGCAGCACCTCACGGAGATTCCGCCGGGGGCAGCACAGACGACGATTGAGGGGGCGGACGGACCGGTGATCATTCCCCTGGCGCCGACACAGACGGCCTCGCAGAATGCCCAACGGTACTTTGAAAAGTCCAAAACCAGCAAACGCGCACGCGAGCTCGCCGGACGGCGGCGGCAATTCACTGTGACGCAGATGGAGCGCACCGCCGCGCTGCTTGCGGATCTGGAGCACGCGGCCACTCGACAGGACCTCAAGACGTTTATGGAAGATCACAAGGATGATGTGCGGGAAGGCCGGGGCACGGGCCCGGCTGACGAACTGGACAGGCCGTTGTTCCGCGAGTTTGTCGTCGAAGGGGGGTTCGAGGTCTGGGCGGGTAGAACCAGCGCAAACAATGACCTGCTGACCCTGCGCCACGCCAGGCCACAGGATTACTGGTTCCATGCACGCAGCGTACCGGGTTCGCATGTCATTTTGCGTGTCGCCACCGGGCATGGCGGGCCGGGGAAGCGTGCGATCCAGCAGGCCGCGGCGATCGCCGCGTACTACAGCAAAATGCGCACGGCCACCATGGTACCGGTCACCGTAACCCTCCGCAAATACGTGCACAAACCAAAGGGCGCAAAGCCCGGCAGCGTGGTGCTGCAGCGCGAAGACGTCATCATGGTCGAACCCGCATTGCCACAACACAGAGAGGATACCGATGAGTAAGCGATCAACCGGCAGGCGCGTGGATCCGCGCAGCATGTCTGTGGCAACGCGCGCGATCCACGGCGCCCAGCTCTACCCCCACAAGGCACCCGTCGCGCCGCCGATAGTGCAGACATCCACCTACCGTTTTGAGAATTCAGGGGATGCCCTGCGCTACGCCCAGGGGGATCCCGATGTCTACGTCTACACGCGTTATCACAACCCCACGGTGCGTGCCGCAGAAGAACGGCTCGCGCTCGTGCTGGAGTCGGAACAGACCCTGCTGGTGGCCTCCGGCATGGCCGCCATCAGCTCGGCGGTCCTTTCCGGCGTCCGCAGCGGCGAGTCGCTCGTCAGCACGCCCGCACTCTACGGGGGAACCTACCGCTTCTTTCGCGACATCCTTCCCCGCCACGCGATCCGCGTGCGGTACACCGACCCGCGGCGCCCCGCCGCACTCGACGGCCTGATCGATGCCACCACCCGCATCGTGTATTGCGAGACGCCGACAAATCCCACACTGGGCATTGTCGACATGGAAGCGCTGGTCGACTCGGTGCGCAAAGCCGAACGCCGCTTCCGCCGGAAAATCCTGATCATGATCGACAACACCTTCGCGACAAGTCTCAACCAGCACCCGTTCCGGTTCGGCGTGGACGTGGTGATCGAAAGCGCGACGAAGTATCTCGGCGGACACTCCGATCTCATCGGCGGCGTCATTGCCGGTTCGCGCGAGTTCATCGCCGGCGCGCACACACAGATGAAGTATTACGGCGGCTGTGCCGATCCCTTCGCCGCCTTCCTGCTGTTGCGCAGTCTCAAGACCTTCGAGCTGCGGGTGCGCAGGCAGAACGAGAACGCGCTCGCCCTGGCTGTATGGCTTGAACTGGACAAGCACGTCGCACGCGTGTTGTACCCCGGACTCCCCTCCCATCCGGGCTTCGAAATCGCCCGGCGACAAATGGTCGGGGCCGGAGGATTGGGGTATGGGGGAATGGTGACCATTGAGGTCAAGGGTGGACTTCGTAAGGCCGTGCGGGTCGCCGACGCTCTCCGGGTCGCCGTCAATGCCATGTCGCTCGGCGGCACCGAAACCCTGGTGAGCATTCCCGTCTATTCCTCCCATGTGCACATGTCCGCAAGCGAGCTCCGGCGGCACGGTGTCACCCCCGGGATGATCAGAATATCGGTCGGAGTGGAAGGAATAGACGATATTTTGCGGGATTTTACCGAGGCGCTCGCCACAGACCGGTAACCAGGCCGGTTTTGTTGAACTTCACACTGAATTTGCGTAGAATAGAATTCTGCAATCCGTCTTTCGGCGTTCAACACTCGGAGTACGATCGTGATGAGCAGCATTCCTGTCCGCACCATCTTTGTCGCTGGCGTGAGTATCCTTGCCATGGCAGTCATCCTCGGGTTCAATGGATGCGCCCCTAAACAGCAGGAGTCCATCGTCGCAACCATCGGACCCAATCCGATTTCAGTGACGGATTTCGAGACCATGTATAACAAGAGCAACGGCACGGCGAATCCTGGCAGCACTGCGACCCAGGAGGAGCGGGAGCGGTTTCTTGATCTGATGGTCAAATACCGGCTGAAGCTTACCGACGCGTACCGTCTGGGGATGGACAAACGCCCCGAGGTACAGGGAGAAATCAACCAGTACCGCGGGAGCCTTGCGGCGTCGTATCTGACCGACCGCGAACTTGTGGCTCCCAACGTGCGCAAAATGTATGACCGGAGCCGCGAAGAAATCCGCGCAAGTCACATTCTGCTCACATTCCGGCAGGGCGCCACGGCAGCCGATTCCGCAACCATCTATGCGCAGGCCCAGGATGTCATCGCGCAAGTCAAAGCCGGCAAAGACTTCGGGCAGCTCGCCGTGAGCCTGTCACAGGATCCCAGCGTCAAACAGAACCAGGGAGACCTCTACTTCTTCTCCACCGGCCGGATGGTTCCGGAATTTGAAGATGCGGTGTATGGACTCAAGAAGGGGGAAGTGACCCCGGCGCCGGTGAAGTCCCGCTTCGGACTCCACATTATCAAGGTCACCGACCGCCGGCAGTCGATAGGCGAGTTGCAGTGCAGCCATATCATGATCCGGTTCACAAGCCAGACGCCTTCGCCGGAAGACACAGCAAAGGCCTATGCGAGGATCCTCGCAATTCGGGACAGCCTGGTCAAGGGCACTGCGTTTGCCGATCTGGCCATGCGCAACTCCGAAGACGGCGGATCAAGCACTCGGGGCGGGGATCTTGGATGGTTTGCACGGGGTCGCTGGCCGCAGCCGTTTGATGAGGCCGCGTTCCTGCTGACACCCGGCAAGACCTCGCCGATCGTCCGTACGGCGTACGGGTATCACATCATTCTCTGCACGGGCGTGCGGCCGCCGAAGACGTTCGAAGAATCCAAGCAGGACCTGCAGAACACATACCAGCAACAGCGGTTCCAAGACGATTACGCCGCGTACACGGCGAAAGTCAAGAAAGAAGTGCAGTACGTGAGGAACGATTCCATCGTCAACCGCTTTGTCAACGCATTTGATTCCACCAAGACCGTCCGCGACTCCACATGGGAGGCGTCTCTTCCGCGGGATTTCGCCGCTGCGACCATGTTCAAAGTGCTGGGGCACTCCATCAGTGTCGATTCCGTGATCAGCATGATCAAGGGGCATTTTGAATGGTCGAACATGACGCTCCACCGCCTCTCCCTCACTCCGACTATAGACAAGTTGTCCGACCAGGTGCTCTTCGGCGGCAAGGCGGAGCTGCTCGAGCAGCAGGATCCGAATTTCGCCTCACTCCTGCGGGAATACAAGGAAGGCATCCTTCTGTATCAGATCGAACAGGACCAGGTCTGGAACAAGGTCACAACGTCCGACTCGCTGCTACGTATTTACTTCGGCCAGCATCGCGATAAGTTCACATTCCCCGACAGGGTCAAATTCACGGAAATCCGTTCTGCCAGCGAACTACTGGCCAGCACGGTGAGGCAAAAACTGCTGGGCGGCATGACGATGGAACAGGTCATGAAGGCCGATTCGGTCCGCATGGCGGTTCCGATGACGTACAAAGCGGTCTTTCCGGCCGGCAAGGCCACACTGTCCGCCAAAGCGGCCGTGCCTGTGAACACCGTGGGCACGCTGCTGCAAAACGAACCCACTCCCCGGATCATGCTTTCCGTCTACGCGGACACAAGCGCGAAGAAAGCGCAGAATGAAGCGCTGGCAAAGAAACGGCTGGATCTGGTAAAGAGCATGCTGATGAGCACGTTCAAGATCGGCGCGGACCGGATCCTGACCGAAACGCGAGCTCAGAAATTCGCCGCGGCGAAGATGAAGGATTCCGCCGGGGTCCTGCAGCGGATCGACATGCAGGTCATGGGCATGCAGCCCCTTGTCCTCTCCAACATGGAATCGTCCCTTGCAGCGCCGGCTTCGGATGAGCGCGCAAAGCGCGCCGACTCGCTGGCTGTCGGCGGCTATTCCCTGCCGTTTTACTACAAGGTGGCGTATTCTGTCGTCCGCAAAGACGGCGTCGAGCCCGCACGGCAAAAGACGTTCGAGGAGAGCGGTGCCGAAGTGTCCAGCGCCTACCAGGAATTCGAATCCAAGCGCCTGGAAACCGAGTGGCTGGAGCGCATCAAACAGTATTCACCGGTTATCGAACACAAGGAGCTGCTGAAGAACGCCTTTGCAAAGACTCCGTGACGGGTGGTGGGTAGGACTGGCAGCGGCACTGGGATTGTTTCTGGCCGCGTGCGGCCGTGATAGCGGGCGGGGGGGCTACGTCGCCCGGGTCAACAGCGCGGTTCTGACCGATGCCGACATAGCACATATGCGGGACTCCCTCGGTGAGATGGGCGCCGCATCGCGTGACTACGTGAATGAGTGGGTGGTGAACGAGCTGCTGTATCAGGAAGCCGAGCGGCGCGGGGTCACCGATGAGCCCGCGTTCCGCGAACAGCTCGACGCCATGCGGAAACGTCTCGCCGTGGCCGCCCTGCTGCAGGAGTCCGTCTACGGAAAGGTGGACAGCTCCGCCATCAACGCCGATTCCGTCACCGCCGTCTTCTCCCGCACCGCATCCGCTTTTGCACTCCGCGAGGATGTCACGCAGGCCAGCTCCGTCCTTTTTCGCGACCGGGACGCCGCCAACGCGTTCCGTACACGCGTGCTGCGCGGCGGGGCATGGGATGCCGCCCTCGCCGAGATCCTGTCGCACCGGACTCAGCCCTCCCCCGTGCTGAGGTCCGCCGACCATCAGTTCTATACGCGTGCCACGCTCTATCCCGAAGAGCTCTGGAAACTCGCACGATCGCTCGCACGGGAGGAGATCTCCTTTCCGCTCCGCACCGAGGAAGGCTATTACGTGCTCCGCACCCATCTGACGCTGCGGCAGGGGGAAATCCCGCCGCTCGCATACGTCCGCGCCGAAGTGCGCGAACGTATGCTGATGGATCTTCGCCGCGACAGGTACGAGGCATTCCTGGGCACACTGCGGAAACGCCATACTATCGACATACGTGAATCACAGGCTGGGACGGATTCGGCCGTAACCAAGGAGTAATATATGGATCGTGTCGTTGTTCGCTTCGTGTGTGTGTGCGTTGCACTTATTGCCTGTGCCCTCCCGTTGACGGCGCAGGTGCTGGATCGTATCGTCGCCGTGGTTGAAAACGAGCCGATACTCGAGTCGGATCTGAATGCCCAGATCCAGTTTTTCGTCATGAGCAACCGCATGGATCCCAAGTCGCCCGGCATCCGCGATCAGGTGCTCCAGTCCATGATCAATGAAAAACTGATCGTCGCCAAAGCCATCGAAGACAGCGTCACCGTGACCGACGAAGAAGTCCAGCAACAGCTCGAAGCTTCCATTCAGCAGCGGGTGCAGCAGGTCGGCTCCGAAGCGCGGCTGGAAGAGATGTACGGCATGCCGCTCAGCAGAATCAAACGGGAGTACCGCGACGAAATGCGGAAGAACCTTCTCGCACAGAAACTCCAGCAGCAACGTTTCGGGACCACGCAAATCGGCCGGTTCGAAGTCGAGGAGTTCTACAGTACGTACCGCGACAGTCTCCCGCGCGTGCCGGAAGAGGTGGAACTGTCGCACATCTATCTCAAACCCGGGTTTGGCGTGCGGGAAAAGGCCGCCGCCCGCGCGCACATGCAGGCACTCCTGGACAGTATCCATGCGGGGGTGGACTTCGCGGAGCTGGCCAAAAGGCATTCGGAGGATCCGGGCTCGGCCCCCCAGGGAGGGAACCTCGGGCTCGTCCGCCGCGGACAGTTTGTCAAGGAATTCGAAAGCGCCGTTTTCGGTTTGAATGAAGGACAGGTATCGGGCATCGTCGAAACGGAACTCGGGCTGCATCTCATCCAGCTCCTCGAACGGCGCGGCGACGCCGTCCGGGCACGCCACATCCTGCTCCGCATTCAACGGACCGAATCCAGCGACAGCACCACCATCGTGCTCCTGGATTCCATCCGCACCGCCGCATTGAACGGAGCGGACTTCGGCCTGCTGGCCAAGAAGTACTCCGAAGACAAGGAAACCAACCTGATCGGCGGCATGCTGGGATCACTCGATCTGGAGCAGCTGGACAAGAGCTGGTACAGCGTCGTCGCACCGCTGAAGCCGGGTGAAATCAGCAAACCCGAGAAACTCCCGGTGGGAAATTCCTACGGATACCATATCGTGCTGCTGCGGAAACGGACGTCGCCCCATCCGATGACCATCGAGACCGACTACGGGAAGATTGAAACCATGGCGCTGAATTACAAGCGCACGAAGGATTATCAGGGCTGGCTCGATGAGATCAAGAGCAGGATCTACTGGAAGATCTATCCCTAACGGCGAAGGACATACGTTGTGACCCCATCCCCCGTTCCTGCATCGGCATCCGGTGATGTTGCAGAGGCGCGCCGTCTCACGGAAGCGTATGACGCGCTGCGCGCGGAAATTGCGAAGGTGATTGTCGGCCAGGAAATCGTCATTGAACATCTCCTGATTGCACTCCTCTCGCGCGGACACTGTCTCCTCGTCGGCGTGCCCGGCCTCGCAAAGACACTGCTCATCCGTACGCTGGCACAGGTGCTCGATCTCAAGTTCAGCCGGATCCAGTTCACACCCGATCTCATGCCAAGCGATATCACCGGCACGGAAATTATCGAAGAACATCCCGGGTCAGGCAAAAAGGATTTCCGGTTCATCCGCGGCCCCGTCTTCGCCAATATTGTGCTGGCCGATGAAATCAACCGGACGCCGCCCAAAACCCAGGCGGCATTGCTCGAAGCCATGCAGGAACACCGGGTGACCGCCGCGGGCACAACCTATACGCTCGATGAGCCTTTCTTTGTGCTGGCCACGCAGAATCCGATCGAACAGGAAGGAACCTATCCGCTCCCGGAAGCCCAGCTCGACCGGTTCATGTTCAACCTCTGGCTCGAATATCCCTCGGCCGCGGAGGAAGTTCAGATCGTCAAATCCACCACAAGCCTGCATGTCCCCGATCCCCGGCACATCCTGACCGGCGAACAAATTGCGCGCTTCCAAGACCTGGTGCGGCGCGTTCCTGTCGCCGACAATGTGCTGGAATATGCCGTCCGTCTCGTCGGCACAACACGTCCGGGATCACCGGGATCCCCGCAGTTTGTGAAAGACTGGATCCGCTGGGGAGCCGGACCCCGCGCCTCGCAGTACATGATTCTCGGCGCCAAAACCCGCGCCCTCCTGACCGGACGGCATACACCCGACATCGATGATGTCCGCTCCATGGCCGGCCCGACACTCCGCCACCGCATCGTGACGAATTTCAACGCCGAAGCCGACGGCGTGTCGGCTATCGCAATCGTGGATCGGCTCGTTCGCGAGCTGGTCTGAGTGCCATGCCGCAGGTCGACTTCCGCCTGGGCATACCGCCTGGCTTCGCCATCCTCGGCGTGGCAATCGCTGCGGCCCTGGCCTATTACTTCTACCGGTCGACGATCCCCCCCGTTTCACGTGCCCGCCGCCTGACACTGGCCGCCCTGCGGGGAGGTGCCCTTGCGCTGCTTGTGCTCGTCGTGTGCGATCCCCTGCTCGGCCTCATCTTCACCACCGCGTACCCACCGTCGCTCAGCGTGCTCGTGGACAACAGCCGGAGCATGTCCATCACCGACCGGGGCGGAACACGCGCGGATGTCGTCCACTCGCTCCTCCGTTCACCGGCGCTCACCGCCCTGGGCGAACGGGCCACACTTCGGATACTCCCCTTCGGAACCCGCATGCATCAACGGACCTCGTCACCCGGCGATTCGCTCTCATTCACCGATGACGGGACCGACATCGCGGGCGCACTTGCGTCCGTGCGCGATGACGACCGCGAGCTGCATAGCGGCGCGGTGCTGCTGCTGACCGACGGGATCGTGACATTGGGCGACAGCCCCCTCCAGCCCGCATCCGGATATCCCGTCCCGATCTTCACCGTCGGCATCGGCGACAGCAGCGATCAGACCGATGTCCTGGTGCAACGGCTCGCAACGAATGCGATTGTGTACAGCGGCACGGCCGCACCCGTGCAGGTCATGATCCACGCCAGCGGATATCAGAATGAACGGGTGGAGGTGACGCTCGCGGACGGGAACACGCCGGCCGGCCACGCCACACTGCAGCTGGAGCCGGGGTCACGGGACTATGCCGTTCCCCTGACCTGGACGCCGGGACCGGAGGGACTTCACGTGCTGACGGCAACCGTCTCCCCGCTTCCCGGTGAGCTCACGACGCGGAACAACCGGTCCACCGTGGCCGTGCGCGTGCGGAAAAGCAAGCTCCATCTGGTCATCCTTGCGGGGGGACCATCATACGATCTCTCGTTCTTCCGGAGTGCGGCGGAGGAGGATCGCAATCTGCGCGTGACCGTCTTCACCCAGAGGTTGAACGGAACGTTCTACGAAGGCGCTCCGGGACCTGCAGTGCTGGACTCCGCGGATTGCCTCGCGTTCCTCGGAATGCCCACGGCGGCCACGCCCGCCGCAACGCTGAATGCCGTCGCTGAAGCGATCACACGCCGCCGTATTCCCTTCCTGTGGATCGGCGGACGCACGGTAGAGCTG
>PMCM01000216.1 GCA_003154155.1 Ignavibacteriota bacterium | reverse complement strand
ATGTTCCAGTTCAAGCGCGACTTTGAGGAAGTCTATTGCGGCGCGCGGAGTGTCGAGTCCTCGCGGAAACTGAATCCCGCCTTGCAGACCTTCGCGCAATGGCTCGAAAAGAACAGCGGGCGCATTCCGCTTGAATAAGCAGCACGATGCATCACGAAACTAAATCGTTCATGGCATTGTTGAATGAATTGACGATATGCAATGGGAACCAATCTTTGAAACCCCAGACGCTGCAATATGAAGAGACTCATACGACTTCTCTTGGTTGTTCCCTGCCTTTTTCGACCGTGCGCCTCCCGACCCCAGAGTCCATCAGACGCCCTGCTCCAGCGAGCTGTCGTTGGAGACTGCGTGGCATACGCCCTCGCACATCAACCCGCTATCCGGCAGTCTCAACTGGATGAGGAAATCACGGATCATGCCATCAGCGGCAAAATGGCGGAGTGGTTTCCACAACTGAGCTTCAACGCTTACGTCCAACACAACCCCCAACTCCCGGTCTCCATCGTCCAGGGTAACATCGCCAAGGTAGGTCTGGCGAACGCTTCGAACGGCCAGTTCTCTCTCACGCAGACCATCTTTGACAGGGACGTACTCCTGGCCAGCAGCTCGGCAGCGGACGAGCGGAACAGGGCAAGGCAAACCACGGCGAGAAACAAGATCAACGTGGTGATCGCTGTCAGCAAAGCCTATTACGCCGTCCTGGTCACACAACGGCAGATTGGTATACTTGACGAAGATATCGTGCGTTTGGAACGGAGCTTGAAGGATGCATTGGCGCAGTACCAGGGTGGCATTGTTGACAAAACGGACTACAAACGTGCGACCATTGCACTCAACAACGCACGGGCGGACAAGCGGATGGCGCAGGAGCTCCTCACAGCCAGAGTTGCTTCGCTGAAAGATCAGATGGGGTATCCCTCGCATGCCGAGCTTGTCCTGGATTCCGACAGTACGCAGATGGAACAGGATGCATTCATAGACACCATGCAAACCATCAGCGTCGAGAGCAGGATCGAGTTTCAGCTGCTGCAGACACAGAAACGTCTGCAGGAGGACAATCTCAACTATGCCCGCTGGAGCTTTCTCCCTTCCGTGACCGCGTACGGCAACTACAATCTCAATTTCCAGAGCAGCGAGCTTTCGCAATTGTATCAGCGCAATTATCCCAATTCCAGCGTGGGGCTGCAGCTCTCCTTCCCGATATTCGAGAGCGGCAAGCGCATACAGGAGATCAAACAGGCTCAATTGGAACTGGAACGCGTCGATTATGACGTGATCGCGCTGCGGAACTCCGTCAACACGGAGTATGCACAGGCCCTGGCAAATTACAGGAGCAACCTGAACAACTACCATGTGTTGCAGGAGAATCTCAACCTCGCGCAGGATGTTTTTCAGACGATTCAGCTGCAATACAAAGCCGGTGTGAAGACCTACCTGGATCTCATTGCGGCCGAGACGGATCTCCGGTCCGCACAGGACAATCACATCGATGCTCTCTACCAGGTGCTCAGCAGCAAGCTGGATGTGGAGAAGGCCCTGGGGACCGTTCACTACTAACTTTGGAATGTTGCCGGCCATGAAGATCTCACATTGCCTCGTTGGTGCAGCCACCCTCTCTGCCCTCCTCTTTGCAGGATGCGGAGGGAATAAGGGTTCCGAACAGAAGGGGCCTCCGCCTGTGGCGGTGTCCGTGTACCGTGTGGAGCCTGGCAGTGCGACCTATTTTGACGGGTATCCTGCAACGGTCACCTCACTGGATCAAGTCGATATCAGGCCCCAGGTGTCCGGGTACATCTCGCAGATCTTCTTCAGGGAAGGGCAGCATGTCGCCAAAAGCGCCAGGCTGTATGCGATCGATCAGCAGCAATACAAGGCGGCGTACGATCAGGCCTCGGCGAACCTGGATGTCGCCAGAGCGAACCTCGCGAAGGCACAGCAGGATGCGGACCGGTACCAGGACCTGGCAAAGGCGGACGCTGTGGCGCGGCAGACGTTGGAGCACGCCCTGGCGGACCTGCAGTCGGCCAAGATGCAGGTCGCTGCCGTCGAGGCCAATGTCAAGAGCGTCGAGACGAATCTCCGTTACTCCGTAATCTACGCCCCGTTTGACTGCACCATGGGGATTTCACTGGTGAAGGTGGGGTCGGCGGTCACTGCCGGACAGACGCTTCTGGCCACCGTGTCTTCGGACAACCCGATAGCCGTGGACGCTTCTGTCGATGAAAAGCAGATTTCCCGTTTCGCAGAATTGCTGCAGAAGAACGCCCCCGAACGCGATTCGACGTTCACCATCATTCTCCCTGACCAGACAGTCTACCTTTACCCGGGACGTTTGACGTTCATCGATCGTGCGGTCGATTCGCAAACGGGGACAATCCGGATACGGGTCGTCTTCGCCAACGGCGCCGGTCTCCTCAAGCCGGGTCTCACCTGCAACCTGCGCGTACAGACGAGCAACAGCGATACGAGTTTGCTCATTCCCTACAGGGCCGTTGTGGAGCAGATGGGAGAGTATTTTGTCTATGTCGTGACCGGTGACAAGGTCACGCAACGCAAAGTCGATCTTGGTACAAGAGTCAGCGACAAAGCGATCGTCAAGGCCGGACTCCAGGCTGACGAGCAGATCGTGGTGGAAGGCGTACAGAAGTTGAGGGACAATTCCCCTATTGTGATTCCCGCGACGGTCCCTCTCCCCTCACCCGAGACGGCGTCGGCGAAATAATTCATCGGCAGGTTACAGGATGATCGCAGATAGATTCATCAGCCGGCCTATTACCGGCATCGTCATTTCGATCGTGATTGTGCTTATCGGCGTTCTGGCCATCATCAGGCTCCCGATCAGCCAGTATCCGGACATCACGCCTCCCACCGTCCAGGTGACGGGGTCGTTCAACGGCGCGGACGCGCAGACCGTTGAGCAGACCGTAACCACGCCCATTGAATCCCAGATCAACGGCACACCCGGCATGGCGTACATGCAGGGCAACAGCACCAGCGACGGCCGTACCACGATCAACGTTACGCTGAATGTCGGCAGCAATCCGGACATCGTCGCGCTGGATGTACAGAACCGGGTGGGCATCGCGACACCTCAGTTGCCTGATGATGTGAAGCGGCTGGGTCTGACCACGCGCAAACGCAATCCCAGTATCCTGCTGCTGGTCGCCCTCTACTCGCCCGAGGGCACACACGCCGTCACCTTCGTGGACAACTACGCCAACATTTTTGTCAGGGACGCGCTGCTCCGCGTCCCGGGCGTGGGCGACGTGTTTTCCCGGGCTGACGATTTCAGCATGCGGATCTGGCTGCAGCCCGACAAGCTTGCCCAGCTTGGTCTCACCGCCAATGATGTGGTCAATGCGCTCACCGAACAAAATCTGCAAATTGCCGCAGGCTCGGTGGGCGCACCGCCGCAGAACAATCTGCAGGCGTTCGAGTACTCGGTGTTCACGAACAGCCGTCTGAGCACCGAAGAGCAATTCGGCAGCATTATCGTCCGCTCAAACCCCCAGGATGGTTCCGCAGTCCGCCTGCGGGACGTCGCGCGTGTCCAGCTGGGCAAATTCAGCTATGCGAGCAACTCGTTTGTCGACGGCCATAGGGCATCGTACCTGCTGGTCTATCAGGCACCGGGGAGCAATGCGCTGGATGTAGCGAATGGCATATACCGGACGATGGAAGATTTGAACACGTCGTTCCCCAGAGACATAGCGTACGTCGTCCCCTTCGAATCGGTCTCGGTGGTGAAGGTTTCCATCAATGAAGTGGTGGTCACATTGCTCGAAGCTCTCGGGCTTGTCGTTCTTGTGGTGTTCCTCTTTTTGCAGAGCTGGCGGGCGACACTGATACCGGTGCTGGCCATCCCGGTGTCCATCATCGGGACATTCGGATTCTTCCTTCCGCTGGGATTCACGATCAACACGCTGACCATGTTTGGTTTCGTCCTGGCTATCGGTATCGTTGTGGATGACGCCATTATCGTTGTCGAAGCCGTGCAGCACCACATCGATCATGAAGGTCTTTCACCCCGCGACGCCACATCCAGGGCCATGAAAGACATCTCGGGTCCTGTGGTGGCGATAGCCCTGATTCTTGCTGCCGTGTTCATCCCCGTGAGTTTCATGCCCGGCATTGTCGGCAGGCTGTATCAGCAATTCGCCATCACGATCGCGATCTCCGTGCTCATCTCCGCCTTTGTCGCATTGTCGCTGACGCCGGCGTTGTGCTCACTCTTCCTGAAGCCCTCACATCTCGGAAAAGACTCGAAGGGCCTCAACAAATTCTTCTTCCGGTTCAACGACTGGTTCGGCAAGACCACCGAATCCTACACCGATGGGGTCCGGTTCGCCATCAGGGAAGCGCGGTACGCGCTGATCATTCTGGTCTGCATCTACGTGGGAACGGTTCTGCTGTTCAAGAACAAGCCGACGGGGTTTATTCCTACGGAAGACGAAGGGCGGCTGTACGTCACGTTCGAACTCCCGGAAGCATCTTCCACGTCGAGGGGCCTGGAGGTGTTGTTCAGCATGATGAAGACGCTCCAGGAAACCCCTGGCATCGCGCACTTCGCCGCTCTCGGCGGTTTGAATGTCGTTACCTTCGCCACGAAATCGAACAGCGGCACCATATTTGTTCAATTGAAACCGTGGGACGAAAGGACAGACAAGTCACTGCAGTTGAGTTCGCTGATCGCCACACTGCAGAAGAAGTTCTCGGCCATTGAGGGGGCCAACGTGGTGGTCATTTCGCCTCCGGCCATCCCCGGACTCGGGCAGACAGGCGGCTTTGCGTTCGAATTGGAGCAGCATGAAAGCACGGACGATCTCAAACAATTTGAGAAGGTCGTGCAGAACTTCGTGGCTCAGGCAAACAAACGCCCCGAGCTGAGCCATGTGTTTTCGTTCTTCACCGCGCGCACACCGGGGTACCAGCTGGATGTCGACAGGGAGAAATGCAAGAAGCTGGGGCTTTCGATCGCCGACGTCTTCGGGACAATACAAACGTACCTTGGCAGCCGCTACGTGAATGATTTCACGATCTACGGCCGTAATTTCCGCGTCGTCGGCCAGGCGGACACGTCGTATCGCGGGGATATTCAGAATCTCTCCAAATACTACGTGAAGAATTCCATGGGGGCGATGATCCCCCTGACCACCGTCACGAGCTATAGAGTTGTGGAAAGCGCCCCGCTGATCACGCATTACAATCTTTTCCGTACCGCGGAAATCAACGGGAGCGCCGCTGAAGGATACAGCAGCGGCCAGGCGATTGAAGCCCTGAAAGATCTTGCCGCCAAGGAGTTGCCTTCGGATTACGGCTACGAATTCTCCGGCTTGAGCAGGGAAGAAATCAACGCGGGGAACAGCACGGTGACCATCTTTGCATTGTCCATCCTGTTCGTGTTCCTGTTTCTGGCAGCGTTGTATGAGAGCTGGTCCACGCCGTTTGCGGTATTGCTGGCCGTGCCTGTGGGTGCGTTCGGCGCGATTGTGGCCCTCACATTCCTCCCGCGGCTCAGCGACAACGTCTATGCACAGATCGGCCTGATTACGCTGATCGGCCTGTCGGCGAAGAACGCAATCCTGATCGTGGAGTTTGCCAAGGAACGCGTGGACAAAGGCATGGCGATCATCGCAGCGACACTGGAAGCAGTGAAACTGCGATTGCGGCCGATCCTGATGACTTCCCTGGCCTTCGTGTTCGGGGTGTCACCGCTGGCATTTGCGACCGGCGCCGGGGCTCAAGCGAGGTCCACCATCGGCTGGACGGTGCTCGGCGGCATGCTGGCGGCGACGATGCTGGCCATTTTCGTCGTGCCTGTTCTCTATGTGACCATTGCCCGTATCGCCTATGCCCGGAAGACACCGGCTGACGCAGGTTCTGCCGCGCCGGGTGTACACATTCCCTAGCGCACGAGCATCATCGTCTGCGTCTGCGCAAAGGTGCCGACGGAGAGCCTGTAGATATACATACCGCTCGCCAGGCCACTTCCGTCGAACGACACTTCGTACGATCCCGGTTGTTTCTCACCGTTCACCAGCACCGCCACTTCACGTCCGAGAATGTCGTAGACGCTGAGCCGCACCCAAGCGGAACCGGAGGCCGCTGATTGATTGACAATGGTCAATTGACTATTGACGATCCCCCCGCTTACACGTCGCCCCGCAGACCCCAGACCCCAGGTCCCAGACCATGCCCCGGGGACCTTGTACCCAATCATTGTGCTGGCGTTGAACGGATTGGGATAATTCTGTTCCAACCCGAACCCCACAACGACTCCATCCGACGTGTGAGAGTCCGCGCTTGTCCCCACTAATGCCGGCGAGAATACGATCCCCACCATTCCTGCCAGACCCACCGATCCGATTTCCATGCCGGCGCCCGTGACCTTGTTTATCCGGGCCAGGCGACACTTGAGCGAGCTTGTGGGATTTCCGATGAGTCCGAAGAGATTTCCCGAAGCATCATAAGCAAGATCAGCCAGCGGTTGATTGAACCCCGTGTTTCCGGCACCCACCGTGTCGCCGGTGGCAGTGTTGATTTTGTAGATGCGGTCCCTGAGCGTAGGATTCGTGCGTATGGATGCCCAGAGCACGCCGGATGCGGGATCGAACGCGAGTCCGGAGATCGAGATCTTGGTCGACACGGCGAGAAGGGCAACACCTGTTACTGTGTTGATGCTATAGATCCGACCGTCAACCGAACCAACATAAAGTGATCCATCGGGAGAGAAATCCATCCCCTTGAGGTCCGTTGGCGCCCCGGCGGGAAACGTCACCCGCACGTGGGGATAGGCTTCCCCCGTCTCGCCGTCAATATGCACAAGATCCCAACCACCTGCATTCGCCAGTCCCCAGAACGTTCCCGTTCGCGGGTCGATTCGTGCCCCCACGATTTCCCCATAGTGAGGAGAACCGACGGCCGTCAGGGCGCCGGTCGAAGTATCTGCCAGGTATATGCGTGAGCTGTCAGCCGTTCCTGATATCGCAAAGCAAACGCCCGGATGCGCAGGCTGCGTCACGACTTTCCTGAGATATGCGTCGAACAAAGCCGAGAGTGCGGTGCCTGTGCCCCCTTCAGATTCGTTGAACAGCACGACGAAGCTGGCGCCTGTTCGTGGAATATATCCGGAAATTGAGACATAACCCATCACGGCTCCTACATGCCCCAGGACTTTCTTTCCGTAGTACGCACCTTGTCTCACCCCCAGACCGTAGCCATTCCATGTGAACCCGGTCGCAACAGTCGACGTCATGGGAATAAAGGTCAGCATCTGACTGAGCGACGCAGGTGAGATGACTTCACCCTCATAAAGACCCGCAATCCATCGGGCCATGTTCTCCGGAGTCGACATCACTCCCCCGGCTGTCCAGAGCGTGCTGAAGTGAGCCGTGATAGGGATGGATGAGAAGTCGGTTCCACTGTCCCATGGATGTGCGACCGGATCGGAAAAGGATTCTTCAACCGCAAGGTAGGTGTGATCCAGCGAAAGGGGTGCGAGAACACGATTCCGGATCTGCGATGAGACTGACGTGCCTGTGATGTTTTTGATTACCATACCCAGGAGGATATAGTCCGTATTGCAGTAGCTGTAAGCACCTCCGGGGGGGGCGTGAGGTGGACCGACAAAAGTGCGAATCAGCTCTTCCGGAGTCCATAGCCGCGTGGGATTTGCGGCGACCGAATCCCCTTGTGCATTGGAATCGTTCAGATAATCAAATAGTCCGGAGGTCATATTTAAAAGTTGACGGATCGTCACCGTTCCGGTAATATTCGGATAGGCAGGGAGCCGCCGGCTGAGCGGGTCGTCGAGCGAAAGCATCCCCGCATCCACAAGGCTCAGGATCGTCGTGCTCACGAAGGCTTTTGTATTGCTCCCGATGCCGAAGAGCATCGAAGGGTCGACATTCACCGGCGGGGTCCGGGATGAGATGCCGGAGACACCCTGCCAGACACCCTGCCCCGGGACCAGCACAGCTGCGGACACCCCTGCAACACCCTGAGTGATCCGGATACTATCGAGTGCTCGCTGAAGAGAGTAGGCCAGAGCGGCGTCGAAACCTGTCCTCCCTTCGTTGTCAGGCAAGATAACATAGTGCCCCGCAGGGTAGACCGGACGATTCGCATAGTCCCACGTCCCAGGGAATCTTCCGGTCTTCGCTTGCCGGGCATGAACATGCACATCTTCCTGAGCGTCAGCGTATACGGACAACCATAGAAGCACAGCAATGATCCATCGGAAGTATCTCACACTCATGCATCCTCCATTTATTATACGAAGATACATAATTCTCCATCCATTCCCCTTGAACGGCTTTGCGCGAGTATGACGGAGCTCGTCCGCATGGCTTCGTCCTGGCACATTGGTCATCACGGGGCGAAGATCTGAGACATACGTCCGCATCCGATCTCGTTCATGGCGTCAAAAGAGGAATGATCGGAAACCCGATATCGCGTGTCACTGCCGCCACCTGAACCTGCTATGAGCTAAGGTTCTCGGCGGCGAAATCCCAATTCAACAGACTCTCGACCACCGCGTTCACATAGTCTGAGCGTCGGTTCTGGTAATCCAGGTAGTNNAGTAGGCGTGTTCCCACACGTCGAGATTCAACAACGGCTTCATCCCGGTGGTGATCGGCCCTTCCGCATTCCCGGTCTTGACTACTCTGAGTTTGTTGCCATCGAGCACAAGCCATGCCCAACCGCTGCCGAACTGGGTTGTTGCCGCATTCGTCAGTTCTTTTTTGCATGCGTCCAATGAGCCAAAAGAGTCCTCGATCTTCTGTTGCAAGTCGCGGGTAGGATCACGGCGGACTTTGGGCCTCAGGCTGTGCCAGTAGAACGCGTGGTTCCATGATTGCGCCGCATTATTAAATATCGCGATTTTGTCGGGTTTGCCGGCCGTACCTGCAATAATCTTATCCAACGGGAGTTCCGCGAATTCGGTTCCTTCTATCAGCTTGATGAGGTTGTCAACATATGCCTTGTGATGCTTCCCGTAGTGAAAGCTGATGGTTTTTCCGGAGATTATAGGTTCCAGCGCGTTGTCCGCATATGGTAGAGATGGCAGGACACGCGGAGACACGTCGCCAATTTTGGAATTGCTCATTATTGACCTCTTGTTTGTGACAGAAGGGCAGTCGGTACCCTCGGCGGCACCTCCGCTCAAGGGGAACCTATGTGTGTACCAATCATCTCGGTTCTCACTCCCGGCCGCGGCAAAGGGACATCGCTTATTCCCTGACTGGTATTGATTTACACCGCGGACACGTGCAGTTGTGAACTACACTACGGAGAGGGCAGAGGAAAGCAAATCGCCCGAAAGAACGAAAGAATAGCTAACTCTTGGCAAGTTCATGGAAAGCGGCGTTTCAGGAGTTGAAACCGTCTTCAGTATTGAATCATTGGACAAGACAGAGGCTCCATTCCTGCGTGTGATGTCCAAGATTAACAACAACCGGCGTCAGAAATGTTGCTGGAATCATCAACATGGTCAGAACCCTTACCACGGCTCTCGTTGTTGATACATTGAGGCCTGAAATCCACGAAATCAGGCGTTCCCGGCCTCCAGCCACAACAGAATTCCACCGGTTGACGACGAATACTTCGCTGCGCTGTGTTCTTGACCTGACAAATGATTGTATTTCGTTTGCCCGTTGACATTCAATACGCAGGATGGTAGATTTGGACAAGGCAAGTTCGACTCAGGCTGGGCGGAGTTCGAGACGGAAAGTAGCAGGCTGATTATGAAAAGCCTTCGCGCCTCCGGGTTGACTGCAGTTCTTTTGCTGCTTGGCTGGGGAACGCTTCACGCCCAGGGCAGCCTTCCAACTTCCGCATCTACTTTTCCCCCCGCCGACCCCGCCCCTGCAGCAGGCAATTCGCTCGTCTTTGGCCAACAGCCGACAAACACCGCCGTCGATGCGGCCATCTCCCCTTCCGTGACGATTCAGCTCCTGGATAAGTCGGGCAAGAACCTCTCGCAAGCCGGCGTCTCGGTCACGCTCACACTCTCATCAGGAACAGGAACGCTCAGCGGGACAACAACACGTGCTACCAGTTCCCTGGGCGTGGCGACGTTTGATGCCCTCAGCATCAATCTCGTCGGCTCCAAACAATTGAAAGCTTCCGCAACAGGCTTTCAGCAGGCAACGAGCAGTGCTTTCACGATCGCGCCCGGACCGGCTGCCCACCTGAGCATTCAGACTGAGCCTTCGTCGTCCGCCACAGCCGGCATCCCTTTCGCCACGCAGCCGGTCATCTGGGTGGAGGACAAGGAAGGAAATCGTGTGACGACCGACAACAGCACGGTTGTAACGGCCAGCCGGCTTGCGGGTGCAGGAACGCTGCAGGGGATCCTCACCGCCACTGCAAGCAACGGTATCATAACTTTTTCGAATCTCTCTCATAATGTCGCGAATACGATCTCCATCCTGTTGACAAGTGGAACGCTGACCCCGGATACATCGAGAAATATTCTGGTCAGCGCGGCTCCGGCAGGCCGCCTCGCTTTTCTACAAGAGCCGACAAACGCGACGGCCGGTGCAGTCATCACCCCCAGCGTGACCGTTACTCTGTATGATGCGTTCGGCAACCCGGTGACAATGACAGGCACGCCGATCACCGTCTCCCTTGCTTCGGGGAGCGGGGCTCTCAACGGCACGCTCACACGAAACACCGCATCCGGAACCGCGGCATTCAACAACCTGAGTTCGAACGCCGCCGGCGCGAAATCGTTGAAGGCAACAAGCGGCACGTTGACAGCAGCAGTGAGCACGACATTCACCATCAGCCCGGGCCCGGCCAGGGTACTCGCATTCGTCCAGCAGCCGACCACCGCCGCCGCGGCCGCGCCCATATCGCCGGCGGTAACGGTACAGATCCGCGACTCCCTTGGAAACAATGCGCCGGCAGCGGGTGTGCAACTCACGATGGCACTCGCCTCCGGCAGCGGTGCTCTCGGTGGAACAACCACCAGTGTGACCGATAACGCGGGTCTTGCGACGTTTTCCAACCTGAACATCAATCTTGCCGGATCCAAGACTCTCTCCGCATCAGGGCCTGCGTTGACAACTGCGCTCAGCACTGCATTCACGATCACTGCAGGTACAGCCGCCAATCTTGTGTTTGTGCAGCAGCCAACCGACGCCAGAGCCGGTGCGACGATCACACCCGCCGTGACCGTCCAGCTCACCGATGGGCAGGGGAATATCGCACGCGTGGCGGGCATATCCGTTTCCTTCGCTCTCTCATCCGGGACGGGAGCTCTTTCCGGAACTACTTCCCAGCCTACCGATGCTTCAGGTCTTGCCACCTTCAACAATCTGACCGTCAACCTCGCAGGCGCAAAGCGACTCAACGCAACAAGCACGGGTCTCTCTCCCGCCACCAGCGCACAGTTCACAATCATCGCCGCAGCTGCGAGCAAACTGGAATTTACGACACACCCCGGCGGCGGAATTGCCGGAATACCCTTCGCTACCCAGCCTGTCGTCACCCTGGAGGATGCATTTGGCAACATCGTGACAGGCGTTGCGCAGAACGTGGCCGTGGCGATACAACACAACGCCGGACCCGGAGGGACTCTTGCCGGGACCAAGACTCTCGCTCTTGACGTGAGTACGGGTCGCGCCACTTTTGGAGGCCTCTCAATTGACAGGGCAGGCAACGGCTATACGCTCACGGCGACAGGATCCACAGTATCCACCGCCCCGGGGACCGTCGTCAGCGCTCCCTTTCCCGTCAGTGCCGGAGCTGCAACCCACGTGGTAGTAGAAAACGCCGCCGACGGATCCGGATCCGTCCTTGCTGCACAGAGCGTGACTTCCGGTACGTCAATCACCATCTACGCGATTTCGCGGGATGGATACGGCAATTTCGTCGCCAATATCTCCGGTGACTCCTGGACCCTGGACAACATCACCGGCAGTGTCGTTTCGACGGATCTTGCGGCGAGCATAGATCGCAAGAGCGCCACGTTCACCGGCAGACTGACAGGAAGCGCGGCGATCAATGTCGTCAAGGCCTCTCTCACTTCGGTCCCTTCGGGAACGCTGACAGTCGTCGTCGCCGGAGCTCCGTCTCAAATCCGCGTCGAAAACGCTCCCAACGGCACGGGCACAGTCGTCACGGACAGGACAATCGCATCGGGGAATGCTCTGACCGTATATGCGGTTGGGAGGGATGTCGGAGGCAATTTTGTCTCCAACCTTGCTGCGGAAAGCTGGAGCCTGCAAAACACCACCGGCGGAATCGTCGCCGGGGATCTTCTGCCGAGCGGTGACAGGAAATCTGCGACGTTTACGGGCAAGCTCCTCGGTACGACGCGGCTTCGGGCCACGCTTGGCTCTCTTGCCACAACCAGCTCGGGAATTCTTACTATCGTCGCGGGTCCGCCAACAACGATTACCGCAACAGGGGGGACACCGCAGAGTACACGAGCCGGATCTGCATTCCCCACAACATTCAGCGCAAGCGTCAAGGATGCTGCGGGAAACCCGGCACGAGCGATTGGCGTCTCATGGTCCGCGCCGACATCCGGTGCAAGCGGTACGTTCGCCGCTGATGGCTCCGCAGCCACGACGGACAGCCTGGGCATGGCCACATCAGGGCTCTTCATTGCGAATACTGTTGCCGGCTCATACACAGTCATCGCGTCCATTCCATTGAGTGTGGCAACCGCAGCGTATTATCTTACCAACACATTCGGGACCGCCGCACGCATCGTAACGGCCGCGGGGTCCCCGCAAAGCTCCCCGATCAACAGGCAGTATCCGGCCGCGCTTGTCGCCATCGTAACGGACTCGTCAGGAAACACTGTCGGAGGTGTGTCTGTGAGTTTCGCGGCTCCTGCAACGGGGCCGAGCGGAACATTCCCCGGCGGCAGCAGAACGGCTGTTGTCGCCACAAATCCTGCGGGTGCAGCAACAGCTCCTGCCTTCACTGCCAACTCGGGCGTCGGTTCCTATCAGGTGGTTGCCACGACAGCCGGCGTGGCCGGCGGGGCGGTTTTTGATCTGAAGAATACAGCCGGTCTGGCAGGAGGCGTGGTTGCGACCGCCGGAACGCCACAAGGCACGCTTGTAGGAACCCCCTTCGCAACAAGCCTGGCCGCCACGGTAACCGACTCGGCTGGGAACCCGCTCTCGGGAATGATGGTCACATTTGCCGCCCCTTCGAGTGGCGCTAGCGGAAGATTCGCACGAGGGCTCGTCGACAGCGTCGTGACCGACGGAGGAGGTCTGGCGTTCGCCACAACCTTGAATGCAAATACGATTGCAGGCTCATTCACGATACTGGGCCAGGTGCGCGGGATCTCGGCGCCGGCTGTGTTTCAGTTGAACAACCAAGCCGGGCCGGTGGATACATTCCTCATTGATGCGGCCGGCGGGGGCAACATCGGACCACAAGTCGCCGGGGTCCCGTTTACTATCCGTGTCAGGGCGTTCGATGAGTATGGGAATGCCGCCACATCGTTTGCCGGCACGGCCAACATCTCTTCGAATGGCGTTCTTTCGCAATCAGGCCTATCCACCGCCCCGTTCGTCTCCGGCGTTCTCACTTCGCATACGGTGTCAATCCAGAATGCCGGTCGGTTCATTCTCGTCGCGATCCGTGCCGGCGGAGCGGAAACGGGCCGGACCGACACGTTCGCCGTGTTGAATCCGATCCCCACAATCACGCGCGTATCCCCCACTCTGGGAAGAAGGGGACAGAGCCTTTCTGTCTCCGTCTTCGGATCGGGCTTTCTCCCGGGGGTCACCACGGTGAGTTTTGGAGATATGATTTCAACATCCACGTCCGTTGTTTCAAGCACAGAAATGGCGGTCATGGTCAACATCGATACTGCTGCCGTCCCCGGACCTCGCGCCGTGTTTGCGTTCAACGGCCCTCCAGGAGGAGGAACCGGCTCACTTGCCGGCGCTTTCGCGGTCAGCAACAATCCCTCTCCGCATCTGACTTCATTATCCCCCGACAGCGGAATCGTGCTCCAGCGTCTCACACTTATCGTCACGGGAGAGGGATTTGTGAGCGATATAACCCAGCTGCATATGGGGGGAGGGGTCACTATCAATAACTCCGCCGTGAATTCCGCAACGCAGCTGACGGCCGACATCAGTATTGCGGGCCTTGCAACCGCAGGGCAACAACACGTGTTCGTGTCGAATGACCCGCCCGGTGGCGGGATTTCCGACACCCTCGTCTTCCGCATTGTGGCACCTCCGACACCGTACCCGATCGTCGACTCACCGGCAGATGCAGCACTCGCAGCGGATACCGTCGTGACATTTCGCTGGCATCCCTGGCTGAGATCGGGAGTTGTCTACCGGCTCCAGACGTCAACGGATCAGACCTTCGCCACCACAATCGTTGACGATTCGACCATTGCCGATACTTCCCGGCAGGTTGCGTCTCTTGTTCCAGGAATCACGTACTATTGGCGGGTTCTTGCGAGAAACGCCGTGGGCACCAGCGCACCCTCGCCTACAAGGTCCTTGAGGGTCTCTCTCATGTACCCGTCGACGCTCTCCTTCTCCGACACCGTCTGGTTTCCAACGTTTTCCTCACGCGCGGAATACCAGTCCAGCGACTTTCGCCTCGTCGGGCTCCCCGGCAACTGCAATGTTCCGATTCGTACGTTCGTGAAGGGATCCAAAGACGTAGACTGGGTGACCTATTGGGACAACGGAGCCGAGAGCGACTATCTGGTTCCTTATGACGGGAGCACGTTGTTCAACTATTCTCCCGGACGCGCCTTCTGGGTCCTCAACAAAGGCCCGTTGACCATGGCCACTACTGTGCCGACTCTTCCACTGGATTCTTCAGGATCCGTGACAATTCCACTGCATTCGGGTTGGAACCTCATCACCAACCCCTTTCACACCGCGATTCTCTGGACAGCCGTGCAGAATGTCAACGGTCCGGGCCTCATCCCTGACATCTGGTCGTACAATGGTTCATTCGCCATAGCGTCGATATTCAGACACGGCACGGGGTATATGTTCGACAACCCGGATAATCGCACCGCAATCCGGATCCCCTTTTGGGCGATCCCGGCAAAACCGGTCAGCGCTGGCGACTCCGCCTCCTGGAGAATCAACATCGCACTCGAGTCAGGGAACGCGACCGATAGGGCAACGAGCATCGGCGTCTCTCCTACGGCATCCAATGGAAGAGACAATCTTGACCTGCGGATGCCTCGCAGCATTGGTACGGGACCGGGTGTGTATTTTGAACGTCCGGGATGGGATCACGGCGGCAGCGTGTTCGCAACGGACATACGGAAGAATATCGAGGCTGCTGAGATCTGGCCGCTCAGCGTGAGGGCGACAGTCCGGCAATCTGCCCTCCTCTCCCTTTCCGGAGTGGGTGGCCTCCCGCCACAGTATCAGATTTTCCTGCTTGACGACCAACAGAAACGGTCCGTGGACCTTCGCATTTCTCCTGCCTACCGGTTCACGCCGGCAATCCCAGTGTCACAATTCCGGATCGTGGTGGGAACAGAAGAAGCTGCGCAGAAGGTCCTGGCAGACCTTCTGCCGAAGGAATTCGTGCTTGGACAGAATTTTCCAAACCCCTTCAATCCCTCCACCACATTTCCCGTCTCCGTCCCTCGCACCTCGACTCTGGTTTTGAAGGTGTATACGATCCTCGGTGAAGAACTACGAACGGTATTCGCCGGGACCCTCGAGGCGGGACAGTACTGGTTTGCATGGGATGGCCGGAACGCATCCGGTCACGCGGTCTCCTCGGGCGTGTATCTGATCCGCGTATCTGCTGAAGGCGGACAGAGCCTGTCAGGTAAGCTGATCCTGCTGCGATAGATGGAATGTGTTCCCCGCGCCCGATGCAGAGCTAGCTACTTTTTCGACCCTTTGGGCGATAGGTTTGCCTGCCACCTTTATCTACCGTAGATTATAAGCAGTCCGGTCCACACGGATATTGAACAATGAAAGGAATATGACCATGAGCATAGGGAAAATTGCCATAGGCGCCTTGTTCGCGTTGGCGACGGGAGCCGTTCTGGGATTGCTCTTCGCCCCGGCCAAAGGCTCTGCAACCAGAAAGAAGCTGATGAAACAAGGGACCCGATATGCGGATGCTGCCAGCGAGGCTGCCGGAGATTATGTGAACACCCTCGAGGATTCTTTTGATGGGGTCAAGGCCAGTGTCGTCGAACTCGCCGATGGCATAAAGGACGTTGTGACCTCAATAGGAGGTCATACACCCCAGGCACACACTCACAAGACCTGAATTCCCGGACCTCAATGAGATTCACGAGCCCGCCAGAGGCGGGCTCGTGAAAGATGGATGACCGGTTTCCACGGAGGTCAGTCCGTGCATCGTCCCGGCTATTTGTCCGGTGGCAGGCAATCAGAATTTCAACCGCAACACCCCTACCCTCCGCTTCAGCTCTTCCATCACGGCAATCTCCTCCGCGGGCGAACCGGCTTCAAATGTCACCGAGAAGCGGATGAACGATCCCACATCGTCCCAGGGGACGGTGGAAATCGACGCATTGCGGATCAAGAAATCTGAACAGGCTGCTGCGGTCTTGAACTCCACTCCTGCCTCGGTTCCGATCGGTGCCCGCACATAGCAGTAGAACGATCCTCTGGGCTTCTTCGCCGCGAAGCCAAGCTCATTCAGCGTCTTCACGAGAAGATCAAACCTTCTTGAGTATTTCTCCACTGTGCGGTCGGTGATTTCGAGATTGCCGAGCGCCACAATAGCTGCCTTCTGGATTGCCCTGAACTGGCCGGAATCCGTATTGTCCTTCACCGTCGCGTACGCCTTCACGGCTTTGGAATTGCCACAGACGAACGCGATGCGCCACCCCGTCATGTTGAAGGGTTTCGACAGGGAATGCACCTCCACTCCCACATCCAGAGCCCCGTCGACAGAGAGGAAGCTCAAGGGTGTCGTGCCATCGTATGTCAACGCCGCATAGGCCGCGTCATGAATGATGACAATGTTGTTCTCCGAGGCAAAAGCGACGAGCTCGGTAAAGAACTCCCTCGTTGCAACGGCACCTGTGGGGTTGTTGGGGTAATTCAGATAGAACGCCTTCGCCCGTTTGAGAACGGAGGGGGGAAGAGTACGCAGATCCGGCAGGAAGCCGTTGGACTCCCGCAGGGGCACGTTGAAGACTTCACCGCCGAGATATTTGGTATACGTCCCGGTCACAGGGTATCC
>PMCM01000242.1 GCA_003154155.1 Ignavibacteriota bacterium | reverse complement strand
CAAAAGCAAAAGCTTCATCGCGTTCACATAGCTGCCCGCCTGCAGTCTGTAGAATTAAACCCCACTCGCCAACGCCGGTCCATCGAGTTTCACTTTGTACGACCCTGCTTCCTATTGTCCTCGAACGAGTGTGGCAACCTGCCGCCCGAGTGTGTTGTACTACGTCGTACCTTGGAAGACGGATTGCTGCAATGATGGAAATGCTTCGGGATCCGCACGAGAGATGGGAGTGTAAGAGCAAAAGCAAAGATCGGACTTGCGCCCTCAGGTCTCATACGGTGATTCCCCCGCAATCCGCATGGAGAGCCATGTTGTATGGGCACATGATAAGTAACGGCATATGCAATGTCAATGGGAACTACTCATATTGGGCGAGCAAATCCGGATTCCACGCCCATCCGATGCTGTCTCGCTGCTGCCACCACTGTCAACATACCCTCTCCTCAACACCTTACAACACATCCATGACCCGCTCACCCGGCGGGGAGAAGTGTTTTGAGATGGAGTGTAAGGATGCTAAAGAAAAAACACGGTGATGATCCCCGGGCCTTTTTCTTTACTTCAATGAACGCGCTCAGTTAACGGAGCAGCAGAAGGCGCTTGGTCTCTACAAATGTACCCGCTTGCAGACGATAGAAGTAGACGCCGCTGGAGAGATTTCTTCCGTCAAACTTCGCCTCGTGATATCCCGCCTCCTGTTCTCCATTCTGGAGAAGGGCGACCTGCTGACCAAGGGTGTTAAAGACTGCCAATGTCACGTGCGAGCGATTGGGGAGGCCGTAGCGGATAGTAGTGGAGGGATTGAACGGATTGGGATAATTTTGCTCCAGCCGGAAATCCGAAGGAACAACCGCCTGCTGCGCCACCGCCGTCGCGTTCGTCCGGTGGTAGTGCAGGATCATCCCCGACTCTCCGACGGCCCATCCGTTGACCTGCGCCACCGCCGGCGAAAAACTGATTGCATTCAGCTTCTTCAGTCCCCAGTGGCCGGGAGTCGAATACGACCAGGAGGTGCCGTTGCTCTTCGTGTAGGCGATGGACCCTCCGATGGTCCCCCAGAACTCACTGCCAATACCGCCGATGTCCGTGACGATGCTCGAGGCGATCGTGCCCGCGCTCTCCCACGAAGCCCCCCCGTTGGTCGTCGCCCGCGTCTTTCCACCGTAAGAGTTGGAAAAGCCGCTTCCGGCCAGTGCGAGTGCTGATGAATTGAAATGGAGCGCCCCCAGAAAGAACTCCTGCCCTCCGACTGCTGATGTGATCCATGTCGCGCCGCCGTTGGTCGAGGAGAAGATCGTCCCTCCGGGCCCGCCAAAGGAGAGGATGCCGTCGTGATACTGCACGCCGATCGGTCGGGCCATCACCGGTCCGTAGTACTGCTGCACCAGGCCCGTCAGGCTGTCGACATTCGGCGCGGTGGAGACAACGTCCCAGGAGCTCCCGCCGTTGGTCGTTTTCAGGACGGTCCATTTGCCTCCGGAGCTCGATCCGACTGCATATCCTTCGAGCGCGGATTTCATCTGGATGCCGCCGAACGCCACGCCCGAAGCGGCATATGCCGCCGACCACGACGAGCCGCCGTTATTGGTCCTGAGAATCCGCCCCCCGCTTCCGGCGTAACTCGCCACCATGGCGGTCAAGCCGTCAAGAGCCTCGATGCAGTGCACCGTGTCCGACCCTATCGTTCCGCCGCCCGCCGATGCCCACGTCGTGCCCGCGTCGGTGGTCCGTAGCACGGTCCCGTGGGTTCCGCCAGTCCAGACGATTGTGTTGTCCACGGCCTTCACGCACCTCAGGGTCTCGGTCGTACCGCCCAACTGCATCACCCAGCTTGAGTCGGAACCCGCGGTGTATCTCCAGAGCGCCATGTCGTATGTTTCTGCAAAAACATATCCGCCCGTCACGCACAGCGAGCCGTACGCGTTCGTACCGCTTGCATCCTGCAATCCCGTCTCCATCCACTCCTCGCCCATGTCGGTCGACACGAAAACGCTCGGAAATGCGAGGGCGAAGATGCTGGGGGTGGTGCCGGACGGTCCGGGGAGTGACTGAATGGCATCGATATACAACGCCGGGCCGTTTGAGTTGCCCGTGTAATAGAAGCCGTTTCCCGCAGCGGTCCAGCTTGCGCCTTCGTTCGTTGAGGTAAACATCCCTTTTTCCCAAACGCCTGCAAAGACTGTCACCAGGAGATTGCTTGTCGCGGGGTGTGCTGCCGCGATGGCCCGGACCGGATTGGACGGCAGGTTGCTGCTGATCGGAGCCCAGCTCACGCCGTTGGTGGTCGAAACGCAGACGCCCGTATTCGTCCCCGCGTAAAAATAGTTCGTTCCGCCGACGGTGATGCCCGCAAGGCTCCAGACGGTGTGGGTGTGGGGGGTGACGTTGTTGGAGTCGTCGGGGATTCCTGCGCTGTAACCGTTCCACGTTGCGCCCGCATCAACGGAGCTGATGACGCCGTATGGGTCGAAGAATACACCGGCAAGGACCGTGCTGCCGGCCACCCCCAACGACGTGATCTCGGAGCTGTACCCGTTGTTCGGACCGTTGTAAACCTTCGTCCAGTTGTCGCCATCGTTGACCGAGCGATAGATGGTGGAAGCGAGCGTACCGGCGATCAGACAAGGCGTACCGTCGGATGCCCGAACAACGGCGAGGCAGCTCACCCGATCCGTGAGCATGATGCCATTGTTGACCGCCTCCCAGGTCGCCCCGCCGTCGGTGGACCGGAACACGCCGTCCCATCCATGCCCCCAGAAGAGGTACCCCTCCGCCTCCACGAGCGAGCCGCCTCCGTTGTCCGTCTGGACGCCGAGGGTGTCGCATATCTTCGTCCATTGCGCGTCGGCCGTGTGGACGAACAACGCAACGAGAGATGTCCAAACGAGAAGCACCCGGGATGCCGCCCGGAGATGGCACAACGTCGCGGTGCGCATTTTCGAATTCCCGATAGTTCGTAATAGGTCGACAGATCCTCCCCCCTCCTTCCGGACACGAGAGGCCTTTTCCTATTTCTCCATCACGTCTCTCCCCGAGGACGTTCTATGGAGTGAAGTTAGCGCAGCGATATTCCAGAATAAAGACAAATCCACGCAAAGCTCCTCATTGCATGACTCTGTTCATGAGTCCGAGCCAAGAATCGTGCCCAAGGTCAACAGTTGGGGCAGAGCCCACGATGTTCGTTGTGTCACCTGTTCCCTCCTTTATACGCACACTCGCAGATTCGAGATCGGTCTGACCCAGTCCAACAAATCTACCAGAGACTGTCGTCTGCGAGAGGCAACATGAAGCTAAAATGCACAGACAACCGATGCAATATCTGATGAGAACCATGTACACTTCACCGCAAATGGAATGTGATTGATTCGTCGACTCACACCTGATGAAAGTGCATTCTTTGGATTGTTGCGCACCACCTAATGTGTGGCGACTCACCTGCTGCTTCGACGTCACTGCGAGGCCTGGTCGGGATAACCCACCATCCGATGTCAGGTCCAGCCGCTTGATAGGCGACACCATAATATGGTAGATCATCTGGATGTACATCCTCGTAGTCGGGTTCAGGGTCGTGGCTGAATTGAACTGCTTCTATAGTTTGTCGACCTTCGAACAGGGCTTTTGCAACTCTATGCATGCCATCCA
>PMCM01000137.1 GCA_003154155.1 Ignavibacteriota bacterium | reverse complement strand
GCCGACGGGTTCTGGAGCACGCATCTTCACTTCCGCGCGTCCGGTCCTGGCCCCGGGATCGCGCTGGGCCGGGAACGAATTGATGCCCTTATCATGAACACGCTGATCCCGGCCGCGCTGTTGCATGCGCGCCTGTGCAGCGAGCGCACGTCCGGCATTCACGCACGGGCGATGGTCAGGGCGTTGCGCGCTCCGGCACGGGACAGTTGTGTCCGGGTTGTCGAACACCACCTGCGCTCCACCGGCCTGCATATCGACTCTGCGCTGTTGCATCAGGGCGCCCTCGAACTGTACCGGGGCTACTGCCAGCCCCGGTGGTGTACGCAGTGCCCGTTGATTGGGGGGCGCCGCCCAACGATCATGTGCCACAAACATCGGGAGACATACGCTGTCAGAAGGTGATGCCGATGGTCACTGGGACGAGAGTGCTTGTCTCCGGATCGGTCATGATCCACATATACTTGACTTCCAGAAACAGGGTCACACCTATAGACAGGTCGACCCCCACACCGATATTCCAGAGTGTCTTTGACTCAGTAGCAAATCCGGGGTAGGCCTTCGTTTCCACGCCGTTTTGCATTACTTTCGCGTTGTCAGAGCTCAGTCTTGCGACTCCAATTCCTCCCGTGAGGTACGGTTTGACGATCGGTAATGGGAGAATTGCCATCTTTGCATTCACATTGCCGGACCACATTGTAATTCCGCCGCCATCAACACTAAACTGTCCGGCTGCAGTACCAATAATTCCCTCAAGTCCCTTGCGGTATTTGTCATTATCCGGAGAGAACGAAAGATAGTCGCCGGAGATCCGTAAGCTCAGCATAGCCATTTGGATATCGAGATGGACTCCTCCGCCGAAACCAGCGCCGTACACATCTTTCAATGCGGTCGCTCCATTGATTTGGGGACCCGGGAAATTCGCGTTCATGAAATTTACATGACCTCCAAAATGCACGGAAGGAGCCAATCCTCCCACAATGGGCTGCGCGAGGGCAGCTGTTGTGACAAGGAGCGCGGTGAGTAGAGCGAAAGAACGCATGGAGCCTCCAGAAATGATGTTCACTGCAGACATGGTACGATGTGGTGCATGGTTTAGGTTTTTTGCTGTTTCTTTTTTGCTGCGGGGAATAGAATATTGTTCAGGATCAGCCGGTAGCCCGGAGAATTCTTATGCAGCGAGAGGTCGGTCGGCGGATCGCCCACGGCGTGCTGGTAGTCTTCCGGATCGTGGCCGCCGTAAAAAGTGAACGTACCGCGTCCGTAGTTGCCGTGGAGATAGCGGACCTGGTCGGTCCCGTCTTTCTGCGCCAGGATGATCACCGTCTTCTTGATGCATGATTTCTTGAAACCGGTGGTTTGTCCGAGAAACCCTTTAATCACGTTGACGTGATTTTGTGTCAGCATGGTCGGTACCGGATCGAACTTCGCGGAGAATTCAAACAGCGTGAAGTAATCGGTTTCCGGATTCTGGATTGCCAGTTGATCGCTGGGGGGCTCATCGATATCCGAGTATTCATAGCGCAGCGGGTTCTTCTCGATCGTGAAATTCGTGAACGCCAGCGTCTTCGAAAAATCAAGCCGCGATTGTGCATCGGGATCCGGAGGATCGCCGTCATACATCACGTCGCAAATGTCGGTATTCTCTGCGGCCAGGGCAATATCGTAGGTGTCGGTGGCAGAGCACATGGCGAACATGAAGCCGCCGCCGGAGATGAACTCTTTGATTGTGCGAGCCACTGCCTTCTTGAGTTCCGACACTTTCTTGAAGCCGAGCATGCGGGCTTCTTTTTCGAGCATCGCTTGCTGTTCGAGATACCAGTTTGCGCTCGCGAACGACGCGAAGAATTTTCCGTACTGACCGGTAAAGTCCTCGTGGTGAAGGTGGAGCCAGTCGTACTCGTGCAGCTTGCCGTCGAGCACCTCCTTGTCCCACAGTTTGTCATACGGGATTTCCGCGTACTCCAGTGCAAGCGTAACGGCGTCGTCCCAGGGTTTGTAGCCCGGCGGCACGTAGACGGCAATTTTCGGTGGCTTTTCGAGCCTGACCACGTCCATGTTATTGTCTTCGCGCTGGACATCTGCATAGATCAGGGCGGCGCCGGCCGCGGGGAGCTCTTCGAAGGCCACGCCGCGCACGCGGCATTCATTGGCGAGCACCGGATTATCGTCGATCATGAACGAGCCGCCGCGGTAGTTAAGCAGCCAGTCGACGTCAAAGTTCTTCGTCAGGGCCCAGTAAGCGATCCCGTACGCCTTCAGATGATCTGTCTGTTGCAGATCCATGTACACGAGGATCTTGTTCTGCGACAGCGCCGAACCGCCCGCCACCGCGAGCACAATCAGGAACGTTTGCAGCCGCACTCTCCACGTCATAACGTCTCTCCCCGCAACATGCGGATGCGTTTTCGTGCTTCGCCTGCCAGAATCGAGAGCGGATGTTCCGCCAACAGCCGTTCGTACACAGCTACGGCCTGACCCCGGTCGGCGAGTCCAACCTGATATACTTCCGCCATTCTGAAAAGGGCACGATCGAGCATTTTGCTCTGATCGTGGAACTCGTCAAGGAGCCGGGTATAAGCGGCCGCCGCTTCGCGATAAAGCCCCGCCTGGGTGTTCAACCCGCCGATGCGCAGCAGTGCATCGTCGACGAGCGGCGAGCCCGGAAACTGTCGCACGAGGTCGGTCAGCAGCTGCACGGCTTCAGTATTCCGGTGTTGCCGTGCGAGAAACTCGGCCCGTCCGTAAAGCGCGAGCGCCTGGGGCGGACCGCCGGCATTCTCACGCAGAAGCACCTGCAATTCCAGCGCATCGTTGGCAAAGTCGTCCTGCACATTTGCTGATATGGCGGAGAGCATCTGCAGCGCGTCGTCGGCACGGCCGCCATAAAAGGCAAGCTCGGCAAGATGCAGTTGCGCTTCGTCGGTCTGATCCGGTGTCGCGCCAATGGTTGACAGAAGGCTCCGGAACGCCGCCGCGGCTCCGGCCGTATCGGCACGGGCGACCAGCAACTCGCCCATGCGAAGTTGCACGTCGTTGCGCAGCGTCGCCCCGGCCCCCGGTTCAGCCAGTATTTGCTGAAACGTCCGGGCGGCGCTGTTCAGATCCTGAAATTGCCGGAGTTGGATCATGCCGAGCTGGTAGAGTGATTTCGCGGAATACTCCGAACCGGGAAACTCATCAACGATTTTCGTGAATGCTGCGAGTGCGTCGGCAAAGCGGGAGTGCGGATCGCTCACAGGGTTTCCGCCCGCCTGCGCCGGGGTGTTGCCGCTGTCCGCCGATATCTGGAGCGCCACGAGGGCACACGCATATCCGTACTTTGCCTGGGGGATCCGCGGCGGAGGCAAGGTGCGTTCCAGGGCTTCCCGGTATGCGCGGGTGGCGACAACGTATGCATGCTCGCGGATCGCCCGGTCGGCAAAGCCAAGCAGGGCGACGCCGTTTGCCCCCGAAAGCCGGTCAATCACCTTATACACATCGAAAGCCCGGTCGAAATCTTTCCCTTCCATGTGCAGCCAGCCGAGAAGCTCGTTCAGCCGGAGATTCGTCTGCGCCCCGGGTTGTTCCTGCACTACCCGGATGGCGGCGGCCCGGCCCTCCTCTTTATAGGTGAATGTGGCCATCCGGTTCTGTACGAAGGAGATCTGCGCCGGATTCTGCTCCATCCAGCGCAAGTACTCGCCCGTCGCACCGGTATAGTCCATTGAGGCAACCAGGAGCTGGGCGAGTTCAATGGCAAAGAGCTGCGGGTCGTGACAGGCGGCCCGTCCCTGCCGGTAGACAGCGGCGGCCTTGTCCAGGAGGCGGCTCTCGATCATCAGGCTTGCGACAAGCCGGTAGGACTGCTGGTTCGCCGGTGCGAGAGCGATTGCATGTTCCCAGGCGCTCAAGGCTTCCGGTTCCCTGCCGGCCCGGTATTCGACGGTTCCGAGAGTCCCGTAGAGTGTCAGATCGTCGGGTTGTGCAACGAGGCGTTCGCGGATGATGGCAATCGCATCGTCATAGCGTTTCAATTGCACGTACATCCGCTGGACCCCGTCGAAATAGACAAAATTGCCCGGTTCCCGGCGCAGGAGGTCACGGTAAAGCTCGGCGGCACGCTCCCATTCGCCGGCCTGTTCGAATCCCTGCGCCAAACGAAACTTCGCCTGCACATCCGGCGTTTGAGAGTGCGAGGTGCCGAACAGGCCGGCGCAGAGGGCGAAGAGAAGGACGCACTGAAACGCGCGAACTCCCGAGTTCCGCACTACTGAAGGAATTGCATGCATGCTGCTCTACACCATCCGGATCTGTCCTCTTCCGGCCTTTCTTCCTTTAGAAATGTACCTTCCTCTTTCTTGATATACAAGCAGGGTTTGGTTACCTTGGAAAGACTAGCGGAAATACGTGAAACGCATCACTAATATAGCCGTTCTGGGTTCCACGGGTTCCATTGGCAGGAGCAGTCTTGATGTCATTGCCAATTTCCCGGATCGCTTCAGGATCACCTACCTGACCGCGCACAGGAACATCCAGCTCCTTGCCGAGCAGGTGCGCAGATTCCGCCCACGGGGCATCGCTGTACTGGACGAGAGCCAGGTGGACGGACTTCGGAGGCTTGTCGACGGATCGACCGAACTTCTGGTCGGCGAGGAATGTCTGTGCGAAGTTGCCACGCGCCCCGACGTTGATACAGTCATCAATTCGCTCGTTGGGTTTGCCGGATTGCTCCCCACATTGCGGGCCATTGAGGCGGGAAAAGACATCGCACTCGCAAACAAGGAGACCCTTGTGGTTGCGGGCGAGCTGGTCATGCAGATGGTACGGGAACAGGGCGTGAAACTGCTTCCGATCGACAGCGAACACAGCGCAATTCTGCAATGCCTGCAGGGTGAGGATATTCAGAGTGTTGCCCGGTTGATCCTGACCGCCTCGGGGGGGCCGTTCCTGCACATTGACCGGGAGGAGTTTCCGCAGATCACCCCCGCGCAAGCCCTCCGGCACCCCACATGGAAGATGGGCAGCAAGATCACCATAGATTCGGCGACCCTCATGAACAAGGGGCTGGAAGTGATCGAGGCCCGCTGGCTTTTCGGTCTGCCGGTCGACAAGATCGACGTGATCATCCATCCGCAGTCGATTATTCACTCCATGGTGGAGTTTGTGGACGGCTCGGTGAAGGCCCAGATGGGCATCCCGGATATGAAACTGCCCATTCAATATGCCCTGACCTATCCGGAACGTCTGCCAACGGTGTTCCAGCGGTTGGATTTCGCTTCGCTTGGGCGGATGACCTTTTTTGCCCCGGATTTTGAAAAATTCCGTTGCCTCGCGCTGGCATTTCAGGCGCTGCAATGCGGCGGAACATCCCCGACGGTGATGAACGCAGCCAATGAGCTCGCGGTGCAGGAGTTCCTGGAAGGACGGATCCCGTTCAGCGCCATTTCGGATCTTATCGCCGCAGCCCTCGCACATCACCGCACGGTCCGCCATCCGAAGCTCGCCGAGATCCTTGCCGCGGATCGCGAAGCCCGCGCGTTTGTTCTTCAACAACTCAATGTTGTCCCCTCGTGAGAGAGAGCCATGCAGTTCCTTGAAACCGTCCTCTATTTCATCCTCACTCTTGGCGTGCTGGTGTTCGTGCACGAGTTCGGGCATTTCATTACCGCGAAGCTCTGCGGTATGCGGGTGGATCGCTTCTCCATCGGATTCCCTCCCCGGGCTTTTGGCAAAACGTTCGGTGAGACCGACTATTGTGTCTCCTGGGTCCCCGTCGGCGGATATGTCAAGATTGCCGGCATGATCGACGAGAGCTTTGACACTGAGTTCCTCTCCCAGGATCCCCAGCCATGGGAGTTTCGAGCGAAGCCGATCTGGCAGCGGATGCTCGTGATATCGGGCGGCGTGATCATGAACATCCTCCTGGCTGTAGCGATTTTCTGGGGAATCAATTTCGTCCAGGGGAGATTGATCCGCGAAACCACCGAGATCGGGAACGTGATCGAGGGGAGTGCCGCGGCGCAAGCGGGTTTGTTGCATGGCGATCGCGTCCTGAGCGTGAACGGAGCCCCGGTTGCAGCCTGGGACGACATCCTCAACGACGTGTACATTGAGCATGCCGGCGACGACATCGATATGACGGTTGTGCGGGGTGGTGCAGAAGTGCACGTGCGTATTCCCCGGGCGTCAATCCCCGATCCTGCGGAAACTGCTTTCGGCATCATACCGACGCATACCGAAGTCGTGGTCACGACCGTTCAAGGCGGATTACCCGCCGACAAGATGGGTCTCAAACCGGGCGATATTCTCCTCACCATCAACGGAACCGTGGTGGGGGCCGACACGCAGGTGAAGCCGCTGGTGCAGGCACATGCGGGCAAGCCGATCCCCGTCGAATGGAAGCGCGGGACCGAGACGTTACACGGGATCGTTACGCCGACCACGGAAGGGATGATCGGCATCGGTTATTCCTTGCGCTACAACGGCCCGGTCCGCAAGGTGCAGTATACGATCTTTGAGGCGATGCCGCGCGCCTGGAACGATGTGTACAGTGTCAGCATTTTGTTTGTCAAGCAGGTCGGTCAGATCATTGCGGGCAAGATCGCCTTTTCGCAGTCGGTGGGGGGGCCCATCAAGATCGCCCAGATGGCCACGCAAACCGCTGAACTTGGCCTGCTGACCTATCTGGGTTTCATGGCCCTGCTCAGCATGAGCCTGGCAATATTGAATTTCCTGCCGTTCCCCGCGCTTGATGGGGGGCATATGGTTTTCCTTGTCTACGAAGCGATCTTCCGGCGCGAGATTCCCGTCAAGATCCGCATGGGGCTTCAACGTGCAGGATTTATCCTGCTGCTCGCTTTCATGGCATTCGTCGTGTACAACGACCTCCGTCATTTTTGATTCTGGACCTTCTTTCCGCTGACAAGCAGAAGCCTCCGGTGACCCCGGAGGCATCTGCCGGTTGACGGTATTTGCACCAGATTCGAGAATTTCCTATACTGCTTTCTCACTCGCAGTTCTTCCACTTCCATGCAGGCGATTTCATGAGAACATTCATTCTCCTCATCGCCATCGTTGTCTCCACAGTTCTGCCCCTGCTGGCGCAGACGCCACAGATCGAAATTACCGCCTCTGCCGCTCCCGTTGACATGCTGACCCTTCAGGATGTGGATTTTGTCAATTCCACAACGCCCAAGTGGTTGTTCACCATTGACCTCCGTGTGCCGGGTTCCATCGGCAACGAAACCACGACGACGGCGGTGATGCAGTTGTTTCTGGACGTGACGTTGTCGACCGGGGAAACCTTCCCCTCGGCGTCGCAGTACACGTCGAACCAGTTCACGTTCGCGGGGCACAAATCCTTCACAAATCTTGATCTTCGTAAACCTGAATATCTGAACTCCTACAGCATGGATCCCACGGCGAAGAGACGCTTCGAGGAAGTCGCCCTTCCATCGGGCATCCTGCCGGCCGGGGTCTACACGTTCCGGATCGAAGTCAAAAACCAGCGCACCCAGGTTATCACGCGGGCCTCTTTCAAGTTTATCCTTTCAAATCCGTCCCGGCTAGAGCTGGTGTTTCCCATGGACAATGACCACACCATCGGCCAGTTCCCCCTGTTCCAGTGGAATTTCGACGGGCCAAGGTCGCGCATCTCGATTTTCGAGCGTCTGCCAACCCAATCGTCCCCCGAAGAGGCCGCCAATGGGATCCCACAGGTCCTGGCGGAAATCACCGGCAACTCCTTCCTCTATCCGAGCTCAGGTGTTCGTCCCCTCGAACCGGGGAAGACGTACGTCTGGTATATCGAAGGTCTCTCTGGCGCGATCGGCGGTCCGAGCCGCTCGTTGCGCAGTCCGATCCGTTCGTTTACTGTGAATGCCGGCGGCACCAATGCCGCGATTCAGGGANNACCGAGCTCATCAAACTCATTGCACAGCTGCGTGAAAACCCTTCCAGCGTTGTCAACGCGGACATCGAGTAGCACGCTGCCCAGGAGCCCGATATGAAACCGACATTACTGCGTGTTCTCGTTCTGGTGTTCTGCCTTTCCCCTCTGAATGCATCGATGGCAGCTCCCCCCGGCGCGCCGATCGGCTTGTTGAGCAAGGTGATCCTGGAAGTTCTCCGGAAGGAGAGCGGCAAGACCTGGGAGGCGGCGTCGCGCGGACAGACTCTGGCAACGGGTGACATGGTCCGCACCGGCCCGAAATCGCTCGCGATCATCAAATTCAAAGACAACAGCCTTGTGCATCTCCGCGAGCGCTCGGAGCTGACCGTGACCGGCACAACGTCCGGCGCGGCATTTTCCAAAGCTGTGGAGATTCAGACGGGTGTGGTGGGCTTCAATGTGGCCAAGCAGCGTGCGGGGGAAGAGTTCCGGTTTACATCACCGACCTCGGTCGCATCCATCCGCGGGACAGCGGGTGCATTCAACGCCTCGTCCGGATCCGACACGTTGATTGTGACCGAAGGGACGATCAAGTTCTCCAATCGCGCATCGTCAAAATCGCTGGATGTTGTGGCGGGCTTTACCGGTTTATCCTACCGTGACGGCTCGCTTCAGAGCCGGCTGTCTACCCAGAGCGAGCGCCAGGCCGCGGCCGATGCGCTGGCCGACGGGCAGAACAAGAAACTCGAGCTCGAATTGCGCAGCCCGGATGGAAAGACCAGCCGGCTCAAGATCGAATACAAAGACTAAACATCTGGGATGCCGGTACGCATGAAGACCACCCCACTGGTTCTCCTTGCTCTTCTTCTCTTTCCGGCCGGTGGCGCTCTGGCCCAACTTTCCAGCGCGGTGACAGATGTCAGCCCGGCCGAGGCTGTCACCCACACCTCGCTGGCAATCACCGCCACGCTCCGGGAGGGAAACGGCGCAACCTCCGTGTTGCTCCTCTACCGCCCTTTCGGCACCCGGGAATTCCGGAGAGCGGAAATGGATCTCCGCGGATCCACCGCCACATCGTTGCTGCCGCCGGATGTCGTCGCGCAACCGTTCGTCGAATACTACCTCGTCCTTTCAGACGCCTCCGGACGGCGGGAGTCCTATCCCCGCGGCACAGGCGGTGATCCGCTCGCCACTCCTCCTCCCCAGCTGTTGCGCATCGCCGTGAAAGATGAAGCGGAGCAGCAGGTGCTCTTTTTGAGCCCGGACCCGGACGCGATCCTCGGCCCCGATGACGTGTTGATCTCCATCTCCCTCCTGCGTGCAGACACCGCCGTCGCGCGGCGCGCAACACAGATCAGGCTCGACGAGGTCAACGTCACCGCCATGGCGGTGTTCAGCGGTGATCTGGTCATCCTCGCACCCGAGAACCTGGGCGTCCGGCTGGCGCCGGGACGGCATACCGTGAAGGTGGGGCTGTTTAACCGCAACGGGCAATTTCAGTCGGCCGCGGAGGTCTCGTTTTACATCCGCCGCTCGGGGGGCGACGCATTGCTGTCCACCACCATTCCTCAGCGCGGGTTTGAGTACACGGGGAACGTGCAGGCCGAATCGCGCCACGAAAAAATCGGTGACGATGGCATGTGGTACAACNNGGCGATCACTACCCCACGTTTCCCGAACTTGTGCTGAACGGGAAACGGGTCCGTGGACTGCAGACTACCGCGCGGTACGGGATTCTGGGTCTGGATCTGTCACTGGGTGAAATCACGCGGAGCGTCGAGGGTTCGCTCATCAAGTCGTTTTCCGCCGACAGTTTTGCCGTGGAGTTTCAGCGCGATTCGACTGCGGCGTACGGGCAGATCGACCCGACCACATGGGGGAAATTCAATTACGGATCCTTTTCGCGCAAACTTTTTGCCGTCCGCCCGAGCTTGGGTAACCGCGAGACGTGGGAAGTGGGATTCTCCTGGCTGAGCTCAGGCGATGACATGGGGTCCATCAAGTACGGCATCAAACCCCAGGAGAATATCCTGGTGGGCACAGATTTCATGGCACGGTTCGACCACAAACGCATCGAAGTCACCGGCCAGGCGGCAATGACCGCCTACAACTCCGACATCACCAGCGGGACCTTCTCCGATGCGTACATCGATTCGGTGTACACGTCGGGAGCGGAGGGCATCAAGCAGGTCCGCGATTATCTCAAACACTACATCACGGTCAACGACAATTTCCGCCCGCTGTCGGTGAAGCAGCTCTCCACGCTCGCCTATCAGATGGGCGTGGGTTTCGAGTACTTCAACAACGCCTTCCATGCGAACTATCTGTTCCGTGGGAGCGATTATACGTCGTTCGGACAGTCGTTTCTGCAGACCGACGTCCGCGGCGTGCAGTTGACGGATCGTGCGCGCCTGCTCGATAACCAGGTCTTTCTCACGCTGGGCTACGAGCACCTGGAGGACAACACCAGCAAAACCAAGCCCGCCACGACGGTGTCTTCCAATGTCAACGTCGCGGCAACATGGTTCCCCGTCCGCACACTCCCGACCGTGACCGTCGGGTTTTCACGGTACGGGAATGACAACAGCCTTGGCACGGACGGCCCGGATTCCCTCTCGGCGATCTCGGATGCCACACTCCGCTTCTATGTCCAATCGACGTATGAGTTCATGATGGGCGTCCGCCAGACGGCCACGCTGAATTTCTCGACTTCGCGACGGGCCGACGAAACGATCCGCCAATACGACGTCCAGAACCTTACCGGCGAGCTCGGGTTGACCACGTACTACAACATCCCGCTCCAGACCATTGTCAATGTCGCGGTCTATCTGAACACCATCCCGAACGGTGCCACGCGGGGTGAAAGCGTGGACCTGAATTACACCGCGATCTCCCTGATCGGGAGATACACGGTGGTGCGGGACATCCTCACGCTGTCCGCCTCCGTTGCACCCACATTCGGCGACTATCGCCGGACCGGTGCGGATCTCGGCGTCGAATGGTTCGCGCGCCGGAACATGAGCTTCCAGTTTCAGCTCGCCTTCTATCACAACGACGATATGACGGACGACAGCATCGTCAGTCTCCGCTACCGATTGAACCTCTGAGGCGACACCCCGGATGCCATCGATCCGACTCACCTTCGGTCAACGCGGCTGGCTGACCCGGTTCGGCCTTGCCCTCGGCACGGCCGGCATGATCATTGCGCTGACACAGGTGCAGGTGTTCCGCCTGGGCGCCATCCAGCGTCTTGAGCTCTCCACCATCGACTACCGTTTTCAATTCCGCGGCCCGATCGCTGCCGTGAAAGAATCACCCCATGTGGTGATCGTGGAAATCTCCGAGGATTCCTTCCGTTCGCTCCCTGAACGGTTTCCGTGGCCCCGCTCCTATTACGCCCACCTTCTCCGGAATCTCAAGGCCGCGGGCGCCCGCGCCGTGGGCATCGACCTCCTGTTCAGCGGTCCGGATTCGTATTCCCCGGCCAACGATACCGCCCTGGCCAATGCGATCCAGGAAACCGGCCTTGCCGTCCTGGCAGGAAAGCGGGAGGCGGACAACGATACGTACGTCACCTCCTCGGCAAACGAAAACTTCAGCAACGTGTTCTACCCGCTTGACCGTTCCATGGGCCTGGTCAACATCCGGAATGACGCCGACGGTGTCTACAGGACGTATAACACGATGTTCGTCATCGATTCAGCCGACGCCGAGATCCGGATTCCGACGCTGGGCTTTGCCGTGCTGAACAAGGCGCTGGGATTGCCCCCGGGGACGGTGCCGGATGTCCAGAGCGGAGGATTTCTGTACGACGGCCACGAGATTCCGGGCAACGACCCCGGATCGTTCCTGATTAATTTTGCAGGGCCCAACGGCACGTTTCCCCACATCCGGTTTCACGATGTCATCGATGACGAGACCCTCACCACAAATGACGAACAGGCGCTCGGCCAGGACATCAACACGTTCAGCGATCCCTCCTACGGTTATCTGTATGACAGCACCTTTACCGGGAAGATCGTGCTGGTGGGTGTTACCGTCCCGGAATACAAAGACCTCTTCCCCGTCCCCATCGCCCGTGGAGCCCAGAAGCGCGACAATCTGATGTACGGCGTGGAACTGCATGCGAATGTGATCGAGAGCGTTTTGCGGAACAACTTCCTGCGCGTGGAGACCCCGTTCACGGAATCGATCATTACGCTTTTCCTCGTCCTCGTGACGTTTATCGTCACCTCGCTTCTCCGTGAAGTCAAGACGCGCTATCATCTTCTCGTCGGGCTCCTCGGATTCCTGTTCACGCTTGCGGAGATCGCTATCATTCTCGGCGCCGCCCTGTTTGTCTTTGTGCATTTCAATTACGTCATGTCTGTGGTCAGCGGCATTGTCGCCGTGATGGCGGGCTACGTCATGAGCACCACGTATCACCTCGTGGCCGAGCGCAAGGAGCGCATGCTGATCAAATCCATGTTCAGCACATATGTGAATCCGTCGCTGGTGGACGAGCTCGTTGCGCACCCGGAGAAGCTGGTGCTGGGCGGACAGCGCGAAGAGCTCACCGTCCTGTTCAGCGATATCGAAGGCTTCACCGCGCGATCCGAGCGCCTGTCACCGGAGCACCTGGTCGGGATTCTCAATGAGTACTTCAGCGTCATGTCGGGACTGATTTTCAAGAATGACGGCACGCTGGACAAATATGAGGGGGACGCCATCATGGCGTTTTGGGGTGCGCCGATACCGCAGGCCGATCATGCCTACCGCGCATGCCTGACGGCGCTGGAAATGCAGCAGAGTATCACCGAGATCAATGTCGAATGGAAGAAGCTGGACAGATCTCCGCTGCGGGTCAGGATCGGACTGAATACCGGGGAGATGGTTGTGGGCAATATGGGCGCGATCGGAAAGTTCGCCTACACCGTCATCGGCGACAGCGTGAATCTCGCGTCGCGTCTGGAGGGCGCCAACAAGGAATACCGGACCGGCATCATGGTAAGTCACCGGACGTATGAACTTGTGCGCGACCGGATTCTGGGCCGCGAGCTTGATCGCATCGCGGTGAAGGGACGAAGTGAGCCCGTGCGTGTGTATGAACTCCTGGGGGTACGCGCGGAAGTGATGTCACCGGCAATCGAGCAGTTTCTTGCGCACTACGAGGAAGGCATGGTGTGCAGCTTTTCCCGCCGCTGGACCGAGGCAATCGCCGCCTTCGAGGCCGCGCTCGCCCTGCTCCCTCAGGACTATCCCTCGCAGCTCCACCTCAATCGCATACATGACTACCAGCAGAGCCCCCCACCCGACGACTGGGACGGCGTCTTTGTGATGAAGTCCAAGTGACCGGCGATCGCCGCTGCCGGCCCTCACCACTCACTCGGTGACGCGCTTGAATTGCTCGGTTTCGAGCGTGAAGGTCATCGAAATCCGGTGCGTATTCCCGAGTTGGTCGGTCTGATCAAACTTCATGAACGAATAGTCGATGTTCAGCTTGGGGAGATGGACGCCGGCGCCGAGTGTCAGCTGCTTGATGTCGCTGTAGCCCACGCGAAGGGCAATCAGATCCTTGAACTGATACTCCACCCCTGCATGGAGATCCATGCTCACCGGGCCAAGGTGCGCCATGGACGCCGATTGGCGGTTTTCAAACCTGATGTCAAAATCCATTGCCGGGGCGAATCGTCCGCCCAGGGCTTCGATGAGGTAGGCCGAACCCACCTTCATGGTGGGAGAGATCAGCTCATTAGTGCCGGTATCCCACGCAAGAAAGGTCGTCGTGACATCCTGCAGATTTGCGCCCAGGAGGAGGTTGTCGAAGGGCGTGTACCACAGTCCCACGTCAATGCCGATACCTGTCGCGCTGTGGTCGCCGAGTTCACGACGGATCAGCTTGATATTCGCGCCGTAGGCGAAGTCATCGGAGAACCGCCTCGCGTAGGTGAGATACATTGCCCAATCGGCGGCATTGAAGTAGGTTACGCGGTTGGGATCGACGCGGCTGAACTGGGTCGGATCGTAGGTGAGGTTACCGTTGATATCGACGCCCGCGTTTCGTGTATCGGGAATGTCATCCACGCCGAGCCGGACGAGACTGAGGCCGATGCTGGCACGGGGGCCCAGGGGGAACGCCACGGCACCGTAGTCGTAATTGACCAGGCTGCCGAATCGTTCATCATGCATCAGGGTCATTTGCGGGTAGGTCATCCGCGACAAGCCGGCGGGGTTCCAGTAGCCGGAAGTGACGTCATTGGCCAGCGCGACATATGCGCCACCCATTCCGAGTGCCCGTCCCCCCACACCAAGTGACATAAACTCCCCAGCATACTTCGCCACGCCCGTCCCTCCTGGCGCCAATGGTGCGATCAGACAGAGCGCAACCAGCAGCTTTCCGTATCTCATTTCTCACCCGCAGCTTGTGACAGAACCCGCATCCAGTCACATTATCCCAAAAACACCGTTAAGAATCAAGCTCGAGCTGGGGGTGGGCATGGCACAGGGGCATGAAAGCAGCGCCGGGAGCCTGAAGTCGCTCGCACCGTGAACCCGCCGCAGTTCCGGTGTTCAGACAGAGGCACTCCCGGCGCTTTCCCGCTCGTTACGGGATCTGCACAAAAAACCCTTCTATTTTGGGGAGGGCGGACCTTGCTCGTCATCCCCCTCGGGGAGGCCTTCCCCGGAAAACGACAGGATGGTAAGCGCAGAGTCTGCAATCCCATAAAACATCCGGTGCCTGACCTTTGCCGCGATGTACGTTCCGTCCACACGGTACGAATAGCGATACCGGCCGGAACGAAAATCATAGACATCCATCGCACTTGTGCCCGGAGCCGGCCGTTCACCCGTGAGCACATGCACGTCTTCGCCGTCGAGGCTGACATCCCGTGCGCCGTAACCGGCGTCCGGGTCGACGTGCGCCACGCGCATGTCGCGTGATTCCCGGGTGAGTATACGGGGCATGCCGCGGTGATCGAGTGTCGGCAGGAAGAGCGTTGCCGGGCGGCGTTCGACATCGCCCATGGCGATCACACCGGCGCGGTATGCTGCGTACACGAAATGTCCAACCCCGTCGCCCGTCAGTTTCCCATCCAGCGCAACCCCGAACCGCTCCTGGTGTTCGACCACTTCGCCGAACCTGATCCGTTGCCGGTCGTTCGGTGCATACCAGCCAAACAGCCGGTCGTCAGCGGAAGAGGACATCAGGAGGTACCCGGCACCACCCACATGGGTGATTCTCAGAGGCGGAGGGCCGGGCCTGATGGTGCGCAGCATATTTCCCGACGGACCGAAGACGGTGATGTTCTTATTCACCGGATCGCACACCCACACGCCGCCGGTGCTATCGACGTCAAAATCGGTCGGGTTGGTAAATTCCCCCGGTCCCTCTCCCACGTGTCCTCCGTATGTCTGGAGGAGCATTCCTCCAGGGGAGAATTTCTTGACGGCTTTGTCTCCCCAATCGAGGACATACAATGAACCCGATGCATCGATGCGGAGCGCGACCGGGAGTTTCAGCGTTGCTTCGGGTCCCCGGGCGATGCGGCGGTCCAGGCGCACGCCGATATTCCGCCAGAGGCGCGTGTGCGCCGGCTGGAGCTGCCATTCCTGGAGGTCGTTCCCGAGCCCTTGCAGTTCCGTCGGGACCACACTCACCTCCTGTTTCCCGGCGTCGCGGTCATACAGATATCCGGCGAGCGCGCCGGTGATGACGAGGGCCAGCAGTCCTGCCCCGAGTGTTCGCCGACGTGTCATATAACCCTCTTGGCGTGTGGAGAGATTTCAGGGAATCACGGGATGACGGAGCGCGGCGCGCTCCGTGGTGCACGTGCTGCATGTGTTACCGGTACGACATATAGCAATTGACGGAGATCGTTCCGCCTGACATGCCGAACGTAATCGAGACGCACATGTCGGACCCGCCTCCACATCCTATCCTGGAACAGCTGACGTTGATCTTATTGGCCATTGCAGACTGTTCCATCAATCCCGCCCCTGCCAGGGTCAGCGCAGCCAGCAGGAGAACGGAGACAACGCCTGTTCGAAGCTTTTCCATATTCGCCTCCTTTATGATTGTACTTGTGTGAGCGATGCGGAGCGCGGTGGTGCGTCTCCGGCCGTTCTCCCGGACGGATGTTCGGGCATGCTATGACGGAGGAACAGGCAGAGGAATGTGAGAATGCCGTTCATCGCCGCGTGGAGTGGATCCGCCCGCCCCGTGCCGAAGGCGAACGTGCACCCGCAGGCAGTTCCCGGCCGGACGAAGACCAGCACGAGGATCACGCCAGTAAAGAGTGCAAACAGCAGGCCGCCCAGGAGGAACCCGTCGCGCCGCGTCTGCCGGGCAGCCACCGAGAGGGCCACGAGGCATTCCGCCATGATGACGGCGCCGGCGACCGGAGAGGCAAACCCCTTCAGGGAAAGGGGAGGACCTTCCAGCACGGCGATGAAGAGAGGCCAGTGCACGATCTTGTCAAGTGCCGAGCCGACCAGCAGCACCGTCACCACATAGGCTGTGACCCGTTCGAGAATCTTCATCCGATCATCCGCATGATAGTGTACCGTGCGCTGCGGGATGTTGCACATGCGCCCGCACGGCGCGGACGTGTTTCCCGTTGCCGGCCGGCACGCTGCCGAAGCCACCCCCGGTCCGCGCCATGATCTTCCGCCTGCGCGTCGCCCGCAATCGAGCGCTGACAGGAAGACCCTGCACGGGGGTATGCCGTCGGACAACTGCCGTCAGCGCGGGAAACACGATGTCCTCTGCGCCGCAATCAGCCCGGCCAGGCGGATACTCCGCTGCCGCGGCCGACAAGGCCCAGAAGCCTGCGCCGATCACGAAAAAGCCTGAAACAGAATGGGGGGTGCGTACCATGTGTGAACCGTACCGTTTGAGAGAACCGTTCACCTGTTACTACACGCCCGGGAGAGGAATTACGATAGGAGGGAAAAATAAACGGCGGGGAAAACGTTCAAATGGGTTCGGCGCCCAGTTCGCGCTTCAGCGCGGTGATGATGGGATGTTCTTCCTCCGGCGTGGCATCGGGATTATCGCCTGCTGCCGGCCGGACAATGCGTTCTGCGGCAATGCCCACACGCACCCGGAAGATGGTATACAACATCTCCGACAGAACATCCCGATTCCGTTCGACGCTTGCCACCTGGAATTCATCCACGCAGCCGATCCGCACAATGCCATCCTGTACGCCCAGCAGTGTCGTCGAACCCAGAACGGTGCCGACGGAGATTTTTGCCCGGGAGACTTCCGTCACGAATTCGGTCCACCGCGAGCGCACTTCAGCTTCGTTGACAGGCGTACGCTGCGACGGGGAGTGCGGGGATGCCGGCGTGACGGCAGGGCGCGGGCGGAGAGGCGCCGCAGGCGGTGTTGCAGGTTGGGGTATGGGCGCCGCGGCCGGAGTGCTGAAGGTCCGCGTGCTGCCGGGAGACGGGACGTTGACTGCGCCGTCACCTGGAAGTTTTTTTTTTATTTCTTCCAGTCCATCGATCAGCCCGGCCAGATCCACGGCGCGGGGCATGGTGACAAGCTGAACGATGTCGGCCTCGAGGCGGAACCGGGCCTGGGCGGTCCGCTGGATGCTCATCTCCGTCGCGGCGACATGCCGCTGCGCACGGAGGAGATCGCCGATGGAGAACAGAGACGCCACTTCCTGGTACCGTTTACGCATGACATCGGAGGCCTGGATGAGGTCGCTCGTGCCGGTCACCTTTGCCACCAGGAGATTGCGGAAGTGCTCGATCAGTCCCACCAGGAACTCGCGGAGATCGTACCCCCGGCTCATCAGGTCCTCGACGAGGGCGAGTCCGCCGGCGGCATCCTGCTGTTCCATCAGTCCTGTCACGCGGAAGAAGAAATCCTGGTCCACGATATTCAGCGCTTCGAGCATGGCCGCGTGGGTGACCTTGCGTCCGCACAGCGCAATAACCTGGTCGAACAGGCTCTGGGCATCGCGGAGGGACCCGTCTGCGCGCCGGGCGATCAGGAGGAGCGCCTCGTCATCCAGCTCGAGTTCCTCCTGCCGGGCGATGCCTGCAAGGTTGTCGCGAATGTCCCCGACCGGGATGCGGCGGAAATCAAAGCGCTGGCAGCGGGAAAGNNAAGGCCTCCTTCGTCAGCATGTGCACTTCGTCGATGATGTAGACCTTGTAGCGTCCTTTGACCGGCGCATACCGGACCGATTCCCGCAAATTGCGGATGTCGTCCACGCTGCGGTTGGATGCCCCGTCGATCTCCTGCACATCGAACGAACGCCCTTCGGTGATTTCCGCGCAGATGTCACAGGTGTTGTCAGGGTTCTGATCGACGGGCGAGAGGCAATTGACCGCCTTGGCGAGCAGCCGGGCCGTTGTGGTTTTTCCCACGCCGCGGGGACCGGCGAAGATGTAGGCATGCGCAATCCGTCCCGTGGCCAGGGCGTTGCGGAGCGTCACGGTCACGTGGTGCTGTCCTGCCACATCTTCAAACTTCATGGGGCGCCATTTCCGCGCCGTCACGATGAATTCGCTCATGGTGGTCGACCTGATCAGGATGTCGCTTTGTGTTTCTTCCGTGTGGGAACAAACACGTAGGGCAGTGCTTCTTCGATGCGGTTGATGGGAATCAGCTTCAGCCCCTCTTTCACGCGTGCGGGGATCTCCTGCAGGTCTTTGACGTTTTCCTGCGGGATCAGCACGGTGGTAATGCCGCTGCGCTGCGCGGCCAGGAGTTTTTCGTTCAGGCCGCCGATGGCGAGCACCTCGCCGCGCAGGGTAATTTCGCCCGTCATCGCAACGTCGGAACGTGCCGAGCGGCCGCTGATGGCCGAGTACATGGCGAGGGCCATGGTAATACCGGCGGAGGGACCATCTTTCGGAATTGCGCCTTCCGGAAGATGCACGTGGATCTCTTTCCCTTTGAAGAAGGTCTCGGACAGTTTCAGCTGTTTTGCATGCGAGCGGAGATAACTGAGCGCAGCCTGGGCCGATTCTTTCATGACGTCGCCCAATTGTCCGGTGAGCGTCAGTTTTTCGGAGCCCCGCATGACGCTCACGTCCACGTGCAGGATGTCGCCGCCGACACTTGTCCACGCCAGGCCGGTCACCGAACCCACGCGGTGCTCTTCGGCCCGCTGGCGGTTGCGGAAACGGGGGACACCCAGGTATTGTTCCACGCGTTCCTGATCCACGGAGAATCCGCCCTTGGCCTGCTTCCCCTTCTTCTGTTTCGCCGCGACGATATCCTTGGCCACCTTGCGGCAGAGCGAGGCGATCTCCCGTTCGAGATTCCGCACGCCCGCTTCGCGCGTATACTCCGTGATCACCTTCATGATCGCGTCATCCGTGAAAGTGACGTGGCGGTTCTGCAAGCCGTGTTCGGTCAGCTGTTTGGGGATGATGTGCCGCCGGGCGATCTCCATCTTGTCGTGCTGCAGATAGCCGGGAAGCTCGATGATCTCCATCCGATCCTGCAGGGGCAGGGGGATGGCATACCGCACGTTTGCAGTGGTGATGAACATGACATGCGAAAGATCGTAATCCACGTCCAGGTAGTGATCCTGAAACGCGATGTTCTGCTCGGGGTCCAGCACCTCGAGCATTGCGGCAGACGGGTCGCCCCGGAAATCCATGCTCATCTTGTCCACTTCATCAAGGAGCATCAGCGGATTGATGACGCCGGCACGGCGCATGGATTGCAGGATCTTCCCCGGCATCGAACCGATGTAGGTCCGGCGGTGTCCGCGGATTTCCGCCTCATCCCGGACGCCACCCAGCGAGATGCGCACGAGGGTGCGCCCAAGCGCCCGGGCGATGGATTTGGCAAGGGAAGTCTTCCCGACGCCCGGAGGGCCCACGAAGCACAGGATCTGTCCCTTCATTTCCCGGACAAGATTGAGCACGGCGATGTGCTCCAGGATCCGTTCTTTGGGTTTTTCCAGGCCGAAGTGATCCTCATCCAGGATCTGTTTCACGTGTTCGACGTTCAGATCATCCTTGGTCCGCTTGTGCCACGGCACGCTGATCATCCAATCCAGGTAGCTTCTGATGACCGTGGATTCCGGAGACATGGAAGGGGTTTTCTTCAGCTTGTTATACTCTTCCATCGCCTTTTCTTCGACGGCCTTGGGCATCCGCGCCTTCTTCAGGTCGTCCTTCAGCTTCAGCAGCTCCGGCGATGTCTCTTCATCGCCCAGCTCATCCTGCAGAATCCTGATCTGTTCCTGGATGAAGAACTTCCGTTGGGACTTGGCGATATTGTCGTGGACTTTGGTGTCGATTTCCTTTTCGATCTTGAGAACGTCGTTTTCGGAGTTCAGGATGCGGATGAGTTCATGCAGCTGTTCGCGGATCGACGTGAGCTGGAGGATCCGTTGTTTGACCTCCACGGTCTGCAGGATGTTCGCCGCGATATAGTACATCCGGCGGAGGGGTTCCCGCGTGTTTTCGAACGCCACGAGCACTTCGCTCGGCACATTGCGGTTCAGGTGGACGTATTCTGCAAAGAGCGTTGCCGTGTGGCGCAGCAGGGCATCCAGCTCGGAATCGACCACCACGGGCATCGCCGACAGGACGAGATCGGCCTCCAGATACCGCGGGTTCGTCGCGAAGCTCTCGACGCGCGCCTGCAGCATTCCGTCGACGAGTATCTTCATCAATCCATTGGGTAACTTCAGGATCTGGATGATTTTCGCCACCGTACCTTCGTGGTAAATCTCATCGATCCCCGGGTCTTCGGTAATCGAGCTTCTCTGGGCGACAAGGAAGATGAACTTGTCCTTTTCCAGCGCTTCATTCACCGCGCGCAGCGAAGATTCCCGTCCGACAAGCACGGGAAAAATCATATAAGGATAGATGACGACATCGCGGAGGGGAAGAACCGGGAGCCGGGTGGGAATGGGATCCGGCACCGTCGCATTGGCCGCACTGTGTTGGGTTTTGTCTGATGCCATGAGATTGATCGTGATGGGTGGAGCAGTATAAGGTACCACAAAGGTGACGGTTTGTCAAGAAATGGGCGGCGGCGCTGGCGGGCAGGCGCACGACGCCGGATTAGGGGGGCGATACCGCGAGCGCCGACACGGATGCAAGATCACCGAGCAGCCGGTGCGACGGCATGGAGGCAACGGCGATGCTGAGCGTTCGTCCGTCGGTCCACACCACCACCGATCTGCCTCCTTCCTCATCCTCGCTGTACGTGCCGCCGTCGCGCAACACATCCAGCGCATGTTCGGGAAGGCTCAACAGGCGGCCGTCCTGGACGGTCTTCCAGCAGGTCTGATGAAGGCAGACGATGATGCCTTCTCCGGCATACACGATTTGCGCGCACGGAACGCCGGCATGATCGTCCAGCAGCGCTCCGACCGGATGATAATGGCGGATGGCGGGGATATGCAGCGGGAAGTCGGTCTTGCGGATGAAGAACGTGTCAAGCGTCGAAGGGTCCGTCGTCTCGATCTGCAGTTTGAGGTCGCCGTTCAGAATGCCCGCATACGTGTCCTGCGATTCCGTCAGCATGTCATTCACGTCGTGCACTGCAGGTGTTCCCGGAGGAATGGGACGAAGGATGAATCCGGCGGCGATAATGCCCAGGGCGCCAAGCGCAAGGGACAGACGGAGGGAAAGCGAGTTGCCGAGAAATGACTGGAGCCAGCCGAGCAGTGCAGGTACGGTATTCCGTTCGGAACGGATGGTCCTCTGGAGCGTCGCCAGAAGGGGGGCCGGGAGAGGCACCATGGTGAGGTGTTCCCCGACGAACTGTTTGATGCTGTGTTCCGTCGCGTACGCGTGCATGCATCCGGGACATTCCGCCGCATGCGCATCAAATTCCTTCAATTCGTCGCCATGGAGCAGCCGGTCGACCGCTGGGGTGATGCGATCATCAAATTCACGACAATTCACTTCACAAACTCCTGCCGTTCAAACACCAGCGATCTCGCTGCGCATCAGTCCTTGACCGTGTAGCCGCGATCTTTCGCATATACCAAGAGCTTCTCGCGAAGAAGGCTTCTACCGCGATGCAGGCGTGAGCGCACGGTTCCGAGTGGTACCGCAAGGAATTCCGCAATTTCTTCGTATGTCAATCCCTCGATATCGCACAGGATGACAACCGTCCGGAAGTCTTCGGGAAGTTTTGCGATCGCGGTGGCAATATCGTCATCGAGGAGTTGCCCGAATGCCGATTCTTGCAAATCGCTGGATTCAGATGCTTCGTCGCGGATTGTATTGTAGAAGTTCTGCACTTCTTCGTAATCAACCGTGTCCGGCTCCTTGGATTCGCGACGGTAGCGGTTGATATACGAGTTCTTCATGATACGGAACAACCAGGCCCGGATATTGGTTCCTTTTTCATATTTGTCCCAGAAGCGGAACGCTTTCAGGAATGTTTCCTGGACAAGGTCGTCTGCGTCTGCCGCATTGTTCGTCATGCGGAGGGCGTAGTTGTAGAGCAGGTCGGCGTGGGGGAGGGCTTCGACCTCAAACTCATGTTGTTTTGCGGTCTTGAAGGAACCCTTCATAATTTCCGAGAAAGTGGGAATGAACTGAGCACTGGACGTATATGGTACGGGATACTTTCGGCACTGTCAAGACCCCGGGCCTGCGTCATGCCGGTAGATCTGCAGGAGGTCATAAATCTCCGCACGGCGGACCACCGCCTCGACACGGGCCAGCTGGGGGGGGAGCGGACGTGCGCCGATCGTGTGCGTTTCCAGCCCTCCATGCGTGCTGAGATCCCCGATTTCCTTGATAATTGCGCGATCGCTATTCCGTTCAAACATCACCCCCAGATCGACCGGACCGGTCCAGCCGGAGGGGTGGCGGGCTTCAAGGCCGCGAATGAGCAGGTCGAACACACGCCGCCCGTTTACGGGAATATCCCGGTAGAACTCCAGTTCGGCATCCTCGTACGAACCGGCGGCGATGCTCCACAGGGCCGTCAGGATCGCAACGGCGTTCATTTTCCGGATGTACTCCTTCTCCGGGTCGCCGGGCCAGTGCCCTGACTCGATCAGCAGCGTGCTGGTGCCGAGCGATTGAAAGAGATCGCCGAAAGCCCGGCATTCGTGCGTATCGTCGTACCGGGCGATGCGGCCGCCGATGTACGGCTGCAGCACCGTTGCGACGAGTGCGCCGATACGCATGGCACGCAGGCGTGTATGCGAAACCGACCGGGCCGGATCGGACGGGGGTGCGAGCAGCGCCAGTGCCGCGGGTTGCGTTGTGTCGCCGACGGATCGCAGATCCTGGTCGTGCAGATTGAATCCAAACTCTGGTGTCAGTTCTCGGTACGCCTTCAGGAGCGTACGTGCCTCCGGTGAAACGGCGGCGCGGGCATCACGATTGATATCGATGCCCGCGGCGTTGCAGCGCCGGCGAAGTTCGGCGCCGTCCGGGTTCAGCATCGGAATCATGTGCACCGTGATCGCCGAGAGCATCTCGGCAAGCCATGGTGTCAGCGGGTCCTGGACGATGCGCGCAAGGATGTCCAGCAGCGCGAGCGTCGCCGTCGGCTCGTCGCCGTGCATCTGCGACCAGAGCATGACGTTGCGGGTCCCGGTACCGGCACTCAGCAGCACGATGTTCCGTTCTTCAATCGACCGGCCGATGTCGCGGCGGCGGACCACACCGGCTCCCCGCGCAACGATCAGGTCGATCTCGCGCTGTACTTCGGCATGGACACACGCAGCGGCGCTCAGATGGTGGAGGCGGTAGGTGCCGTAGCTTTCGTGCAGCGACTGGATGACGGACGACGGGGTGTTCATCCCTTGCCGTCCTGCCGTTCGCTGGTCTCCAGGTGAAAGCGGTGCAGGACGATATGCAGCACGGGCTGGAGCATGACGCCGGCAAGCACGAGGAAGACCACGCCGGCGAACAGCGCATACATTCCCGCCAGGATTTTTCCCGCCGTGGTATGGAGGGCATCCACAGGTCCCATGCCTCCGAGCAGCATTGCCGCATTCAGGAATGCGTCAGCCCATCCCAGGCCCTCCGTCCAGTGATAGATCGCCATTCCCANNTCATGCGGTGCGGGGGCGGCCGGCTGCTTCATCCGGGTTTCCTCCCTGTCGTGCGGAAACCCCGCGAGAGGATGCCCAGGATGGCGAGCGCCGCGGCAAAGAGTGCGCAGGCGATGACGGGGGTAAGGACGCCTGTCACGAGCATAACGGCCAGCCCGGAGCAAACGATGAGAAGGATGATCACCGCGGGGATTCTGTGCATACGGTCACCGTTCCTGTTTCTGGAGTGCGTCGAAATACTTCCTGATCAACTCTTCATAATCCCGGCTGTATCCTTCCTCCAGCGCGCGCAGCAGGTCCTGCTGAAGTTTGGCGCGTCCTTCGGGAGTTGACGGATCCAGGGTCAACGGTCCCTCACGCACGACGTCGACGCCGGTTTCTGACTTGCGCCGTTTCTCATAATCGCGTTCACGCATCGAGCGTGAGGCGTCCAGCATGCGCGAGAGGATGCGCTCCTGTTTGTGCAGCGTCTCGGGATTCACATTGCCCTGGGCAAGGTCGGTCTGCACTTCGCGCATGTCCTGTGCAATCCGGTTGAGATCCCCCAGGAGCTTGTTCAGGTCCCCCGAGTGATTGGCTTCGCGGGCCAGGTCCTCGAGCGATTTCCTCACCATCCCCTGTTCGCCGGCCAGCCGGGCCATCTGGGCAGCCTGCTGGGGCGTCAGCCCCTGGGTGGCATCATTGATGCCCTGCTGCATGCCGGAGAGTTGCTGGAGGCGCTGCATGAATCCCGCCATGCCCATCCCCTCGCCGCCTCCCTGCGAGAGCGCCTCCATGGCACCTTGCATCAGCTGTGCTCCCTCATTGAGCGAGGCCATCGCTTCCTGCTGATTTCCCGATGCTCCATTCCCATTCCTCTGGTCAAGAGCTTTCATCGCTTCGGACATTGCCCGCATCGCATCGCCGAGCGCCTTCCCCATTTCAGGCGTCACGGCGAACGTCTTCTGCGACAGGGAATACATCCGATCGCTGAGAGTCGAGAGATCGCGCATCACATTCATCTGATCTTCCGCGTTCTTGCGCGATGACGGTGAGTTTTGTTCCATTTGTCGTGACTGATTCTTGAGATCCTCCTGCCGCCGGGAGAGTTCGAGAAGATCCTGAACATCGCGACGCATCTCGTTCAGTACCTGTTGTTGCTGACGTTGCTGGAGTCCCTGTTTGACCGATTGCATGGTCTTCGAGAGTTTCTTCATCTGTTGACTCGCCGCTTCCTGCCCTTGCGATGCTTGCGAGGTCTGCTGGGATTCCAATTGGTCGGCAATCTGACCGAGCTGCTGGTCGAGGTTGCTTTGAGCCATTTCCTGGTTTGCCTGCTGCATTTCCGGCAAGGGCATCTCCGATGGGAAGTCCTCCATTTTCTTCTGGAGCGACTCCATATCGTTCTTCAATTGTTCGGACTCGTGCTTGATTCCTACTTGCTGCTTTGCAAGCTCTTCAGCCTTCTCTTTGT
>PMCM01000089.1:19321-24255 GCA_003154155.1 Ignavibacteriota bacterium | reverse complement strand
ACACGCCTCGTGGACCGCTTCCAGCTGCGGAACAAACGAGTGCTGGAAATCGGATGCGGCAAGGGGGAATTTCTCACGCTTCTTTGTGAAATCGGGAATAATAGCGGGGTGGGCTTCGACCCCGTGTATGACGAGAGTCGAACCGTCAGCCCGGCGAAAGACCGGATGACGTTCATCAAAGAATTCTATTCCGAAAAATACGCGGATGTACACGCCGACCTCGTCTGCTGCAAGATGACGCTTGAACATGTCGCCTTGCCCCTTGAATTCATGCGCATGATCAGAACGGCGCTGGGCACCCAAACCGGCACACGCATCTTCTTCCAGATCCCCGAAGTCGCGAAAATTCTGCGCGACGGCGCGTTCTGGGACCTGTATTACGAGCACTGTTCCTACTTCAGTCCGGTGTCGCTGGAGGGCCTGTTCCTCCGGACAGGCTTCTCCGTCAACAGCGTCTGGACCGAGTACGACGACCAATACCTGATGATCGATGCATTTCCTTCTCTACGCGGGCCGGCAGAATTCCCCCCGGGGGAGCAACATCGCGTGGACGAGATGCGCGAGACGGTCCGCCGGTTCTCCGGTGACGTCACGCGCCGTATCGGCGAGTGGAACGGCTTCATGAAGGCATGTGTCGCGCAGGGCCGGCGTATGGTGATCTGGGGTGCTGGGTCCAAGGGAGTGGGGTTCCTGACGTCTATGGAGTTGCGCGACCATATCCGGTATGCGGTGGACGTCAACCCGCACAAACACGGAACATTTCTGGCGGGGACCGGACAGGAGATCGTAGCCCCGGAGTTCCTCCGTACCTGCAGGCCGGATGTTGTGTTTGTGATGAATCCCGTCTATTGTGACGAAATCCGTGCATCTCTCGAAGGCATGGGAGTCGCCGCGGAACTTGTACCACTTGGTGGATCGCAATGACTCCGTCCGCACATCTTGCGCCGTGCCCGGTCTGCGGCAATACTGCAACGACCCCCGTGTTCGACATCCCCGGACTCCCGGTGCATAGCACCGTGCTCTGGCCGTCCCGCGAAGAGGCCATGAAGACCGTTCGCGGCGACATGTGTCTCACGTTCTGCGATGCGTGCGGACATTTTTACAACAGTACGTTCGACCCGCACCTGATCGCGTACACGACAAATTATGAGAATTCGCTCCACCATTCCGGCGTGTTTCAGGGATACGTGCAGGAACTGGCGTCGTCCTTGATTGCACGGTATGCCCTCCGGGGGAAAACGGTGCTGGAAATCGGCTGCGGACAGGGTGACTTCCTGGCCTACCTCTGCGACCGTGCCGGCTGCACGGGCATCGGCTTCGATCCGAGCTATATCGCTGCCCCGGCCGCCGGCCCGGGATACGACCGGATTACTATCGTGCAGGATTTCTATTCGGAAAAATATGCCGACCGCCCGGCGGATCTCATCATCNNGAAGTGCCCAGCGCACTCTATCATATCCGTGCCAACGATCTGTGGGCGTTCGTCTACGAACATGTGTCGTTCTTCAGCCCTGCGTCACTTGCGGCCCTCTTTACGTCGGCGGGGTATAACGTGCTTGGCCAACGGGATCTGTTTGAAACCCAGTTCCTGGGGATCGAATCGTCGCCGTCGGCGACGGCGCCTGCCCCGCTCCCGGAGGATCAACCTGCACGGCTGCAGGAAATCCGGGCGCTTGCCGGCGCATTCTCCGCATCGGCCAGGGCGACACTGCATCTCTGGGAAACGCGGTTCCGCGCATGGGCTGCCGAGGGAAAGCGCGTTGTGGTATGGGGAGGCGGGGCCCGCTGCACAAACTTCCTGAATATGGTCAAAGGATCTTCCATGGTCGAGGCGGTCGTGGATATCAACCCGAGGAAACATGGAAGCTTTATCGCAGGATCAGGGCAGGGCATTGTCGCCCCCGAAGTTCTGCCCCGGTACAACCCGTCGGTCGTTGTGCTCCTGAACCCGATCTATGAGGCGGAAATCAGGTCATCGCTGGCCGGACTGGGCGTGACAGCGGAAATTGTTGGAGTCTGACGCAACCACTCACTACGTTCAATGGACGAGGACATGCCATGTTCACCAAGTCTGCAATGATCTATGACGCTGTGTTCGCTGCAAAAGGAAAAGATTGGGCCGATGAGGCGCGGAAACTCTCGGCGGTGGTCAAACGGCACAAACGCTCCGCCGGCAACACCATGCTCGACGTTGCGTGCGGTAACGGAGGACATGTCGGCTACCTGACGAAAGAATTCGCCATCACCGGACTGGATCTGGACCCCGGCATGCTCAAGCTGGCGGAAGAACGGTTCCCGAAAATACCGTTCCATTGCGCCAGCATGGTCGACTTCAAACTCGACAAGAAGTTCGACATCGTCATGTGCCTCACCAGCGCCATTGGCTATGCCAAGACGCTGGAATCCATGCGCCAGGCGGTCAAGACCATGAGCGACCACGTGCTTCCCGGCGGAGTACTCCTGATCGAGCCGTGGATCGACATGAAGGAGTACAAGCCGCACACCGTGCATGCATCGTACGTTGACCAGCCGGACCTCAAGGTGGCACGCATCAATACCAATGTGTTGCGCGGCAATGTATCGGTGCTGGAGTTCCACTATCTGGTGGGAACGCCCGACGGCGTGGAACACCTCACCGAGCTGCACGAACTCGGCCTGTATTCCCACGAGGAATATCTCGCTGCATTCAAGGCGACGGGGATGGAGACCAGGTACGAAAAGGAAGGGCTGATCGGCCGCGGGATCTTTATCGGGATTCGCTGAGCCGCCCGGCTGTCCGGACGGCTGCTAGAGTAAGATCTTCCGGGCGTAGAATGCTTCTGCGAATGGAAGCGGCCCCGCCGCTTCTATTCCGCGGAGGCGAAGCAGACCTTCAAAAAGATCCCGGCTGAACCAGCGCTTCGAACGCTGCGTGGCGAAGCACCGCATGATGTTGCCCACTTTCCGCCGGCAGATCTGCCTGCTCAGGTTGACGTAGAGATTCGGTGTGCCGAGATCTCCGTCGTATTTGGGGACCTCATACTCCCAGATGAGGTGGTCACGCCAGGTATTCCAGGTGAGGTCGCACACCAGGCGATGATCCTGATGTAGATCACTGCGATAATGCGTGAGAATCAGATCGGGTGACGCCTTCCCCTTGAGCACTTCAAAGAAATCCTTCACCTCCACGCCGGTGTACGGCAGATAGCCGTCCCGAAATCCCTTCACAATGATATCGCGCCCGCCGGCATTGCGCAGAAAGATCCGCGCACTCGTTGTCGCTTCTGCAGCCCGCAAGGGGTTGCCAGCACCGAACACCACCCAGGTTACCTGCGTTTTCGGGTATTCCTCCAGGAGCCTCAGGACAGTGCCGCCGCACCCGATTTCAATGTCATCCGAGTGGGCCCCGAGACAGAGTAAGCGGAAGGGACGTTTCTTTGCGAAAGACAAAGGCATCATGTCTGCTTCTCCCGCGCGTTTCTGGCAAAGGCACCGATGAGGAGCGCAAACGCCACCATGGCGCCGAGAACGAAGAGGTCCTGCGTCCTCGTGGGTGAGAAGGAATGGGTGAGGCGTATTACGATGAGCGTGAAACAAATGACGGCCACAAGGGCAAACGGCACGTTCCGGATGATCATGCCGTATCTGCCGGCCGCACGCGGATCGTTCCGGCGGGCAATCAGGAACACCAGAGCACCCAGCAACACTGCAAGCACGCCGCGCCCGACGCGCGTCTGCTGTTCGTACATGCCAACGGCTTCCCCCGCCAGCGCGTTGACTGCCGTATAATCCCCGGTGTAATACCTCTCCAGTGCCCGGTACTTTAATGAATCCATGCTGTTGGTGCGGCCCAATTTCCCTCCGATCCACGAAAACGTGGCACTCATAAGTGCAGCATAATGCTTGGCGTCGTCAATCTGGAGCAGATTCAGACCGGCGATATTGTAGGTCGCGAGGGCCGGGCCGTACATCCGCCCCAGTTCGTCAAACGGTACAATGGTCACGAGCGAGTCGTGCCCCAGAAGCGTCAGCATGCTGTCGAGCGCAACGAAACGGCTGGGCGCATTGAAGTCGGCACGGGAATGGTAAAAGACCAGGAGGAAGCATGTGCCCTGGGTGCGATGTGCGTAAGGAAGCACAACCCGGAGGGCGGGGAGCTCATGGCCCGCTTCATCATAATTCGTGTCGGGAAAGAGGACCGTATTGGTGTTCAACATCAACATGCCGGGCATGGGAGGCGCACCGCGATAGCCGGAGAACCTGTTGAGCCCGAGCTCGTTGCAGGCGGTCAGCGTGTTCTCGTCGGCCTGATTCCACGGGGGCGCAAACATCGTGACGCTGGTGTTGAGGGCATGGTCAAGAATGGCCTTGCCGCGCCGCAACCGGTCACGCTGCTTGTTCAGCGAGACGCCGTCAAACTCGCCCGCCGAGTGATGATGCTGTTTGTGCGTGTAGCCGTGCAGGGCGAAGCTCACGTTCCCGGCGGCTTGCCACGCAAGAAGGCTGTCCCGGATAGGCGACATCTGAAGCGAGTTCTCCGCGTCTGCATCAGGAAGCGCACCCGGATCGGGTATGACCGAAAATGTCTGGCGCACATTGTGGTTGCGGAAGACGGAGAGGATCGCGGATTCCTGCGCAGGGTTGCTGTATGCCGTAATGTCGTCGTTCCGGAAGGCAATGACGATCCGGGGAGGTGCGGAGACCGCGACGCTCCCGCCGGCCGCAAAGCGGGCAAACGGAAACGAGGGCGGAGCGACAATGCCATACCAGAGCAGGCCAATGCTGCCGAGGATGCTCAGGATGAGTCCGCCCTGCGTGAACCGTTGCTTTAGAAGAGGCTGCATGCGCGCGTCCGTAAGGAAAAATGAGCTTCGGAAGTGGGGAAGTGACCGCTACCGGGAGGCCGGATGCTTCCAGACCTCCCAGGGCGCGTTGCCGCTGGCAAACATGTCGTC
>PMCM01000089.1:1503-19278 GCA_003154155.1 Ignavibacteriota bacterium | reverse complement strand
GCCTGCAATTGATCGACCATGACACCGTCCCGGGAAACGACGACATCGAAGCTCTGGCTGGGTTTCACCGAGACAAAGCTTGCAATCTTGTCCTGTCTGGTAAAATCATCGATCACCGTGTTGAGCGGCAGATCCGAGAGGCCGTCGGAATAGTTCGCCAGGAACACATTCTCGCCTTCGAGGTGCTTGCGCACGGCCCGCAGGCGCTGGCCGATGGTGCTGTTCATGCCCGTATCGGCGAACGTGATGGTCCAATCCTGTATGTCCGACCCGAGGAGCTTCGGCGTGTTGCCGGATCCCGAAAGGACGAAATCGTTGGAGAGCGCCTCGTTGTAGTTGAGGAAGTACTCCTTGATCACGTTGCCCTGATGGCCCAGGCAGAGGACGAAATCCTTGTGCCCGTAATGCGCGTAATAGCGCATAACATTCCACAAAATTGGACGGGGCCCCACGGTGACCATGGGCTTGGGAATCGTCTCGGAATACTCCCGCAAGCGCATTCCCAATCCACCGCAGAACAGGACGACTTTCATGGTGCCTCCTTTGTCGCGTCAGGGATAAATTCGTGCTTCGGGAATGGGAACGATGAATTGCGCCCCCCATTCGCGGATGTACGCGACCTGTGCCATGATCTCATCCTTGAAATTCCAGGGCAGGATCATGACGTAGTCCGGTTTGGTTTCCCGGATGCGCTCGGGCCCGTAGATCGGAATGTGCGTGCCGGGAAGGAACTTGCCCTGCTTGTATGGGTTGCGGTCCACGGTGTATTCGAGGAAATCATGACGGATGCCGCAGTAATTCAGCAGCGTGTTGCCCTTGCCGGGAGCGCCGTACCCGACGATGGTTTTTCCTTCGCGCTTCAGGCCGATCAGACAGTCGAGCAGCTTCCGTTTGGTCTCGCGCACCTGCAGTTCGAACGATGCATACGCGGCCATCTGTGTCAGCCCGGCAGCCTCCTCCCGCGCCAGCAGCTCGCGGGCACGCTCCGTCATGGCGAGCGCCGTGTTCGCCGTATGACGCCCGTAAATGCGGAGCGACCCGCCGTGCGTCGGGATCTCTTCCACGTCGAACAGCGTGAGTCCGTGCGCCGCAAACACCTTGGCGGCCGCGAAGAATGAGAAATAGAAGAAATGCTCGTGGTAGATCGTGTCGAACTGGTTCTCGAGCATCAGCCGCATCAGGTGGGGGAATTCGATCGTCACAACACCGCCCGGCTTCAGGAGGAGCCGGATCCCCTCGACAAACGAGTTCACGTTCGGCACCTGTGCGAGCACATTGTTGCCCACCACAAGATCCGCCTGTTTCCCTTCGGCGCTCAGCCGCTTGGCCATCGCTTCGTCAAAGAACTCCACAAGCGTCGGGACGTGCCGGTCTTCCGCGGCGCGCGCGACGTTCGCCGCCGGTTCGATCCCCAGCACCGGGATGCCCTTCGTGACGAAATGCTGCAGCAGATAGCCGTCGTTGCTGGCGAGCTCGACCACCAGGCTCTTTGCCGTCAGTCCGAGCCTGCCGGCAATCATATCGGTGTACCGCCGGGCATGCTCCACCCAGCTGTCGGAGTACGAGGAGAAATACGCATACTCGGAGAAAATGTCTCCCGGATTCACGTATTCCTGGAGCTGGACGAGGTAACACTTTTCGCAGACGAACACATGGAGCGGATAGAAGGGTTCCATCGAGTTCAAATGCGATGCGCTCACGTAGCTCTCGCACAGCGGTGACATCCCCAGATCCACGAACGTGTGGCGCAGCGGCGTGCCGCAGAACAGGCATGTGCTGTTGAAGTGTGAAGAGTAGGTCTGCATTGTGTCTGTGTTCTCCAGGTTGAGACTGATCTCGGTGACGCCGCGCGGTCAGCGCGCGGCACTGCTGCCCGGCTGCGACGTCCAGCGAAGCGAACTGTCGAGCCGGTTGTTCTTCAGCAAAAGCCTGATGTGATCGATCCGCTTGTACCGCGGCCCCTCAAATTCCTCGTTGGTCAGCCCGATTCGTTTGTACGCTTCGTACAGCTGCTCGGCACCCTTGCGCGCCGTCCACTGCGGCTTGAATGCCGGAAGCACACGCGTGATCTTGCTGAAATCCGCACGGTAACAGCGGAGATCGGGACCCGCGCCTTCGGCAAATTCCACCTTCGTGTTCGGCACAACCTGCTTGACAATCTCGGCAATCTCCGAAATCCGGTAGTTCTCGGTCGTCTGGCCGACATTGAAGGCCTGGCCGTGAACAATCTCGCGCGGGGCGGCAAGGACGGCGATGAACGCCCGCGAGATGTCTTCGATGTGCACGATCGGCCGCCAGGGGGTGCCGTCGCTCTTCAAAAACACCAAACCCGAGGTATATGCCCAGGCCACAAGATTGTTCAGCACCACATCAAACCGCTGCCGCGGCGAAAGACCGTAAGCCGTTGCACAACGGAGAAATGTCGGCGTGAATCCGTCACCCGCAATCTTGCTGACATCCTGTTCCACCCTCACTTTCGAGACACCGTAGGGCGTCACCGGGTGCAATGCTGACGTTTCGTCGACGAAGTTGTCTCCCGCAGCCCCGTAGTTGCTGCACGACGAGGCAAACACGAACCGCTGGACGCCCGCTTCTTTCGCAAGTTTCGCCAGACGGACCGATGCCAGATGATTGATATCATACGTCAGGTCAGGGTTGATGTCGCCGAGAGGATCGTTGGACAGGGCGGCAAGATGCACCACCGCCTCAAATCCCCGCAACTCTTCCACTGTGACTTCGCGCACGTCCTTGCGGATGGTGTGCACCGGGTCCTTCCAGGTGCCAAATGTGCACGCTTCGTAAAAATCGGTGTCCAGTCCCGTCACGTGATGCCCTTCGGCTACAAGCAACGGAACCATGACCGAACCGATGTAACCCCTGCTGCCGGTTACAAGTACCTTCATTGTGCTCTCCTCATGAAAACTTGTGATGTGTGTTCATAATGTACCCGAAAACCTCTCCCGACGGCGTGCGCGTCGTCACAAGAGATTTAATGCCCGACATTCCGCACCGGTGAAATTCTCCAGATTGTCGCAAATCCATCCCGATAGATCTGCTCGCAATCAGCGGCATGCTCCAGTATCCGCTGCTGGGGCGGCCAATCATCTCCGCCGAATTTTGACACCAAAACATAGTCTATCCCGGACCGGTGTATGTTCTCGTAGAATTTCGAGGAATCCACGGGCGGCTCATCGCTCCACCAGGCGATCTGCCTGTTATGCTCAAGGAAAAGATGGTGCAGCCGCTCGAATGGCACACCGCTGGGATCAAGCGCAACAGGTACCCTGTTGAACTGTCTGCCATATAAGGGGTAATACTCGTGAAGTTTGTTGCCGAACCATGCGATCCGGGAACCTGGCGGAACGGATTCCATGGCTTTCCACGCCGGTCCAAGCGGCTTGTCTGGCAAGCCGTAGTCGTACAAGCGCTGATCCGTCAGGTGCTGGGCGACCGGTTGCAGAGCCACCAGCCCAAGCAATACGGCCAGCACGCCGCCCCACAACCATTGCGCCCGCCGTGAGTACTCTAACCCAAAAAAGTAATCGACGAACCGGTTGATGTACGGGACCAGGAATGCACAAGCCACCAGGAGCAGGCCGATCCCGGGGCCGGCGGTCCACGCAGGAATCACCGCGAGGATGGAAAGGGAGAAGTAGAGAATACGCCGTTTGGCGCTCCCCGCCGAAAATCCGCCGAAACACATGATGCCAATGGCGAATGGGAGGATTGCATATCGTATCGCCGGATCGATGACCCCGTGCGGTTCATTGTAGGTTGCGGAAAACGGCAGGAAAAAGAACATGACCGACGTAAACAGCCCCAGCACGAGCAGCAGGGTTTGGATGGGGAACGCGTTCTTCTCTTTGCGGCGGCGGATGAATGCCCAGAGGCAGCCGGCGTAGCCGAGCGCCGAAAACGCGAACAGGCTTGGGGGCCAGTTCATGATGCCGTGCAGCGTCACGCTCCACTGCGCTGGATCGGTCGGCCGCTGGAGAATCCAGGTGATGAGCTCCGTGCGGGCCTGATCCGAATGTGTAAACGGCCCGGCAAACGGCCCGATTTGAGCTGGAAAAACCGGGTCGCCTGTGAGGATCCAATTCCGGATGTACCACGCGCCCCCTGTAACGACGCTGCAGCCTGCGACAATTGCCGCCACGCGCAAACGCGTGAGAAAGCTCGGCGCGATGTGCGACGAGAATATGATCCATCCGACGACAATAGCCAGCGCGAGACCGTAGCTCACTTTGCAGCCGAGGGCGAAGCCCAGCAGCAGGCCGCCAAAGATTGCGGCTCCAGGACTGATCGTAGGGATGCGCCTCCGGTCCGGGGTCAGCAAAGAGATGGCCGCCAGCGCCATCGCCACGCCGGCAAGGTCGGGAGATGAGACCCGCGCACCCACGGAGTCAACGACAGGTGCTGCAAAAATCACGGCACCGGCAATCACCCCGTGCAGCTTGGAGCCTCCCATGGCCACCACAAGGCTGAAGGCCGAGAGCCAGAGCAGGATCAGCCAGTAAGCACCGGTAAGCCCGATGAACCCGTCGGTATGGAACGGAAGGATGAACCAGGCCGCAAGGGCTTCCGCATTGAACGGGTAATACGCATGGTAGTCGAACGGCGCATACACCACAGCCTTCTGAATGATCCACTCCGCAATACTCGGGCCGTGGTAGGAGAGATCGTCTGAACCGAAGTTGGTGCCCAGGACGAAACAGCGCGCCAGCGGCACTGCAACAAACGCCATCGACAACACGATGGCCACGCCCCGTAGCGTTGGGTCGGTCGGAGCAGGGGCCTGCGGCCGCGCACCGCCGGCCAGGTGCATGTGTGCCACGATCGATCTCCGGATGCCCGGGATCAGGACCCCGCACAAGGCCACAAGGACCAGACACAGCACTACCCACTGCACGGTCATGATGCCGAAGATCCCCGTGAGCAGGACTGCGGCGACGGACACGACGGAGAATCCCGCAACGGTCGCGAGGAGGAGTTTCATCGGCGATTCAATGCCAAAGGCCATCGACGCCGCGCCGAAACTGATGCAGCCTGCAAGCAGATTGCTGACCAAAAACCAGAATGCGCTCATGGGATTCTGTCCTGGGCATTTCCGAATGCGATCTTCATCCGAGTGCCTCCCGGTAAATTTCCTCGAGGAGTCCCGCACGTTGCTCGAGCGATCGCTCCTGGCAAATGCGTGCAAATGCCCGTTCGCCTTTAATGCTGATGTTGGATGGATCCGCGCAGATGTCGCGGACGATACGCACAAGATTCTCCCGCACACAACGGGAAAGCTGCGCGCGGTGTTCCACTGTGTCATGCAAGGGAATGCCGAGTGCGTCTTTCGGCACCTGAATCAACCATCCGTTGGAATCGTCGTTGAATTCCGGAAGAGCACAAGCATCGGTGGTTATCGCCGGACACCCGGCCGCCTGAGCTTCAAGAACCGAAAAACCATAGGTGTCATCGTACGTCGGGAGCAGGGCGACATGCGACCGTGCAAAGATCTGAAGGACCTTCTCGTTGTCCAGAGACCAGTAGTGCGTGACGCTCGCCCCCATCCGCGCCATAAGCCCCTTCGCCCGGTCAACATCAGCACGCGTGGTGCGTGAGGCATAATCCCCGTACTCCAATGACGAGACAATGGTGAGATGCACCGGCAGCTGCTCATCCAGAATCTGGGAGAATGCTTCCAGGACCTCCATACCCCCTTTGCGGAAAAAATCTCCGCCGACAAAGACAAACGAAATCCGGCGGGGGTCGAGCGTCTTGTCTGCATAACCTGATATCAGCGGCCGCTGGCCGGGCGTGATCACGCACATTTTCGGACGGATCTCATCCGCCAGCGCGGGGTGATCCTCCAGAAGATGCTCCTGGAACCGCTGCGCCCACTGGCTGATCGCGATGAGTTTNNAAGGCTGACAGTGTTGATGAAATTGAACAGATCGACCCGCCCCAGGCCGAAGTCGCAGTGTAACCCGCTGATCAGTGCGGTGGCATGTGCCGGATATCCGGCTCTGCGGCGCACAAACGCCAGCGCCGTGAACATGTCGTAGCTTCTCTCCACGCGCGCGTTCCGGAAGGGCAGGCCTGAGAGCAACCGCTCCTCGACATACCCCGTCCCGAGCATCCCGATCCTGAGAGGCCGGATGGCGTGATCGCTCACGTGCTCTCCACAGCAGTGAGTAACCCGAAGGACGCCGGAGAACCGCCTGTATCTCCCTGTGTGCTACCACTGTCTGAAGAAGCGGATTCCCATGGATGCACTATGAAGATCCTCTCGTGCGTTCTGCGTTCGCAGGCCTGCACAGGATAAAACCTGGCCGTATGCCCACAATTGCATTGAATATAACGCATTACGGTCCAACTATCAAGTATGGCTTTCTCGCAACAATCCGCGGCTCCCCCTTTTTTTGTATGCCGCATTTCCGTATAATAACACTTGCAGTCCCCCACCCTTCATCGACATTGCACGAGTGTGCTACTCCGACTTTTGTGAAGGATGCGTATGTCCAGATCCGACAACCTGGTGTTCGGCGCACTCGCGCTTCTCGGGATCTCTTTTTGGTTCCTTCTGGGTTTCCCCTTCGCCAACCACAACGAATCGTTCGCGATTATTCCGCATGTCCAACAGATGTCATTCATCGATGCCCTGACGACGCAAATCTACCCGGTGGCGAACTACCGCCCCCTGGGCCAGGGCGCTCTGTGGATCGGGTACCATTTCTTCGGACAATCCATTTATGCGGTGGAGCTGTTCAACTTCGTCGTTGCCCTCCTGGCGTGGCTCCTGCTCTTTGTTGCCATGCGCGAGAGAAGAGTATTCAGCGCCACGGCCCTCGTTGCCGGCGGTATGCTCTTCGCGGGATACATCTATCTCTTCCATTTTCATGGTGTGTTCTACAGCCCGCTGCTCCTCCTCTTTTCCCTGTTGTTCTGGTTCGATGCCAGACCTTTCACCCGGGGCCGGTTTGTTGCAGTGTCGCTGTATGCACTCGTCGCAACACTGTTCCACCCCTATGCGCTCCTTGTCTATTTTGCTGGCGTGATCGGGATCGCCCTGGAGCGCAGGAAAATGTTGGCGCGCGAATGGCCCATGATCGCTCTCTCCCTCATCGTCACTATCGTGCTGATCGCCGTCCTCGTGATCATCCCGCGGCATGAGAGCGTCCTGACCGGATCGGAGATGCTCCAGGGGTTCATCGCTTCGTATAGGATGGTGGAAATCAACACAGTGGTTTCCGTGGCCGCACTGGTGCTTACCATCGCCACTGCCGCGAGTCTCCCCGGAAAAACGTTGATTCACGTAACGGCAGCGGTCGTGGCAGGGATCATCGGAATGGCGGCCTTCTGGACGGGAATACCGGTGTTGCTGGTCTGGATCGTTGTGTGCCTTGTCAAAGCCGCCCTCCTGAAAAAGTGGTGGATCGTGTTTGTCCTTGCCGGGTCATCACTGTTCCCCGCCCCCGCGGCGACCGGTTCGCCGACCTATGCCATCTTCGCCCTCCTGATGTGCGCCGCAATCCTGCCGTACGGTTGGACGACGATGGAACAACGATGGAGCACGGTGGCGCGCCCGATCGCCCTCACGACCGTATGCGTCGCTGCAGTAATCCTGTGCCTCCTCCGGGCAGGGCTGAGTATCCCGGTTGTGTCGCCGATCGTCCGCCCGCTTCTTGCCGAAAAAGAAAAGACGTTTCAGATGGAGGCCATCGTNNACGAGTCAGGAATACCTGAATCTGTACCTCAGGTCCAAACGCCCCCCCGTCCCGGCCGACGGAACTACCCGTCGTGCCATCTGGATCGGATTCGGTGGCGAAACAATGCCCCCGGGTCCTCTCATCCTCACCCTCACTGCACCCAATGCAGGCGAAGCCCGTGTCGTGCTCGAGACGCCCTAGCCTTTCACTGACGCGCGTTTGAAGAGTCTTTTGAGCCACAGAGGCGAAAAAACCGGGCAGGGACCCCGGTTGACTGTTTTTCTCTATGAACGTATATTATGTCAACTACTTTCTCACCGCACCGGACTGAAATGACGCTTCCCCGTGCTGGCGGGTGGACCTGGAGATCCGGATGGCTTTCCCTGGTACCATTGTTGGGGTACGTTGCTGCGACAAGCAGCTGCACTTCACCCCCGCAGGAACAGGGCATCACCGCCGTCTGGGCTGTCGATGAGAGCGAGAAGGTGCGGGCCGAAGACCTCGACCACTGGGCAAGATCCGACAAACGGAATGGCGTCTGGGACGGCGAACAGATCCACCTGTTCAGCGCCCGGAACGAGTTTGTCGCATTCCAGCTTATCCTGGAAGCCGCAGGACCGGGAGCAAAGGGCGTGAGGCTCACATTCGACAGCCTTGTGTCGGCGACCGGCGTGATCAAGAATCCGGGGGGCCGCAGAGATATTTTTGATTTTCGCGGACGGAGAATCGAGCTCTTTGTCGAAAGCTATATCGATGTCCGGCAACGGAGCGATTGGTGGCTGGCCACCGCCCGGCCGCTCCCCGATGCCCTCCACATGGGGAGGATTCCCGATGCGCTCGTGCCGGCCGACACGAAAGGGAAGTTCGATCACGGCGCCTCCGGTATGCCCTTCGACATTGACGCCGGATCAAACCAGGCCGTGTGGGTGGATATCTTCGTGCCGCCCGATCAAGCTCCGGGCAAATATCACGGGCAGGTAAACGTCAGCGAAGATGGGCATCCGCCGCGTGCCGTTCAGATGGCGCTGCAGGTCTACGGTTTCATCCTGTCCGATACGACCCACTTGCACACGCATATGTTCTGGGGATCAACGGCGATCACCGCACGTCACGGGGTCGACGACGATTCCCCCGGCTACTGGAAGCTCTTTCATAATTACGCGATGATGTTCCACCGGCACCGGCTCGATCTCATCGACGGCCGGCGCAAGCTGGAGACGTTCACGAGAAAACTCGCCGGCTATTATACCGGCAGCGCATATACCCCCGACCGGGGATATGACGGACCGGGAGTAGCGGTGGGGAATCAGACCTATAGCATCGGCACCTACGATCAGCCCGACGACGGGTGGCGATCGGGGTTCTTCCCGAATACCGCCGAGAGCTGGCAGAGAGCCGCGGATGCCTGGGAGACGTGGTTTCGCGCCAACGCGCCGGCTGTCGTCCGGTACAAGTACCTCGAAGATGAGCCTCCGTACGCACACTGGCCGGAAGTCCGGCACCGGGCGGAGTGGATTCAGACGAGCGCTGGCGTGGGTCGATTCCTGGGTCGCATGGTGACAACGCGCATGGGTCCGGAGCTGTATGGTCCGGTCACATTCTGGATGACGGGCGGGCACGCCGGATGGAAGGACAGCGGCGGGACCACCGGCTACGATATCACGGTGGCGGCTGCTCGTCATGCTGCAGGTGAACAGGTCGGATTTTATAACGGTCAGCGGCCATCCTATGGCGACCCCGTGGCGATTGACGATTTCGCCACCGATGCCCGCGTGAACCCATGGATCGCGTGGAAGTACGCGGCTGACCAGTACTACCTGTGGGAAACCGCGTACTACGCCGACACCAAACACGATGCTTGGGAAGAAGGTGNNGTTCCATTATCTATACCGGGGAAGACCGGAAGTTCCCCGGTGAGAACCGGGGTGTGCCCGGACCGATCGTTTCGATCCGGCTGAAGAACCTGCGTCGGGGGATGCAGGATTACGAATATCTGTGGCTGGCACGACAGGCGGGGATCGATACCCGAGCGATCGTCGATGCGGTGGTGCCGGCGGCATTCAATGACTACCGCTCCGGACTTCTTTCAAGCCAGAGCGAGCAGCCCGCATGGGCTGACAGGGGATATGTCTATGAACTTGCCAGAAAGCAATTGGCGGAACGCCTTGAAGATGCCGTGCGGCACGGCACGATCACGCCCAGGGGCTCGACGGCGCTGAGGACGAAGTAACGAAGCGAAAGGGTACCATGCGAGTCCGGATCACCTTACTGTTCCGCCTGTTCCGTCTGTGCGTACTGCTCTCTGCATCGACGGCTGCTGCAACGACGTACTATGTCTCTCCCGGCGGCAACAACAGCAACTCCGGGAGCATCGACAACCCCTGGCGTTCGCTCCAGCGGGCGTCATCCGGGCTGAGCGCGGGCGATACGGTCTATGTGCGCGCCGGAACCTACCACGAACGCTTTCAACCGGACAATGCCGGTTCGCCGAACAATCCCATCGTTTACAAAGCCTACCCGGGCGAATATGTGGAAATTGACGGGACCTCCGCCGACGGGAACCTGACCGTCATGGTGATCTACCCGAGCAACATCGTGATCGAGGGGTTCACCGTCACCAACCAGAACTACTTCCGCACGCTGAATGACAACACCTACTGGGTGCAGCTCGAAGGCAACGGACTCACGTTCCGCAATAACCGCGTCTACGAGACCGGCGATGTCTTTGACAATATTTACAACAAAAACGCCACTTCGCGCGGGATTGTCGTTGCCGGGAAGAACATTCTGGTGGAGTCGTGCTTCGTCCGCGGACTTGTCTTCGGGATTGTGATCGCCGGATCCGCGCCGCGTTACGCCATCATCCGCAATGACACCGTCTACGCCGTCGGCCAGAACTGCATCGATGTCACCTCCACCAATGACGGCGTCAGCGCCTATCACGGCACGCTGATCGAAGGGTGCCGGCTGGATACATCCTTTATCGAAGACAATATCCAGTTCGAGCCCGACTATAACCGGCGCGGATCCACGCTCTACAACCGGGGCACCATCATCCGTAATAATTACATGGGCCACGCGGCGGAAAATGCCATCGACCTCAAAGGGGCCGGGCATACCATCATCGAACACAACTATCTGTACAGCTCCTCGGGCGACGACGACGGCCCCATCGGCGGGCACGACGCCACCAGCGGTGCGGGCATTGAAACGAGCCCCACCGATCCGACCCGCTTTACCATCGTGCGGTACAATGTCGTGTGGGATCACTGCACGGGTATGACGCTCGCGGAGGGCGATCACTACTACAACAACACCATCATGAACAACCGCCGCACCTGGCAGGGTCCCGACCAGACGGACGACGGTCATACCTGCGTGCGCGTCTGGAACCTCGTCAACCAGCCGCGCGCATTTAAAAATAATATCGTGGCCGGCATGCCCACCGGCAGCATGTTCTACTGGCGGATGGACTGGGGAGGCAATTTCACCCTCGACTACAATCTCTATTACGAAAGCAACGGCGGCGCGATCTTTATGCACCGCATCGACAACGCCATGGTCACAACGGTCGGCCTTACGGCATGGCAAACATGGCTCTCGACATACAACGGCTATGCATACATGGCGGGAAAGGACGCCCATAGCATTGAAGCCGATCCGCGACTGGTCAACGTGCCCCTCTATCCGAATGACTTCGATTCTACCTGGAATTTCGGGCTCCTCCCCGGCTCGCCGGCGATCGATGCCGGCGCACCTGTTGCCACTGCCCAGCAAGGGAGCACCGGCAGCGTGATTCTGACCGTCGACGATGCGTATTACTTCTGCGACGGATTCGGGATCACGGACGGCGATCTGATAAAAATCGGCGCCTCTACGCCGGTCCGGATCGCCTCCATCGATTATGACTCGAATACCGTCACGCTTGCAGACGCGCGCTCCTGGTCCGCAGGCGAAGGAGTGCATCTCGCGTTCCAGGGTGCCGCGCCGGACCTCGGGGCGATTGAGACCAACACCGTGAGCATCCCTTCTCCGTCTGCTCCGGTGCTGTCGTCCCCCGCCAACGGTGCCACAGGCCTCTCCACGACGGTGACACTCACGTGGCTGGCAGGAAATTCTTCCACAACCCACCGTGTGCAAATTGCGGGATCGGCCTCGTTCGCCAGCCTCCAGTTCGACAGCGCGGGGATCACCGGCAATGCGATCGTGGTCACGAATCTCAACCAGGGGACCTCATACTTCTGGCGGGTCAATGCATCGAACGGTATCGGCACGAGCGACTGGTCGCCCGCACGAAGATTCTCCGTTGCACTGGTGGACAATCCACCGAGCATACCGACATTGGTCGGACCCACCAATGGAACAACGGGACTCACAACGAATCCGCTCATTTCCTGGACTGCAGTGCCCCAGGCGGTGACGTACCACCTGGTAGTCGCGAGCGATTCGGCGTTTACCCTCGTCGCACAGGATTTCCCCGGGCTGACCACGACAAGCCTTGTCGTGAACGGGCTCAGTACCGGCACGACATACTACTGGCACGTCAATGCAAAAGGCGCAACCGCCACCAGCGGATGGTCCGCCATGGCTTCCCTGACGACATTCGCACTTCCTGCAACGTTTGCAGGGAACGGCGTGGAGAATCCGACGTTTGACAACGGCACGTCGGACTGGGGTTTCTATACAAACGGGGCCGGCATCTTCAATATCGGCGGACCGGGGTTCTTCAAGTCCTCCTGTGCGAAAATCAGCATTACACAGACCGGCTCAAACACACAGCTGTATCAATCGTATATCCTCCTGCATCCGGATTCCCTCTATCGCCTGCAGTTCGCAGCATATTCATCAACGGGCAACGACTGCGACGTCTCCGTCATGAAATCGACCCCGCCATTCACGCCGTACGGTCTGCTCTCGCAGCGGTTCGACCTCACGACCGGCTGGAAGCTGTTCTATGTCGATTTCAAACCGGACAACATCTCCGCCCCTGTGAATGATGCGTTGCTGCGGATCTCGTTCTCGAGCTATGCCGCACAGGGCGATATGTATTCCATCGATGCGGTGAAGCTCTATCCGGTCAGCCCATCAACACCCCCGCCGGTGGAACCGGCCGCGGATTACAGTCTGGACGAGAATTTCCCCAATCCGTTCAATCCGGCAACCACCATCCGGTACTCCATTCCGGTGGCAGCCCACGTCGTGATCAAGGTATACAATCTTCTGGGACAGCTGGTGACGACCCCGGTCGACGGCGCGCAAATCGCCGGCGTACACCAGGTGACGCTGGACATGCGTCGCTATGCCAGCGGCATGTACCTGTACGTCTTTCAGGCCGGCACGTACCAGCAGACCCGGAAGCTCCTGTACATCAAGTAGCCGGCCGTCCAGCGCAGTCGTCGCACGAAGAAATTCGGCCGGTATTGACGCGGCGATGAGAACGGAATCACCCTGGGATGCACATGCACTCCCCCCCGCGTGGGCACGCTCCGGATGGGGACCCCAAACGAATGAGAATGAGGATGACGGCGATGACACGGTCCATCATGTGTGTTCTCTTGCTATCCGCTGTACTCTCCAATCAGCAGGCCGTCGCCTCTGGTCCCCCGGATTCCCTGCGCACAGCCATCGCCCGCATCCTTGAGCATGCCCCGGGGAAGGTCGGCGTCGCCGTGCTCGGGCTGGAACAGGACGATACGCTGACGTTCAACGGCGATGACAGATTTCCCATGCAAAGCGTGTTTAAGTTTCCACTTGCCCTGGCTGTGCTCCATCAGGTGGACGCAGGAACAATGTCGCTGGATCAGCTGGTTCATATCGGGAGCGACGATCTGCTCCCGAATACCTGGAGCCCGCTGAAAGAAAAATACCCGGCAGGGAATGTCGATATTACCCTGAGAGACCTGCTGACCTTTACCGTTGCGCACAGCGACAACAACGGCTGCGACATCCTCTTCCGCCTCGTAGGCGGACCGCACGCCGTCGAAAACTATGTCCGCGCACTTGGGATAACGCAGATGGCCATTGCCACGACGGAGGCGGACATGCACAAAGACGGGAAAGCACAGTACCGCAACTGGTGCTCCCCCGCGGCCATGGCGCGATTGCTCGCTGAATTCCACCGCAAAAAGCTTCTGTCAACGGCGACCCAGGACTATCTCATGCAAACGATGGTCAACACCACGACCGGCACGAAAAAGATCAAGGGCCTGCTGCCGGCCGCTGCCGTCATCGCCCACAAGACGGGCTCGTCGGGCACGGATGAAGAGGGGTTGACCGCCGCTTCGAATGACGTCGGCATCATGACACTTCCCGACGGCGCTCATGTCGCCATCGCGGTATTTGTCACCGACGCCAAAGCCGATGAGAGTATGTGCGAGGCGATTATTGCCCGGATTGCTCGGGCGGTGTGGGATGCCCATACACCACCGTAGTCTTACCCCCCGCTGTCCCCGGACGGAGCATGGCACAGGAACCTGAACGCATACCGACGAAGGAACGACGGCGAGTCACGCCGCGACTCATACTCATCGCCGCCACGGCCGAACTTCTTCGCGCCGAACTGTCCGCACCGGAACAGCTCGGCCTGCAGCTGGGGGCGGAGGTGCCGCACGGCTGGCCGCCGGGCGAATACGATGAAGGAGCCCAGAGGTTCTTTCTTGAACGGCTGAGCACAGAAGGCCCGGAAGCCGTCGGGTGGTACGCATGGTACGTCCTGCTGCGCAACGGCGAACAAGGGGCCGGACCAGTCATCGCATCTGGCGGGTTCCTCGGTCCTCCCGGTCAGGATGGGGAAGTCGAAATCGGCTATTCGGTCCACCCGGGGTGGCAACGAAAGGGCTATGCGACCGAGCTTGTGCACGAACTGGTCCGGCACGCATTTGAAGACCCGCGCGTGCATCGCATCGTGGCACACACCACCCGGCAGAATCAGCCTTCATGCGCTCTGCTCGAACGCCTGGGCTTTCGCGACTCCGGCGTTGCCACGGATCCGCCGACAATCCGGTTTGCGCTGGCACGCTCGGACGCCCGCAGTCCGGCAGGCATTTCCCACACATAACTGCACACCTCCCCGTATTGCCTTTTGAGGTAAAATCCAGTACTCTAACCCATCCCGGAAACGGGATGCGCTGCTGAACAGAGTCTCCATTGGCATTGCAGAAGGAGCACGGCATGGCATTTCCCCCGCAGATACGCGATATCTATCAACAGACCCTGAATGCCATTACGGAGAGCGGCCTGTACAAACAGGAACGGATTATCACCGTTCCGCAGGGCGCCGAGATCACCGTGGAGTTTCCTGCCGGTGCACCTCAACGCTCGGTCATTAACATGTGTTCGAATAACTATCTCGGACTTTCCAGCCATCCCGATGTGCTCCGCTCGGCCCACGAGGCCCTGAATGCCCGCGGCTACGGCATGTCGTCGGTGCGCTTTATCTGCGGAACGCAGGATATCCACCGGCAGCTGGAACACGCATTGTCGGAGTTTCTGGGTTCGGAAGACACCATCCTGTTTAGCTCGTGCTTTGATGCCAATGCGGCCGTGTTCGAAGCCTTGTTGGATGACAAAGATATCATGATTTCGGATAGGTTGGTCCATGCGTCAATCGTCGATGGGATGAGGTTGAGCAAAGCACAACACGACACCTACAAACACGGCGACACGGATCACCTGCGGAAGAAACTGGAAATGTACCGTGACCGGCCCCGGAAAATGATCATCACGGACGGGGTGTTTTCGATGGACGGCGACCTCGCGCCGCTGCGCGAGATCGTGGCGCTCGCCGAGGAATTCGGGGCCATGGTGTTTGTGGATGATTCGCATGCAACGGGGTTTATCGGTCCGAACGGACGCGGCGTGCACGAACATTTCGGCGTTGTGGACAAGATCGATGTCCTTACCACCACGTTCGGCAAAGCCCTCGGCGGTGCGTCGGGAGGGTGCGTCGCCGGCCGGAAGGAAATCGTGGAAATGCTCCGTCAGCGAGGGCGCCCGTATCTCTTCTCCAATACCCTGGCTCCCGTCATCACGTATACGACGCTGCAGGTCCTCAAGCTTGTGCGTGATGCGACAGAGCAACGCGAACGCCTGATTGCCAACACGGCCTACTGGCGCAAAGGCCTGACCGACGCCGGCTTCGTGATCAAGGAAGGTATCACCCCCATCGTCCCGGTCATGCTGTATAATGCGAAACTGGCGCAGAGTGTTTCCGCAGATCTCTACGCCGAGGGCGTGTACGCCGTGGGATTCTTCTTTCCGGTGGTGGCCCAGGGCCAGGCGAGGATCAGGACTCAGCTCTCGGCGGCGCACGAACGCTCACACCTCGATCGCGCACTGGATGCATTCATCCGTGTGGGACGCAAACATGACATTCTGGGATTGTCCAGCGAAGAAATTATCTCACGATTCGGACTCTCGTAACAGGCATGCCCATGGAGACGAAACTCATTGAATTCATCCGGGAGGAGTTCCTGTCAAACCCGGCAACAGTCATCACACCCGATACGAAGCTGATCTCGTCGGGACTGATCGATTCCTTTTCGCTCGTTTCGCTGCAGGTCTTTATCGAAAAGGAGTTCGGCAAGCGTATCCCTGCGCCGCGGATCACCGCTGAATCGTTCGACACCGTACGCCAGATGATCGAGATCATCAACGCCGGCTGACCGCCCGTGTTTCTGACTCTTGAATACTTCGGGCTCCTGGTCGCGGCCGCGGCGGTGTACTGGGCTCTTCCGGCCGGGAAACTGCGCACCTGCTGGCTGGCCCTTACGAGTCTGTGCTGGATCGGCTGGCATGACCGCGCCGCCCTTGTGGTGGTCCTCGGGCTCACGCTCTATGCGGGCGCGGCAGGTATCCTGATCGAACGCTCGTCGCGGCGGGCCCTCGTGCACGGCCTGAGCGTCGCCGGCATCGTCGCCATCCTTGTGGTGTTCAAATACCTCGGCCTGCTGTCCGCCGCGATCCAGAGCCTGCTATCGGTCGTCGCTACCTTCCCCGTATTCCCGCTCTCGGCCCTCGCCATCCCCGTCGGCCTATCCTATGTGACGTTCAAATACATCAGCTACCTGACCGACGTCTACTGGAACATCACGCCGCGCGGCTCACTCCTGGACCTCCTCGCGTACGGCTCACTGTTTACCATTTTCGTCGCCGGACCGATCGAACGTTTCAGCAGGTTTCAGCCGCAACTCGCCCTTCCTGGATCACGATTTTCGTCCGGACTCCTGGAAACTGCGTTTACGAGAATTGTGCAGGGACTCTTCAAAAAGGCGGTCCTGGCCGACTGGCTGGGCTACTCTCTGACGAGCGGCCTCTTCGACCACCTCCGGGGTGCCCAAGCGCTCCGGTTGCTTGCGTATGCACTGCAGATCTACTTTGACTTTGCCGGATACAGCGACATCGCCATAGGNNTTCTGGCGCTCATGGCATATTTCGCTTTCGGACTGGATCAGAGACTACGTCTTCTTCCCCCTCAGTTCCTTGAACCGGTCGAAAGCCTGGATGCTCTGGGGAGTGCCGGTCGTCGCCATGGGGCTCTGCGGACTCTGGCACGGCGCAGCCTGGCATTTCCTGCTCTGGGGGATGTGGCATGGCGCCGGGATCGCCGTCTATCAGTTCTGGCAACGGCGGAAACGCGCGATCCCCGCACTGATGCGTGTCAGCGACCAACCGTGGTTCAATGCGGCGTCCATCGCGTTGACATTCACGTTCGTCACAGTGGGATGGCTATGGTTCCAGTGAGAAAAATCCTGTTGTGCACGGGTGCCCTGGTCGGGGGTCTCCTGATCGCCGAAGGCGTCGTCCGCTGGGGCATCGGCTACCCCTCGTACGGCGTGGAAGCCAAAGTGCTGGGCATCAGAAACTCGGACAACGGCATCCAGAATATCTACCTCCCGCATTCCGCCTACTGGACGGTCGAGGGAGGGAACCGCGTCTTCCACCGCAACAATATCGGGCTGCCGGGGAGCGATATCCATGCAGGTCCTGCTGCACGCTATGTCTTCGTCCTGGGCAGTTCCTTCATCGAGGCCTCACAAGTGCCCCCCGACTCTATGGCCACAGCCGTGCTCCAGCGGCT
>PMCM01000089.1:0-1489 GCA_003154155.1 Ignavibacteriota bacterium | reverse complement strand
CCACACCCGCTGACGTTCGTGCGGCCCGCCGAATTCGGCACCGAACTGCATTCCATGACGTCGCGGCTGATGATTGCACTCCGGAACGCATCGGCTTTGGGCAATCTTCTCGCGGAATGGCGCCGGGGAGTGAAGGGAGACCGCGGACAGACAGAAGCTGCCCCCGCATCCTCCCGGACACAGCAGGAAGAAACCGGAAATGGGAGGTCGCCCGAAGACCTCGGGAAATGCCTGGAAGCGTTCCATGCAGCCTATGGCGACGCGTTTCATGTCGTTTCCATGATGTCCGATACCGCAGCCAACGGGTATCTTCACCGGTTGTGCGACAATGTGCACATGCCCTTCATCGTCGGCGTTATTCCGCCGGAAGACCACCTGCTGGGCGGTTCCGGCCACCTCGCCGTTCGCGGAAACATACATCTGGGAGAAATTCTGTATGAATCTCTTGCGCAGCCTTCGCGGCAATAGCGACCTGGCCTTCTTTGTGCGCTACCTGGTCCTCTTCACGATGCTCTTTCTCGCTCTGGCCTCCATGGGGCTGCGGGGCATTTTGGTTGAGCAGGCGAATCCCTTCTTCTACGCCGGGTTCTGAACCGCTCTCATTCCCTCCGGGCCCCGACTCCCTGCAATTGAAAAGGCCGATCCCCATGACGGGGACCGGCCTTTGTATGTTCACACACCGCGTGTATTGCTCCCTGCCACTCCAGCTACGTCATTCTACACTGAGAGCGGCACAATGCGTTCAATACCCTTCCTGCGCCCACATGGCTTCCAGATTCCGGAACATCTCAGGCGAGACCACCGGGATCCCGGATGCATACGCCTTTGCCAACGGCGCAGGAATGCCGGGGATAACGGTCAGATCCACATACGGAATGCCTGTTCCGAATTTTGCATTGATGACCTTGATGAATTCGTTAGCCACCACTCCGGCTCCGCGGGAAGAGGGGTGTACGCCATCCAGGCTGAAGAGACCACCGGTGATGTAGTCGGCGGTGAACGTCAACCCGCCCGTCGTCACGAGACCGCTAGCCTTGATGTTGGTAAAGAACGTGTTTATGTCCACGAGCCCCGCATTTTTTGCCGCGGCTCTCGCAGCGATCGTGCTGTTAAAGGACGCCACGGCGTTCCCCGCGATCACCTGCTCACCCGCATCCAGGACCAATGCATCGGGCCAGGGGTTCTGCGGATGGAAGCCAAACGGCTTCGTCGTGTCGATCCCCGGACCCGGCGTGATGCCGTTGTCGCGGTAGAACTTGCCCGTGGGCTGACCGAGCAACGGTGCGTACGCCATGCCTTTCAGCGTGATAAGCGGCGGGTTCGCTTCGGTAAGCTTGGTGGAGTCGAAGGCCACCGAGGCGTTGCCGTGCATCTGATATCGCAGCCAGTACGGCGCCGGAATCGAGGCCGCTATCTTGGGTCCCACAGTAGTAAAGTAGGGGATGGACCGGACATCGGGGATGTTTGCCACCACGATCTTCGCGTTCGG
>PMCM01000141.1 GCA_003154155.1 Ignavibacteriota bacterium | reverse complement strand
ACCAGAACGGCCGGCATCTGCACCGGATCCACACCGTGCATCCGCTCCAGAATGACCCTGCCCGTATTCCGCTCGTAATCCTCCGCTACCTCCGTCTCGCTCAGAAGCCTCGTGACCGGGATGGACCCCCGAAAGTGATCTGCATGGGTGGTCCCGAGACAGGGGATTTCCCGCCGTGCCTGTGCGAACACCGTCGCATACCGGCTGTGTGTATGCGTGATGCCGCCGATCTGGGGAAAGCTCCTGTACAGTTCCAGGTGCGACGGCGTGTCCGACGACGGGAGCAGCGCTCCCTCCTTGATCCTGCCCTGAAGGTCGACAATGACCATGTCTTCCGGCTTGATCATGTCATACGCCACACCGCTAGGCTTGATCACCACCAGACCATGTTCACGGTCGCATCCGCTCACATTCCCCCACGTCAGGCTCACGAGACCGAGACGGGCAAGACGCACATTGGCTTCGGCAACCTCCTTACGCAAGCGCGGGAGCTTCATGGACCCTCCGGATGATGATGCATCTTCTGGTGAATGTGGTGGGGTCAGGCATATCTCGAAAAAACAGATGCTCTACGCCTGGTGGCAACAAGATATGCACCGGTGTTATCCCCGGATCGCGACTCCACACGGGCAATTGCGTTTGGGCCGGAGACAAGAACGACGTTGGCGAGACTATGATTGCGACTCCACCGACGCTTGAATGGGGAGTCGCAGCGCTACATCTTCCTGGCCGGGCGTCCGGTAGTTCGAATGCTCCCGATCAATGCCTGAAGCAAAGAACGGACCTCCTCGCCTTCGATCGATGCAAACAGCGAATGTCCCAGGACGATGTCAGACAGGGCGCCGGGCGCACGATTGTCGAGCGCAAACCGATCCCCGTTTCCTCCTGTGGCAACGATCCGGTCGGATCTGTCGAGAAGAGAGAACGTGGTATCTGTTGGCATTCTTTCCGGTCGTGCTGCGAGTGAGGATCTCAACAGATTCTTGAACATACGAGCATCCCGCGTGAAACGCAACCCTCCGGCGCGCGGGGCCATGCGGATGCATCCCCAGGTAAGTGCGAATGAGTCAATTTTCACCTACCTTGCTCTATGGCCGGCATGCACTCCCTTGAACTCCTCTCTCCTGCCCGTGATCTGGCGTGCGGCATCGGCGCCATCGACCATGGCGCTGATGCCGTGTATATTGGCGCCCCGAAATTCGGCGCCCGCGCGGCTGCGGGAAACTCCTTCAAGGACATCGGGACCCTTATTGCGTATGCCCGCAAATACCGGGTCCGGGTCTACATCGCGCTGAACACGATTCTGCTTGACGCGGAGCTGGAGGATGCCCGCGCCATGGTCCAACGGGTGTATGAGGAAGGCGCCGACGCCCTGATCATCCAGGACATGGCCTTCCTCGAAATGGATCTCCCGCCCCTCCCGCTCTTTGCCAGCACACAAACACACAACGAAGAACCCGCGCGAATACGTTTTCTGGAGGACGTCGGGTTCGCGAGGGTCATCCTCGCCCGCGAGCTCTCCCTGCAGCACATCCGGGAGATTCGCGCGACCACACACGTGGAACTCGAGGCGTTTATTCATGGTGCGCTGTGCGTCAGCTATAGCGGCAGGTGCTACTTCAGCCAGTTCGCTCAAGGGCGAAGCGCAAACCGGGGGGAATGCGCACAGATGTGCCGGCTGCCGTATACGCTGACCGACAGCAAGGGGAATGTGCTCGCCCGTGACCGGCACGTGCTCTCGTTGCGGGATCTCAACCTCTCCGATCTCCTCGCCGACCTCGTTGACGCGGGCATTACCTCGTTCAAGATTGAAGGCCGGTTGAAAGATGCGGGCTACGTCAAGAACATCACCGCATTTTATCGCGCACAGCTCGATGACGTGCTCGAACAGCGGCCGGATCACCGCCGTGCGTCCTCCGGAAGAACCGTCACCGGCTTTGTGCCCGATCCCGCACGGTCGTTCAACAGGGGCTTCACCGACTACTTCCTCAGGGGCCGTTCCCGCGCCATCGCATCGCCCCACACGCCGAAGTCTCTCGGCAAAGCGATCGGTCGGGTTCGCTCAGTGCATGGGGACTCTTTCACCCTGGACACGGAACACACGCTGCACAACGGTGACGGCATCTGCTTCTTTGACAGCACGGACGTGTTGCGCGGGGTGCACATCAACACCGTTGAGGGTTCGACACTCTCCCCCGATGCCATGCCGGATATCCGGCCGGGAACAGTGGTGTATCGCAACCACGATATCGCATTCGTTGCGACACTGCAGGGCATGAGTGCACGGCGAACGATCGGCCTCCATTTTTTCCTTGAAGAACAGGAGGACGGCTTCACGCTTCGGGGGGTGGACGATGACGGCGTTGAGGGCGTTGCCCGCGTGCGGCTCCCCAGGCAACAAGCACAAACACCCGGTGCGGCCCGTGAACACATGCGCCGCCATCTCGCCCGGCTCGGTACCACCATGTTCCACCTCGCCGGCTTTACCTATACCGCTCCGCACCCGGCGTTTCTGCCCGCCGCCGTGTTGAACCGGATGCGCAGGGAATGCGTAACGGCGCTGGAAGCCGAACGGATGCGCGGGTATCACCGGAAAAGCCGTAGTGTCGTTCCCAACAACGCTCCGTATCCCGGCACGCACCTCGACAAGTACGCCAACGTTGTCAATGCGCTGGCAGCCGCTTTCTACCGCCGACACGGGATTCAGACGATCGAGCCTGGTGTTGAGCTCCAGGCTCCTTCACCCGGGACGATCCTCATGCGTTCCCGCTACTGCCTGAAATATCAATTCGATCTGTGCGGAGGGAAGAACGACGACAGCGGCGAGCTGTTCCTGCTCCACGGTGCCGAGCGCTACCGTGTCGCATGCGATTGCGATCGATGTGAAATGACCGTTACCGCCCCTTGAGCCCCGTTGCCGTCAGCGGCCGCTGAGCGTGAACCTTTCCGTGAACCAGCCGCACCAATGTCTGTAGGAAAACACCGCCGTCAACCCCATGCTCGTGTTCGGCATGGGAAGGACTTTTTCCGTGACCGTGTCAGAATACCTGACAAGGGTTCCCTGCAGTTCACCAAGATGGTTCTGTGCAACAACCCCGGCCACGGTCAACAGGCCCAGCGTTACAGGGTATCTGCCGCACCACACAGGGGCGGGCCCGGGCCGGGCCGAGTCAGGCCAGATTTCCAACGCGAGATCATGGATCCTGTCCGGCGTTGCCACGCCGTTGATATGCGCGTCAATGATCCGGAGATCATTCGCGGTGGCCGAACGATGCGCCCGCGCATCCAGGCCGTAGGGCGCATTGTTGAAGTCGACACCGTAGTGGTCGGCGTCGTTGGACATCAGGAAGACGATGTCCTTGCCCGGCACCAAATTGCTCGAAGCCAGGTATTCGGCAATGATCTTTGTCAGGTGGTGCGCAAGATCCTCCATCGTTTCCCAGGACATCTTCGTGACCATGATCGGGGTGATTTTGATGTCACGGTTGAAGTACTGGAGGAACGGAATGAGGGCCTCAATGGAATGCTCCAGCGCATGAGCGCGGTTGCTGACCATGAGGTACCGCGAAGGAATGCGCGAGCGAATCAGATTGCGCAGGGGAGAGATTTCCACAGGCTGAAAAGGGCCGCGCCACCTGTCATACTCGTCAAGGATGATCACGTCGGCGAGGGGCCCCATCTCCTTTTGAACAGACCCATGTGTGACGCCAAAGATCACCGCTTCACGCGCATGCAGGGACCGGTAGAGCGGGAAATATACCCTCCCGGCATACAGATAGTCGTCGTGCACCGAGATTGCCGCCACGATTCGTGCAGTATCGGGCACCGACGTTTCCCGGGCTGCCAGGAATTCCACGAACCTCCGCATTTCATCCGCATCCCAGCAGAATCCGATGCTGTCACGAATCGGACGCACGTCCTGACCGACGGCCCGGGAACCGTGCAGGACGACACAGAGTGCGACGATGACGCACGACACCGTCTTCGTCATCAAGCCTCCTCCCCTCCCTGGCTCAGCGGCTTGTCCGCATAGACGGTAATGCTGAAAATCCCCACCCTGTTGCGCTTGAATTCGCGGAGCTCGTCGATCGACAGGTATCGCGCGAGCAACTCATTGGGAATCTGGATTTCGCGTTCCTTTTGCACGGTGATATTGGTGAAGCCGGCGTCGCGAATGACTGCAAGATAGTCATCCTTCTGCTGCGCGCCGGCAATGCATCCGGCGTAGAGCGCCGCCTCGTCCCGCACGTTGCGCGGGAGTTCGCCGACCAACACAATATCCGAGATGCTGAAATGGCCGCCGGGTTTGATGATGCGGAACGTTTCCGCGAATGCACGCTTCTTGTCGGGCACCAGGTTCATGACACAATTGCTGACCACGACATCCGCCGTGCCGTCGGCGACAGGCATGTTCTCGATATCCCCCTTCCGGAACTCCACATTGGCAAAGCCGAGTTTCTCCGCGTTGGCGCGGGCCTTCTCAAGCATCGCATCCGTCATGTCAATACCGATCACATGTCCGGTTGCGCCGGCAATGGACCGCGCGACAAAACAGTCGTTCCCGGCACCCGAGCCGAGGTCGACGACGGTATTCCCCGGCTTGATGAGCGCGAATTCCGTCGGCAGGCCGCACCCCAGGGCAAGATCCGCATCGGCAACATAGCCGGGCAGACGCGAGTAGTCTTCTGCCATGACGGAAAACTCCGCCCCCGAGCATCCGCACCCCGTGCCGCAGCAGGAGGAGGCATTCTCGGATTTGGGTTGCGATGCGATGGCACCGTATTTTTCCCGTACCATTTCCTTGATTTCTTCGTTGGTATTCATGACCCGTTCTCCTCGTGACGATGATCGATGTGTGTGCCTTGCTGTCAGCAGCAGGATTTTACATCCGACAGAAAGCGCTGCAGAAGCTGGTGTGCTTCATCCCATGCTTGCCGGTCGATGCAGTAGCATGTCCGGGGTCCTTCCGTTTCGCCCTTGATAAGCCCCACACGCTTCAGCTCCGCTAGGTGTTGAGACACCGTTGCCTGTGAAAGCGGTACAATATCAACGATTGACCCGCACATGCAGGATGACCTGCCGGCCAGATATTCCAGAATGGCGATACGGGCCGGGTGGGCCAGTGCTTTTGCGAGATCCGCAATGCGGTTCTCGCGGTGGCTGAAGGAGGCTGATTTTGATCTTCCCATACTTATCTATCGTAATATTACGATAAATGTTTCACCAAATCAAGTACAAAATGCATATCGCTTCCTTCAATTCTCGTTGCGCGTGCCTTCCCGGCGGAACAAAGCAATACCCGCCTGCCTTCACACAACCGTCCGTCCCAGATCAGCGTGCCATACGTACCGGGGTTCTGCAAGGCCTCCAGGACACCCGGAACGATGCGGGGAGCGATACGGTTAAGCTAGAGAGAGACCACAAGCGTGCGACAATCATGAATCAACGGAGGACCGGACAGTGAGCGCAGCATCGAAGAAAACGGACGGACGAACCGTCTTGACACCCTCAGAAATCACATCAGCGCTGAGCAGATTGAAGGGTTGGAGCGTGAAGCGGGACAAGTTACGCAGGGAGTTTGTGTTTAACAGCTTTGTTGAAGCGTTCGGCTTCATGACCAGCGTGGCCCTGATCGCCGAAGGGATGAATCACCACCCCGATTGGTCCAATATCTGGAACAAGGTGGTCATTAACCTGAGCACGCACGATGCGGGAGGCATAACAGGAAAAGACTGCGCTTTTGCCTCCCGCGTCAACGCGCTCATACCGGGCTAGAGGCCGGGTCTCGACGCCCGCGTCGACACTCTCACACCTGACCAGAGCCGGAGTGCGTATACCGCTGCATGTGCTCCATCGGCGGATACACGCCTGAGGAGATCACCGTGGTGAATCTTCAATATTCAGCCGGGAGAGACTGGAGCTCCCGATACGAGAACACCGGACCGTCTTTGCACACATACACCGGTCCGACATTGCATCGCCCGCACTTCCCCACTCCGCATTTCATCCGGTTCTCCAGGGTCGTATAGATCTGGTCGGCCGTAAAACCCAGCTGCTCAAGCACGGGGAACGTGTATTTGATCATGACGGGCGGGCCGCACACGAGTGCCACCGTATTCTCCGGACCCGGTGCCAAAGTTTCGAGCACGGTCGGCACAAAACCCACCTTCCCTTGCCATTCCGCCGTTTCGCCCCCCGGGTCGACGGTCGTCACCAGGCGCATATCCGACCGCGTCCCCCACTCTTTCAATTCATGCTTGTACACAAGATCTGCAACTGACCGGGCGCCGTAGAGCACCGTGACATCCTTGAACCGGTCGCGAAGGTCCAGAACGTTCCAGATCACCGAACGGAGAGGCGGCAACGCAATGCCTCCTGCGACAAACAGGATGTTGCGTCCGTACCATTCTTCCAGAGGAAAGATATTCCCGTACGGGCCGCGGAATCCGAGCACCGATCCGACTTCCTGTCGCGCCAGCGCAGAGGTCACCCGGCCGGCTTGCCGGAACGTGCATTCAATGTACCCTTGGCGGGTTGGCGATGACGCAATGCAAAACGTCGCCTCACCTTCGCCGAAGAGCGAATACTCGCCGAATTGCCCGGCCTTGAACGAGAATTCTTCTGCATCCGCATTGTTCATGAACTTCAATGTGAAGGTGCGCACGCCGGGCGCTTCATCAATAATGGCGTCAATGCGCATCGGGTAGGGCATGTAGGTATTCGCTGATCTCATGGCGCACTCTGCAACGCTATGCCGGCATCCAGCATCGTGATCTGTTCCCTCAGGTTCATATCAGCGGGGCACGCGCGCGAACACCGTCCGCAGCCGACGCAACCGGCATGGCCGAAGCGTGCGGGCATATACGAGAACTTGTGCATGACGCGTTGTCGCCACCGCTCTGTTTGCGTGGGGCGTGGGTTGTGCCCGGACGTGTGAAGCGTGAAGAGGGAGAATCCGCAGGAATCCCAGCAACGGAGGCGGCTCCCCTTCGAAGGCGTCCCCTCATCTTCAATATCGAAACAGGAGCAGAGAGGACAGACATATGCGCATGCGCCGCACCCCAGGCAACGCAAGGAGGCGTCCTTCCAGACCGTGCTTGCAAAGGCCCCTGCGAGTTTCGCGCCGAAACCTGCAAGTGCAGGAAGGGGTTCGACGACGGCGAGGTAGCCGCTCGTGTCCGCCGGACTCCCCTCGTCCCATAGTCCGGCAAACGTGGCAAGCACCTCCCGTCCCCGGTCGGTGAGGACTTCCATGTCATACCGTTCCCCGCCGGAGGCGGTGAGGAGAATATCGCTGCCGGTCCCGTCGCCAGGTCCGGAACCGGCCGAGGTGCAGAAACAGTCGGCGTCCGCGACAGCGCAGCTCAGGCTGATCACCACGAGCTGTTCCCGCCTTTTTCCCACGAACATATCCTCGATGCCGTCAGCAAAGAACTCCGCCAGCCGCTGCAATGCGACAGCATCACACGGCCGGGTCCCGAACAGCACCCGCCGCGGCATCAGATCCGCGCAGCGGTCATCAACACGCATGCTCTCTCCATCGCGTGCGAACGAAAGCAACCGTTCCACCCGCGGGAAGAGCAGGGCCTTGGGCGACTCCGTGGTGGGCAGCGGGTCGAACGCGATCTCACGCACATCGGTGATGTGGTCGAAGAACACCTTCTGGCCGGTCTTCCGTGGCGCATACAGTTCCATTCCTCCGGCGGTGATCCCGGAAAGAAGCTTCAGCAGATTCTGATGTGAAAGTACACCGTGGTGTGTGCTCATAGAATAAACGACTCCCTGTCATCCGCCGCGAACGAAGACAACGCCGGCGGTGCGTCGCAACGCAACCCGGCCTGGGCCCCGAATTCCTTTTCAACGGACCGGCTGGCTTCCATCGCGAGCAGGCCGATCGGAATGCCCGCCGGGCAGGCGCTGGTGCATGATCCGCACTGGACGCACCGGCCGGCCATGTGCATTGCCCGGTTCAGGTGCCATTCCATCACGCCGAGGGCATGCGGCGCCACGCACACCCATTGAGGCTGGTTCATGTCGGTGATGCAGCGCGTGCAATAGCAGAGCGCACAGGCGGACCGGCACGCGTAGCATTTGAAGCACCGGGACAACTCCGCATCCCAAAATGCCCGCCGTTCCTGTGCTGACATGCGTGCCAGGGACTCGGTCACGGCCTTCGCTTCCGGGGGAATGGTGACCGGATGCGCTGCGGCATAGGCCTCGAGCGCCGCCGGATCGGTGAGAAGGGTTACGGCGTCATCGTCCGCCGCAAGCACCACAACCTCACCGGGATCCACCTGGTGTTCGGCAATCAGCTGTATCAGCGAACGGACCGCGCCCGGGGTGGCGACGATTGCCGCTTTCCCCATCCTCCCTACCTCCGGTTTCGCAAGATATACGGTCAGGTTCGCCGTGCATCGCCCGTCGAACACGAGCAAGGACACGTCTGCACGCGTCCGGACAAATACCGGGCGGACGCGGCCCCGTGTGCCTTCCCCATACCCGATCACAACTTCTGCTTTGCCGGAGGCCAGAAGCTCTCCAGCCTGCACCTGCAGCGCTGACATGATCAGGCGACCCCCTTCCGGTGCAACTCGGTGTACTCCGTTGCGGGGCCGAGTTCCCTGATTTCCCGCACGGTGGTATTTACCACTTCGGCCCACTTTGCCCCTTCTGCCGCCGACACCCATGCGAACTTCACGCGCCGCAGGTCGAATCCCATATACTCCATCATGTGGCGGAACACCACCCAGCGCCGCCGCGCATGAAAATTGCCGGTGGAGTAGTGGCAGTCGTTCGGGTGGCAACCGGAAATCAGAATCCCGTCAGCCCCCTGTTCGAGGGCCTTGAGGACAAGGTTGTAGTCGATCCGCCCTGTGCAGGGGAAGCGCATGATGCGTACGTTCGAGGCGTAGGCGATCCGGCTGGTGCCCGTCAAATCCGCCCCGGCATACGTGCACCAGTTGCACACGAACGCGACAATCTTCGGTTCAAACGTCAGTTCCGTTGTCATGCAAAAAGATCCATTACTTGAGCATACATTTGCTCGTGAGTGAAACCTTGAAGATCGATTGCCTTGGAGCGGCAAAACGCCACGCACGTGCCGCAACCCTGGCAGAGTCCCGGGTTGACGCGTGCGAGAGTCTTGAGGATCTGCCCATCGCGCCCCTTGATCTCTTCCGATTCGATAGCGTTAAACGGACAGGCGGACCGGCACATGAAACAGCCGGCACATGTGGAGTACGCCGGCGGGGCGGTTCTGTTCACCACGGCAATGACCGGCTCGCGCGTCAGCTCCTCGCACGAGAAGAGCCCCACAACCTTGCTTGCCGCGGCCGAGGCCTGACCAACCGATTCCGGTATATCCTTCGGCGCCTGACATGCGCCGGCAAGAAAAATCCCTGCGCTGTTCGTTTCCACCGGACGCAATTTCGGATGGGCCTCGGAGAAAAAGCTGTGCCCGTCGTAGCTGACGTGCAACCGCTGGGCAAGTTCTTCCGCGCCCGGATTGGCAACGGCGGCGCTGGCGAGCACCACGAGATCCGCTTCGATCTCCACCTGCTGTCCACCGAGCAGCGTGTCCGCTCCCTTGACCACCAGTTTCCCCTGGCGTTCGAACACACGGGAAACGCGGCCGCGGATATAGCGCACCTCGTCGTCTTCGATGGCGCGCCGCACGAATTCATCGTACCCCTTGCCGGCGGCGCGGATGTCCATGTAAAACACCGTGGCATCCCCGTCAGGAACCTTGTGCCGGTAGAGCATGGCATGCTTCGCCGTGTACATACAACAGATCTTCGAACAGTATTCGATCCCCTTCGCCGGATCACGCGATCCCGCACACGCAAGAAAGACGACATTCTTCGGGGTCTTGCCATCGGATGGCCGCCGGACTTCTCCAAGCGTCGGCCCAGAGGCGGACAGGAGGCGCTCAAACTGCAAACCTGTGATCACGTCTTTGTAGAGTCCGTAGCCGTATTCAGGGAAGAACGATGTTTCCACCACGGTGAATCCGGTGGAGACAACCACGGCTCCCACGGCGATGTCCAGGATCTCGTCTTGCTGATCGAACCGGATTGCTTTTGCCGGGCACTTCGTTTCGCAGAACCGGCATTTCCCCTTCTGGAAATAGGTGCATCGCCCGCGGTCGATGACGGGTTTATTGGGCACAGCCTGGGGAAACGGCACGTAGATGGCGCTCCTGAGTCCGAGACCGGCGTTGAATTCGCTCGGGATCTTCTTGATCGGGCACGCCGTCACACATTCTCCGCACCCCGTGCACGATCGCTCGTCAATGCTCCGCGCCTTTTTCCGGATGCGCGCGGTGAAATTGCCGATAAATCCCGAGAGGCTCTCCACCTCGGCATAGGTATGAAGCGTGATATTCGGATGCTGTGCCACCTCCACCATACGTGGCGTGAGGATGCACTGGGAACAGTCAAGTGTCGGGAATGTTTCGGAGAGCTGCGACATGTGACCGCCGATGGAAGGCTCACGTTCCACCAGGACGACCTGCCTGCCCGCATTCGCAATGTCCAGCGCCGACTGAATCCCCGCAATCCCTCCCCCGATCACCAGTGCGGTCCGGGTCACCGGCACCTTGATGGGAAAGAGCGGAGCGTTGCGTTTGACTTTCGCCACGAGCATCGACACGATATCGATCGCCTTCTCCGTGGTCGCGTCAGTGCGGGGATGCACCCAGGAGCATTGCTCGCGGAGATTCGCCATTTCACATAGAAATGGGTTCAGTCCCGCCTCGGCGCATGCGCGCCGGAATGTCGGTTCATGCATCCGCGGAGAGCATGCGGCAACCACAACGCCGGTCAGGTTCTTCTCCTTGATCGCAGATTTTATCATGTTCTGGCCGGGATCCGAACACATGTANNGCAATCCACCGTCGACCCGATATTCTCACCGCAATGACAGATAAAGACGCCTATTCGCGACATCGAGAGCTTCTCTTCCGGTTATACAGGTGTGGCCGCCCTGGACTTTTCACCAGGTTGGGCTTTCATTTTGCCACGCAGCGTCACATGGACAAAGTGACGGTGCAAACCGAGCGCTTCAGGGGCGCAGCCAAGCGCCAGTCCGATCGCCTGGGTCACGTACAGCACGGGAATGCCGAACCGCCGGCCGGCCACCCGTTCACTCTCCCGCCTGCGCATGTCAAGATTCGAATGGCACATCGGGCAAGCAACAATGATGGCCTCCGCACCCCGATCCTCCGCATCCGACAGGATCCTGCCGCAGAGATCTCCCACAATGTCGGTGCGCGCAACGGACAATCCGGCACCGCAGCATTCCGTTTTCATTCCCCACGCCAAAGGTGTGGCACCGACGCGTTTCATAATGTCGTCCATGACGCCGGGATCCTCTGGACGCGCGGCGTGCACGACATTTGCCGGACGCACGAGCAGGCACCCGTAGTAACAGACCACTTTGTGGGGAAACGTGCCCGGCATGCGTGCGATCATGGGGGGGGTAAGCACGGAGGACAGAACTTCGAGAATATTATGAAGATGCGTTGTTCCGGCGTACGGCCCGGGAAGTTCCGCAACAATGCCGGCACGGAGAGGAGCATCATCCGCAAGCGCATGCTGCACGGTGGCAAGCCGATTGAAGCATGCGGCACAGGGAACCAGCAGGTCGGAGAACTGCTGGCGCTCGGCTTCGGCCAGAATGCGCGCAGGCAGGGCCACGGAGAGATGATGGTCCATGGCGTGGGCCGCACTCGCACCGCAACAGTTCCAGGATTCCATCTCGGTGAACTGCAAGCCGATGGCATCAGCAATCGTGCGCAGTGACTCAGCATACTCACGCGAGGAGCCTTCGAGGGAACAACCGGGAAAAAGTCCGAGGTTCATCGCGCGATCTCCTTGGCGGCGTCCTTCCGCGAACGATGCGGCCAGAGCGGGAGCTTCCCGCGTTTCAGCATCCCAGGCACGAGCAGGACGTCTTGCCAGATATGCAGCGTCCGCACTTTGTACTCCGCCACCAACCCCACCTCCCATAACCGGCCGAACCTGCCTATGACATCCAGAAACGATGCGTGGAAGGCAACGATATCCCTGGCATGCCGATGCACCAGGTTTTGGCGGAGCGATTCTCCCCGCAGGACGTCCATGATCGCCGGGAGGTTCACCTCCATCGGACACCTCGTGGCGCACGCGTGGCAGGAAAGACAGAGCCAGATGCTGTAACTGCTCAAGACCTGCCGGTCAGACGATGCGTGCCCCGCCTGCAGGTGGTGCAGCAGCAGGCTCGGCGCATAGTCCATAGCCTGGGACGCCGGGCAACCTGCAGAGCATTTGCCGCATTGATAGCAGCGGGTGACGGAAATGCCCGTCTGCCGCTCCACGAGGCCGGCAAGGGTTGATGTGTAACGGCTGTTGGTATGATCAGACATGGTAGTTTTTGCGGTCAAGGAGGATCATCTGCGCAGGAACGGGAAATGGAAACCGGGATGTAGCGCGCGGCACGGATGTTGATGCCGGCATGACAGTACATCGATGGTGTGGAGGTAGTACACTGCGCGTTGCACGCAGACTGATAACGCGTCTGCCGTTAATTCAGCGGGTCCGGAGGCCGGCGAGTACCTGTGCCACTGGAGCGCCGCAAGCGCACAGAACACCTGACATCATTTGGAGTGTGTCCGTGCGAGGAATCCGAAAAATTACAACGACCTTCTGAAACAATATCCTCCAAATTAAGAACAAATGCAAACCGCCGTCACGCGCGTCCACCGCGGTTGACTTCCTGCCAATACGTATGTATGTTCTTCGGGGTGAAGACAGGCAACGTGCGTCGCGCCACGACCCGGCGACTGCGCGAAGAGTGAAGCTGCACTGGGAGCGAGATTCCGGTGCGGTTGATGCGAGGAGAGCGGCTATGCATTCACAGGACCGGAGAGAGGGATACACCAATGAAAGATTCTGACGTGACACCGGAGTTTATCCGGGAAACGGCCTATGCCTTCCAGAAGAGCCGGATTCTGCTGACAGGACATGAACTGGGCATTTTCAGCGCCGTCGGCAATCGCTCGGAATCGTCGCAGCATGTCGCCCGCACACTGGGCACTGATTGGCGCGCAACAGATCGACTGATGAATGCGCTCGCAGCGATGGGATTGCTCGTCAAGGAGGAGGATGCGTTTCGCAACTCCCCTTCTGCACTCAGATACCTGGTCCCTTCGAGCCCGGACTTCCTAAGCGGCTTGATGCACACGGTCCACCTCTGGGATAGCTGGGGCACGCTCACCAAAGCTGTTCAGCTGGGGACGTCCGTTTCCGCCGCCGGATTGCGGAGAGCAGACTCCGCGGGGTGGACGGCGGCGTTCATTGCGGCCATGAACGACCGGGCACGCAAACAAGCACCGGTCGTGGCGGCCCAGATGAACCTGCGTGAAGGGATGCGCATCCTGGACGTCGGCGGGGGGTCCGGCGCATTTGCCGTCGCCTTTGTCCGCGCAATGCGGGGCATCACGGCAACCGTGTTCGATCTTCCCGAAGTGCTTCCTCTCACCGGGCGGTACGTCAGCGCCGAGGGGCTCCTGGAGCGGATCGCACTGGTAGCCGGCGATTACACTGCAGACGAACTGCCGGCGGGATATGACCTCGTGTTTCTCTCCGCGATTATCCACAGCAATTCGGCGGACGAAAATCGCGTGTTGCTGCGGAAGTGCACCCGTTCTCTTACCCCGAAAGGCGTCCTCGTGGTGCAGGATTATATCATGGATGAGAGCCAGACAGACCCGCCGGCCGGGGCTTACTTCGCCCTCAACATGCTGGTGGGCACGGCGGCCGGAGATACCTACCGGGAATCGGAAATCCGGCGCTGGATGCTGGAAGCCGGGCTGACCGATATCGTCAGGATCGAGACACCGTTCGGCACCGCACAGGTGCGGGGGATGAAACCGGCCTGACGCCCTGATCCGCGGGCTTCATCGTGATTCCCGCGTTGTGCGGATGGTGACTGTCGCTGCACCTTCCGCCGGACAGGCACCGTTCAATAGCGCAGATACTCCGCCGGCGGCACGGGGCAGTCCGCGCCCATCTTCCACATGAAATTCGGATCGACCGCGGGAGTATCATCACGATGTCTCTTCATCAGGTCGATTTTCCTCTCCAGAAGCTGTCCGAAGTTTTCCCCATAGATCCACCAGTTCTCTCCCAGTGCGGATACCGGCATGAAATTCGTCGCTGAACTATTCCACAGGTGGAGCAGATCCTCCGTGTTCTTCAGCTCATCATCGATCGTCGCGCGCACCGCAGCACGCATGGACGTCTGATCAAGGCGGGAAGTGGCTGTCATGTAGCCATGGACGCCGGAGATCCACCCGGCGACGTTGCGGAGCGTTCTGAAGTAGCACCGCAGCGCCCGCAGCCGGTCATATTGGTCCTGTATGATGCCGCCGGACCCAACCTGCGAGGTGAGCGAGCCCTTCAGCAGAGCGATGGCATTGTCAAGGGGGTTCCACACCAGAGAATCGCATGTGCGGACGATCGCCGCCGCCTGATCCCTGTCCATCAGCAGCCAGAGTGCATCGGCGCCAAAATCGATCAGGGTGGGGTTGTTGAATGTCGCAATCATGTGCCGTTCGTAATAGCTCCGTTCGGAATCCGGGATCGCAGAGATGTCAGGAACGAACGGCCGGACCCAATGGCGGTACCAGGGGAAAGCCCAGCTGGTTCCATATAGCGGGACATCCGGGAACGATCGCACTGCCTGGTCAGCAAGCCGCCAGGCATTGATGAGGACAGGTCCTGTGTCAGGCCCGCACCAGCGGCGTGCAGTCGACTCCACCGTCCCGTCCACCGTGCCGGCAGGACCGCATTGAAACGCACGCAGGACCTCCCTGTTGATGCTCCATGGAACGAGCGACGGAGGGTCGATTGCAACGTTCAGATGGCGTGCGCCGGAGGCGACCGCCGCAGCAAGCCGGTCGCTGGCTAGCCACGGGCAGGGAACACCGAGCACATAATTCGCCGCCGCACGCGCGTTTCCGAAAAGTGATGATGATTTCGTTTCAAGAGCCCGCATGGCAGGCCACCGGTGCGTGTCAGCGGTATCAGAAGGAGAAACGTTCAGGTCCAGGCGATCACCAAGGCCGTTCAGTATGATATCTTTCTCTGAGCCGAACCAGTTCAATGCGGTGATCACGCGGAACCGGGGATTCGTTTCCGAGGCGGCATCGCGCAATAGCCGCAAGTAGCGCACAACATTTTCGCCGGCAGCGCGCGCTATGGATTCGTCCGATTTCCACTCCCGGATGAGATATGCGCCGCCGTTCCTGCCGGCGTACAGGGTTGACACATATTCAAACCCCGATCCGCTGTCGTTCGTCCACAGATTCAGGAAGCCAAGCTGCGGAACCTCCTTCATCAGCGCACGCATCAGTTGTGCATAATGCCAGCGCACGACGGGATGGCTGAGCGTAGGGGTATAGCGCGGCCGGTAGCTGCGGAACGGGTGGTCAACCCGCGCCCCGCGCAGATACGGATATTTGACGAAGAACGCTTCGGGCATCGTCCGCGGAGAACAGACCGTGAGGCCCGGCGTAAGACCGTACGCAAGGGCCAATGTGGCATTCTTTTTCAGGAGGTCCAGATTCGCCTGGAGGTATTCCGGCGGGTAGAGACCGCGGGTCAAATCCGTCTCGACAAACTGATCGAGGTCCGGGCTGGTCTCATAAAACCGCGGGTAGATTTCTCCTGGCACTCCCTGTTCGGCTGCTGCCGGGGAGGCCAGCTCATTCACGGTAACGTGGGAGCACCCGATCCGCGCGAGTTCCTGGATAGTCGCTTCCGGGTCATAATACCGGGCAAGCCGGGGCAGGTTAGCGAGGAAACCGTCATTCCCTTCGATCCAGGGCAGGCGCATCGCGGCCGTTCGCCCCTGCACATACGCTGCGATGTCGTCAACGAGCCATTCGTCGCGGACACGGCAGAATGCGGTATACAGCAAATGCGGCTGCGATGCTGTGAGCTCTCCCCCGCCGTCCGGCGAAAGCCGGAGGCGGAACCAGCCGGGCGAGGCATCCGGGACGGTGCGCAGCACATGGATCCTCATCGTACCCTTCCGCAAGGGTGCGGTGTCGGGAGCTTCAACGATGGCGGCATCCGGCGCGAGAGTCTTGCGAAACCACGCGGCCACTGTTCGCTCCACGGGAAGAGTGGAAGTCGGGATCTCCACCCTGGCCACTTTGCGCAGGAGCTCGCCGACCTTGACGCGTTCCTGCGCCCCCGCCATCACCACACACAGCATTGCGGCAGCGCAGCACATTGACAGCCTTGTCACTCTCATGAACTCCTCCGATGCTGGTCTCTGTCCATATCAGGATACCATCCGTGAATGACGGGTTCTCCCACGCCGGCTTCAGGAACAGATCGAGCGGTGAACATCACATTCGGGTCCGCGTTTGCCGCAGATCGACATCATCGCCTGGAAGTCATCCGGGCCGGCGCTCCCTTCCTTGATGCGTTTCCACTCCCCCTGGAAGGCCGCTTCCGGTGCGGCTGCTTCCGCGAGGAACAGATACGACGCGACCTTCAGACCGAGAAGGGTCTTTATGGCAACTCCGGGAGAACGTAGGGGTGTGCGTCGGCAGAACCCGGTCACGGCTGAAATCTGGCCGCTTCTAGAGGTTTGTTCCAGGCAATGTACAGATCCCGCAACCGGTTCTTTGCCAGAATAGTTCTTGGATTGTCAGCACCCTGAGACTGCAGCAGATCGTGATAGCTCGGGATCAACAATGAGACTGCCTCAGCAAATCGGTTCTGGCGGACGAGACATTCGCCCAATGCGCCCTGTGCGAGTGCAGTAAAGAAATGACCACGCGGCATCAATTCGATGCGGAGCTTCACGGCCTCCCTGAGCACATTCTCTGCATCGGCCGTACGCCCGAGGCGGTTTAAACTCAGCCCCTGAATGATCAACGCCGTCGGATAGTTGTCGTAGTGCGTCCCGAAGCTCTCACGGTAAATACGTAACGCCTCCTGTGCTTTCACAATCGCTTCCTCGCAACTGTCCTGCGTGTACAAGAGCGCCGCCTGGTTCCTCACGTTGTCGCCGGTCCAGAGATTCGTGGGCGTCAGTAATTGACGGAAGATGCGGTCAGCTTCCTTGAGTGCGGAATCCGCTTCTGCGCACCTTCCTTCCTCTGTCAGAAAGCCTCCATAGACTGTGAGGATAAAGCCGAAATAGGGAGTGGAAGAGAGCCCCTCGCGACGACCTTCGGCAACGGCTTCCTGTGCGGTCTGTACCGCTTCCCGAAATTTCCCTTGATCCGCAAGCACCGAAGCGAGTGTTGCTCGCGTTACGCACGTGGTAAAATGCGAGTCGCTGGGAATCTTCGGGCTAAGATCCAGGACTTCGCGAAAGGCCGCTTCCGCTTCTTTCGAATCGCCTTGTGTCCTCCGCAAGTACCCAAAATTGTTGAGGGCGGATGTAAGCATTTCAGATTTCATTTTTCCGTCGGCAACCGCAGCGCGCATTGCAGGAATGGTGCGGCGGAACAGGTTTTCGGATTGCGACCGTTTCCCTTTCGCGAAGAGTTCCACAGCACAGAGAGCCAACGTATCGAGGAACTCCGATTCATTTCTGCCGGGGTCTTTCGCGCAGAGCTGAGCGTACCTGTGATAGTGTTCGTACATCAGGTCATACCGTCCCTGAAGTCCATACGCGTCACCGAGTATGCGTTCCAGCCGGACACGGACCTCGGGTTGCCGGGCGAATTCGTCGCTCTCCAGCCTTTTTGCAGACTCGTCAAGGACATCCTGCATAACAGTTGAAGTCCGCGATGCCCCGGGGATCTCCTGCATCGGGTTGGTGTAGGTCAGCATCTGTCGCAAGAACGCATTGATGCTTTCCGCCCTGTCCTTTTCCGCATTCGCCTCCCGCACCTGGTAGAGCAATATCCCAAGTCCGGCGATGAGACTTAGAAAGACCGCCGCGGCGGTGCTCGCAAGGAGCGGGTTGCGCCGCACGAATTTACTGATGCGGCGGCCGATCGGCCCGGGCCGGGCTTGAATGGGAAGATCCGCGAGGTGCCGGCGGATATCTTCCGCGAATTGCTCGACGGAAATGTACCGCCGGGAAGGGTCTTTTTCGAGCGCTGTAAGCGCAATAGTGTCAAGCTCGCCCTTCAGGCGTCTCCGGGCGCGGTCAGGCCCTTCCTGGCACTCAACAAGAATCTCCCTGCTGCTCGGCTTCAGCGGCTCCTGCGCCAAAATCACCGCGGAGACGTCCTGTGGATGTGTTCCGGAGACATCATAGGGTCTCTGTCCTGTGAGGAGAACATAGAGCAAGACCCCGAGCGAATAAACATCGCTAGCGGTGGTGGTCACTTTCCCGGCAGCTTGCTCCGGACTGGCATACTCGGGTGTGAAGATCTGGGCACCCGGACGGGTCTCATCCCACGACGGCGTTTCAAGCTCGCCGGTAAGAAGCTTCGCAATGCCGAAATCCAACAGCTTGGGCATGCCGTCGGGTGTCACGAGGATATTGTTCGGTTTCAGATCGCGGTGCACGATCAGGCGTCCGTGGGCGTACTGCACCGCGGCACATACGGTGAGAAACATCTGCAGCCGCTGCTCAATGGAGCAATGCTGGTGATCGCAGAATTCATCAATTCTTTCCCCTTCCACAAACTCGGTCACAAGATAGGGGACCCCTTCCGCCGTTGTTCCCCCGTCAAGAAGTCGTGCGATGTTGGGATGGTCCAACCGGGCAAGTGCCCGCCGCTCGAGATTGAACCGGCGGACCAACTCGGGCGACATCGCCCCCAGGCGCACCACTTTCAAGGCAACCCTTTCACTCGTCCCTTCGTCATCGCGAAGAGCCTCGTACACCTCCCCCATCCCTCCCCGCGCGATCAGGCGAACAATACGATAGGGGCCGATGCGCGAACTCTGCTGCGCAAGTAGCCCGACAATGGGCACGCGGGGGGAATGGGCGAGGAACGATCCTGTGTTGGCGTGAGCTGTCAGTAGCGAGAGGAGCTCGTCGGCGAGGCGTGGGTCTTCCGAACGGAGACCGGCAAGAAATGCCTCGCGCTCTTCCCCTGAGAGGGCAATCGCTTCCGCAAATAGCTGTTTGAGGCGATCTGCACCCACTCTCATTCGCTCCGTTTGTCGGTGAGGAACCGAAAAAGCCATGCGCGGGCAAATTCCCAATCGCGGATGACGGTCCTGGGCGAGACGTTCAGAAGCTCCGCAATTTCTTCGTTGGTCAAACCCCCGAAGAATCGGAACTCGACAATTCGTGCCGACCGGGCGTCGGTCTTCTCCAGTGCGCAAAGGGCCTCGTCAAGCTCCGCGAAGTCATCGAGAGATTGGTCGTCGATGGCGAGGCCTTCGTCCAGGGGAACGCGAATCCTGTTACCGCCACGTTTGTCCGCATGACGCGCACGAACGTGATCGACAATTATTTGGCGCATGGATGCAGCGGCAATGCTAAAAAAATGGAGCCGGTTCTGCCAGGAGAGATTCCGGCTCCCTATCAGTTTCAGGAAGGTTTCATGGACCAGGTCGGCTGTCAGCATTGTTTGACCCGGTCCTGCTGAACGCAGATTGTGTGATGCAATGCGACGCAGCTCGTCGTAGACCAACGGAACGAGCTGATGAAGGGCCTCGGTGTTGCCGGATCGTGCTTCTTCGAGGAGGATCGTTACATCCATGGGTTAGGCTTTGGGTGAAGTCAGAATATGGGGGGAGAGACCCTTGCCAACTCAAAGATAATGATTTGCATGAACTACCGCAATGTCACTTTTGCCGCCGGAAATCCGTGTTACTAACAAAGGGGTGATCTCCATGTTTTCAGGCCAAAAGAGCAGGCTGCAGACCGCCCTGCGAATGGACGAGCTTCCCGGCCGCCGACATCCCCTGAAAGTGCGAGAATGGGAAGACAATGAAGATCGGGTGCATCGTGTACGTCCAACTTCCTGCAATGCTCAGGCCGTGCTGGCACCAGTCGTGGAAGAATCCTCACAAGAAACCGGGTGAAGGTGTTCCAGCGGAACCTATGCTCGCTCTGTTCATGAATTAGTCCAATAACGGCCTTCGGCGGTACACGAAGGAAAAGTTCGCGCCCCAATACTGATACATTGGGCTCTTTTGCGGCAGGTCGAGGCTGTCCCAGATGAATTCTCCTGGAAGAACAGCACGTGTCGCCGGTCGCCGCATGATTCACAGCAACGAGGGCAAGCAGCACATTCCAGGGAGAAATTATACGCAAACTTGTGAGAGAAGAAGTGATGTGATGCATACACGATGAAACCCCAGGGTCGACACTCTTGCATAATGGCCTGGGGGAGACTACCAATCCACTACCCACACACCATCCAAGGAGTCGAAACGTGAAAAACATACTCGTTTGTGCCACATTACTAGCGCTTGTATCGCTTGTTGCGATGAGTGCCTCTGCGCAGGATAAGATGTCCGTTGGCGCGGGGGTCGACCTTATGCTTCCGGTCGGCTCGTTTGCCGATTCGTGGGGTACCGGATTCGGCGCCACTGCAGAATTTGACTACATCCTCAATCCGAAGTTTTCCGTGACCGGCAAACTGGGATATCTGACATGGAGCGGGACGAATCTGCCATCAGGAGTCACTGCCACGTACAGTGGCGTGCCGATCCTCGTGGGCATCAAGTGGTACCCCAGCTGGATCCCGCAGAATTCTTTCCGCATCTATGGACATCTGGAACTTGGCCTAATGGCCGGGTCGGTGTCCGGTTCAGGGCACTATATCTCCATTACAGAATCAAAGACGGATTTCACGATTGCTCCGTCTGTTGGTATCGAGATTCCGGCAGGTCCCAAAGGAGCAGTGGACGTTTCCGTCCGCTATTTCGATATCTCCAGGAAGTCGAGCATTGGATTCCGGGCAGGCTACAAGTTGGCGATCTGACGAGCCGGCCACATCGTATTGTGCAACGTTCCTGAGGTCGTAACATTAGTCACTGGTATTTCACTCTTCCCACAGGTTTTTGCCGCCTGTGGGAAGAGATCTGTCTGAACGAAGCCCCACACCATCGTGCCGGTCTCGTTTCCGCGTTGGTCGCTGCAATCGTAGCGTTTCTCCGAAGCAGCGCGCTCCCCGTTGCACTCGTCTGCACATTTCGATTCACGCCGAACAGCAATGTTGCATCCGACTCCTGGCCTGCCGAGGGATCTTCATCACCTGGAGAGCCTAGGCAAATTCCCCCCGGGCCGGATGTCGCACTCCCCTACCGCCACGTGTCGTGGGGAAACACGCTGTGTGAAAAGCGCTTCATGCGGAAGGCACACAGGCGCATCCCCAACGGTTGTTCGCTGTTGCGGCACAGAATGCAGAAGCCCGGAAAGGAATCCGGACCGTTTGTTTCTTTCAGTGATTTCGCTTAATATGTACGGCAAAAAGGGGTTGTCCTATGGCTTCTGCGCCTCGCGTCCAGCGGCTACACGACGGGAACCCGATATTACAACGGATCGAGGATCATCCCTGGGAGAATCGGGTCACATTCAATCCCGCATGTGCATTCGTCAGCGACCGGCCGATGCTTCAGGCCATCATCCGGTCCCTGCCGTTCGATGAACCAACAAGGGAGCTCCTCCTGACGCAGGAGGGGCTCTGTTTTCTGCTCTACCGGGCACAGGGTGCCCGGCGCGCTGAGTATGACCATGCCCGATCATCAATGGGGCTTGCGGTTCTGAGTCCCAGACTCGAGCTATTGGCAAGGTACGGCAGCCCCGTCATACTCCCCGACCGGCCATACGAAGACCTTGGCGTCGAGGACGCGCGGATCACCCAGGTAGGAGACAGGTTCTACGCGTTCTACACGGCATATCACTCGGGCAAGCCCAACAACAGCGTCCGGATAGCACTGGCCAGTACGACGGATTTCTTTCGATGGGAGAAGCATGGATTGTTGAAGGGGGATTTCAATGGGATGAACAACAAGAACGCCATGCTGCTCCCCGGGAAGATCGACGGGAAGCACATCATGTTCCACCGTCCTATGGAGGGGCGTGACCGGATGGCGATACACTGGGCGGAAAGCAACGACGTTCTCGGCCCCTGGAAAACGCGCGGCCTGTTGATGAAGCCGCTGCGCGATCCGGGTTATGAAGACACGTGGACCGGCGGAGGCCCTCCGCCGCTGCTCCTCCCGGACGGCCGCTACCTCATCATCTATCACAACGGAAACAGGAAGGCCGACGGGTCGCGCGTATATGAACTCGCCATCGCGATTGGCGATCCCCGGGCACAGGGGTTCATTGTCAGGAGAGACGAGCCGCTGCTGCGCCCCGAAACGCAGGCCGAGACGCAGGGGGACGCAGAACTCGGAGTCAACAACGTGGTCTTTGCTTGCGGATGCTATTTCTACAAGCATGACCTCTATCTCCCGTACGCTGGAGCCGACAGCGTCGTGAGCGCCGCAATGATTCCCGCAGACGAGATTATGCGGTACGTGGGTAAGCGATCATAGACATTCGCACTACGAGAATGCGGCTCTCCGTCCGCGGAACGGTACTACTTCATGAGGATCATCTTCTCCGCGAAGCCCCCTTTTTCGGACTCAAGCCGGCAGAGGTAAACGCCACTGGAGAGATTCCTGCCGTCAAACTCCGCGGTGTACGTCCCAGGCTCCTTGATCTCGTTCACGAGCGTCGCCACATTTCTCCCCAAGACATCGTACACCCTGACGATTGTCAATTGCCTCTTGGCAATGGTGTATTGAATTGTTGTGGTCGGGTTGAAGGGGTTGGGATAATTCTGGCAGAGCCCGACCATTGAAGGCAACGCAGCGCCCGCGATGGGATTCACACCGGTATTGATATCGTACAGTGCCGAGATTTGCCCAAGCGCCAATCCGTAGTCATATATGCGGACGTCATCAAGGACGCCGCTAAAGTCGTATTGGTTGTCCGACGGAAGATCCTGCCCCATGGTGAGCGCATAGGTGGTCGTGTTGATGAGACCCGAAAACGGTGCGAACGAATCCAGCGTTCCGTTGACATAGACCTCCATATCCGTTCCGCTGTACAGGACGGTGATATTCATCAGGCTGTCCCGCACCAGTGGGGACGCAGAGTCGAGGTCCTTTGTCTGACCCGATGAATTCTTCAGGGTCCACCGGAGCGTATTGGTCCCCGGGGTGACCGAGAGCTTCCACCGGTTTTGCCAATTGCCGTGAGAGACAATGTACTGCTCGCGCCCCGCGTAGAATGCAGACGGCTTCACCCAGAGGTTGATCGTGATGGCTTTCTGCACGTTGAGCCCCGTATCGTTTGGTACCACGATGGAGCTCGTTGTACCGTCGAAGGCGTAGGCACTTGCCGGGTGCCCGAAACGATCGGTCGTCAAAATTGCCCCGTTGACCGTCCCATCGTGGCCGTGCCCGGTGGCGTCAAGAGCATTCCCGTTAAAAGGAAGGAACGCGACGAGGTTGCCCGTCTGCAAAACGGAAAGATCTCTGACCTCGAGGGCGAGGCTGTCTGTGGCATGCCCTCCCTTCCCGTCCTCTACGGTGCACCGAACGGTGTCATTGCCGGCCACCGAGGGGGCATGCCAGGTGACGGCGGAGCCGTTTCCGGTGAAGGATCCCGCGGATGCATTCCACGTGTATGTGAGGATGCCGGAGTCGGGGTTGCTTGCGAAGCACGAAACAGAGGAAAACGCGCCAAGATCCACCTTCCGGGGGACGGCAAGTATCTTTTGGATGACGGGAGGATGCGGGAGCGCAACAACGTCCTGGAGCGTGTCGACAGCAGCCGCCCTTCCGCCATGTCCGTCGTCGACCGTGCATGAGACACTGCAGAGACCCGCGGAATCCGGCGCCGTCCACGACACCACCGGGCCGCTGCCTGCGATTACCCCCCGGGAGCAACTCCAGGCGTATGTGAGAACATCGTTGTCCCTGTCGGCCGCCGTGCAGTA
>PMCM01000144.1:859-11779 GCA_003154155.1 Ignavibacteriota bacterium | reverse complement strand
CGCCTCCGCAACGTCGCCGCGGTGATGGTCACCGCCGCGGTGCCGGGATTCGCGAAAGAAGGGAGCGACGTGGACGTCATCGTGTCGTCCATGGGCGACGCGACAAGCCTGCAGGGGGGCACTTTGCTGCTGACGCCCCTTTCCGGGATCGACGGCGTCGTGTACGCGATGGCCCAGGGACCGCTCTCGGTGGGCGGCATGAGCGTGCGCGCCAACGGCAATGAGATCCGCAGGAACCATACCGCGGCCGGACGCATTCCGGCCGGCGCGGTCATCGAAAAAACGCCGATCACAACGATTACGCGGGACTCCACCATCACGGTCGTGCTGATGGATCCCGACTTCACCACCGCCAGCCGGGTCGCCGACGCGGTGAACACGAAACTCGGCACCCGGGCCGCCCGCGCCGAAGACGGCGCAAGCATCACCGTCCTCGTCCCGCAACAGATCCGCACGGAGGGCCGGCTGGTGGATTTCATCTCCTCCATCGAAGGTCTTGACGTGGCGCCGGACGTGGTCGCGAAGGTCGTCATCAACGAACGCACAGGCACCATCGTGGTGGGCGGATCGGTCAGCATCATGGCGGTGGCAATCTCCCATGGCGGATTGAATATCGAGATCGAATCGATGCCCATGGTGTCACAGCCGTCGCCGTTCTCGCAGGGCACAACCGTGACAACGCAGTTGACCGCCATCTCCGCGGGGCAGGATACCTCGACGGTGCAGGCGTTCAACGGGTCGGCGACGGTGCAGGATGTCGCCCGGACGCTGAACGCCCTGAAGGTGACGCCGCGGGACATCATCGCCATATTCCAGGCCCTCAAGCGGGCTGGTGCATTAAATGCTGAACTGGTCATCATCTGATGGATGGCGTAGGCACGACATCGGGCACTGCCGCCGCGCAGGCCCACACACCGTTGGACGACAAGGCGCGCCAGAAGCTGCAGCGGGCAACAAAGGACTTCGAATCGCTGCTTGTCGGGTACATGCTGAAGAGCATGCGTTCGAGCATGAGCACCAAGGAGATGTTCGGCGACAGCTACGGCGGCGACGTGCTGGAAGGGGTGTTTGACGGCGAGATGGCACAGCATGTGTCACAGAACAGTTCTCTGGGTCTGGCGGAAACGCTGTACCGCAAGATGACGGGTGAATCGCTTCCTCACAGCCGCATTCCCGCCCGGCACGCTGCCGCACCGGTGCAACCGGTGAAGAGGGACCAGGAGAAGCCGGCGATTGTCCGGCCGGCGCAGCCTGTCGCGGCGTCCCCCGGCGGCACACCCGCACCACTCCTGGGACCACGCGACACGACGGCGGTCACACCGGCGGCGGCCGATACGACTGCCGCGGTGCCGGATTCGCTGCGCCGCCGGCTCGACGTGGTCGCCCCGTTGATCCAGGAAGCCTCGGCGACACACGGCGTCGACGGGAATCTGTTGAAAGCGATTATCGCCACCGAATCGGGCGGCAATACGCAGGCACGATCGTCAAAGAACGCCAAGGGATTGATGCAGTTGATTGATTCCACGGCGACGGCGATGGGTGTCCGCAACGTGTGGGATCCCCGGGAAAACGTGCTCGGGGGGGCGAAGTACCTCAGCAAGTTGATGGATCAGTTTGGCGGTGACAAGGCCAAGGCAGTAGCGTCGTACAATGCAGGACCCGGCGCGGTACTCAAGCACGGCGGCATTCCTCCGTTCAAAGAGACCCAGGCCTACGTCGAGAAAGTCATGAATTACATGCGGTTTTTCGAACAGGAGGAGTCAGGTCATGGAGACCAGGATTGAAGAACTCGAACACGTCATGCAATCCGAAATCGAAATCGGCGAATCGCTGCTGCGGGTAATGACGCAGAAGCAGCGGACGATCGTCGGGCTGCATGGCGTCCAACTGACATCGATCGTGATCCGGGAAGAAGAAATGATCCGGCCCTTCCAGCAACTCGAGGAACGGCGCCTGCGGCTGAGCTCGGAAATCGCCGGACGTCCGGTGGGCGACGGCCAGGGAACCGGGGTGACGGTTGCGGAACTCATCCGGCACCTGCAGCCGGGAGACGCCCTGCGCATCTCCACGATTTCGGCTCGCCTGCGGACGGTGTCGGAACGGATTATCCATATGAACGAGCAGAACAGAATTTTGCTCCAGCGTTCGCTGCGCTTCGTGCAGGAAACGCTCCGTCTGGTGACGGACGATCACACGCGTCAGTTGGTTGACCATCGCATGTAGCGAGAGGAGAACGGCCATGAGCGGCATTTCACAACTGCTGGAAACGGCACGACGGGCGCTGATCACACAGCAATTCGGCATCGCCGTCACGGGGCACAACATCGCCAACGCGGGCACGGCCGGGTATTCCCGGCAACGGGCCGACTTGGTGGCCACGCCCCCGTCGCAGACGTACAACGGCCTCTTGGGAACCGGCGTGACGGTGGAGGGCGTAACGCGGCTGCGCAACAGCTTCATCGATCAGCAGATCCGGTCGTCCAACAATTCGCTGGGATCGTCAACCTCCGACTACCAGATCCTCAGCCAGGTCGAAGCGACATTCAATGAGCCGTCGGATTCGGCGTTGAGCGGCACGCTGAACAAATTCTTCTCCGCGTGGCAGGACCTCTCGACGCATCCCGAAGACTCCGTTACCCGCAACGCACTGATGCTCCAGGGCCAGAACGTGTCGGATTCATTTCACCGGCTCTACAACGACACGAATTCTTTCCGCAATTCGTTGCGCGATGATTTTTCCACGAAAATCGACAGGATCAACACGCTTTCCCAGGAAATCAGCGATCTCAACGTCACCATCACCGCGAATTCCGGCGCCGGGGAAAACCCGAGCGACATGAAAGACATGCTCGGCACAAAGATCGACGAGCTCTCCAAGCTGGCCAATATTACCGTTTCCGAAGGGCCCAACGGCACCTCGCTCGTCTCGCTCGGCGGCACCATGATCGCCGGCACCGGGTCGGCGCTCGTACTGAAAATTGCCACCGGGTCGACCGCCACCGTCTCCGGGTCGACCTTCGACCAGTTGCGTGTCACCACCGAGCTGGGGGGATCGACCGTCAATCTGACCGGCGGGGAAGCGGGGAGCATTCTCAAGTCGTACAACACCGTGATTCCCGACACGCTGGGCCGTCTGAATACTCTGGCGGGCGGAATTATCAGCGCCGTCAATGCGCTGCATAGTGCCGGATACGGTGAGCAGCAGCCGCCGCAGAGCGGCATCAACTTCTTCATGGGGACGGACGCTGCATCCATCAACATCGATCTGACCGATCCCGCATCCGCCCCGGGCAGCAATCCGAACCTCGCCAATATCGCCGCCTCGTCCTCCGCAACGGCGTCGGGTGACAATTCCGTCGCGCTCGCCATTGCGGGGCTGCAGGACAAGCGTTCGCTGGTGTCCGGCGCGGGGGCGACGATGCTGGACGGCCTTTCCATCACGGAATACTACAACCGGATGGTGACCAATGTGGGATCGGCAGTCAACAGCGCGGACACGCTCCAGCAATCACAGCAATCGGTCATTTCCCAGCTGACGGCGCAGCAAGATAGCGTGGCGGGTGTGTCGCTGGACGAGGAAATGACGAACCTGATCGAGTTTCAGAAGTCGTTCGAAGCGGCGGCGAAAATCGTGAATACCGTCAGCGAAATGTACGATACCATCATTCAAATGGTGTAACCATGCGCATCACCGATAATTCCATCGTAGCCGATTTTCTGGCGGGGCTGACGAAGAGCCGCCAACGCATCGACCAGTTGAACACACAGCTGTCGACGGAGAAGAAGATTCAAAAGGTGTCGGATGATCCGATCGCCGCAAATACCCTTCTCCGGCTGAATGGCGATCTCTCGCGTATCGCCTCGTACAAGACCAACGTGACCGACGGCCAGAGCACGCTCAAGATGGCCTCCGACTCGCTCGGCAAGGTGTCGGACGTGCTGCAGAACGTCAAGGGGTTGCTTGCCGGCGCCTCCAACTCGGATCCGGCGCTGCTGACCAAGCTGTCCGACCAGATGGACCAGTATTTGAACATGTCGATGGACATGGCGAACACGCAGTTCGACCGGAAGTACATTTTTGGAGGCACCAACACCACAGTGCCGCCGTTCGTGAAGGGGGGCACTCCCGAGCAAGTGACCTACAACGGCAACTCCGATACCATCAAGTATCAGGTGGGTGACGGTGTATCCTCCCCCGTCAACATCTCGGGGGCCGCGGCATTCACGTCAACCGGGCAGGTGGCGTTTACGGGGGTGCTGAACCGTGCGGCGGCCGTCAACACGACGGTGACCACCACGGTGTCGCTGACCGATGCAGGCGGCGTATCGCACGATGTCCAGATGTCGATGCTCAAGACAGGCACAAACACCTGGCAGCTGTCGGCGTCGATGCCCTCGGGGGCGACCGATGCGACACTCAGCGGCGGTACGGCGACCCTGGTGTTCGATTCGAATACCGGTTCCCTGGCGAGCATCGTGCGCGGCAGTCCGCTCGTCCTCACGCCGAATGCGACGGCTCCCGCGACGGNNGCCGGAAGTTACACAGGGGTATCGGTGTTCGACAAGCTCGCGGAAATGCGCGACACCCTGGCTGCCGGCAAGATGCCGAGCGCCGATGATGTGGCCATGGTCTCCATGATGCAGGATGTGGTGATGCGTCAGCAGGCGCTCGCAGGGACACTGGCCAACAACCTGACGACATCGGACGACTACCTGACCTCGCAGCAGCAGCACCTGCTCGATCTCCGTTCGGCGAAGCAGGACGTCGATCTGACGGAGGTCGGGATGAAACTGCAACAGGAACAGGTCATGTACAGCGCCGCCCTGAGTGCGGCGGCAAAGATCATTCCCAAATCGCTTTTGGACTACTTGACCTAGCATGCGCAGAAACGTCGACATTACGACTGTTGCCGGACTCGTCCTGGGGATGATCGGGATATTCGGGTCGTTCCTCTGGGAGGGAGGCAATCTGGCAGGCATCTTGCTCGGGCCGGCCATCCTGATTGTGTTCGTCGGCACGTTTGCCGCGACGATGATCGGGACATCCGTCACATCGTTTCTCCGGATCGGGGAGTTGTTGCGGGTTGCGATTGCGCCGCCGGTCTTTGCCGTGGAGAACGAGATCCAGACCATTGTGCGGTTCTCGACCATTGCGCGGCGCGACGGCCTGCTGGCGCTGGAGAAGGAGCTGGACAGTGTCGCGAACGCGTTCATGCGCAAGATCCTCCGGTTCGCCATCGACGGCACGGAGCCCGAAGTGTTGCGCACGCTCGCGGAGACGGAAGTGCAGTACGTTTCCGAGCGGCACGCGCAGGGGGCGATGCTCTTCCAGCGGATGGGCGGCTATTCGCCCACGATGGGGATCATCGGCACGGTCATGGGCCTGATCGCCACGCTGGCGGCGGCGGGCAGCGATCCGGACGTGCTGATCCGCCATATCGGCGGGGCTTTCGTGGCCACGTTGTGGGGTGTGTTCATGGCGAACCTTGTGTGGCTGCCTATCGCCGACAAGCTGCGTCACATCCATAACGAGGAGTATCTCTTCATGGATATGATCGTCGAAGGCATCCTTTCGATTCAGGCCGGGGAAATTCCCTCGGTGATCAAGGCCAAGCTGTACAGCATGCTGCCGGAAGCGCAGCAGGCGCCGGATACGAAATGAAACCGATGCGCAAACATACCGAGCAGGAGAATGCCGATCGTTGGCTGCTCACCTATGCCGATCTGATCACCCTGCTGCTCGGGCTGTTTGTGATCCTGTATGCGATGTCCAAAATCGATTCGGGGAAATACTCCGAAGTGGTCTCCGCGCTGAACGGCGTCTTCGGCGCTCCGCGCGGCATTCTGACGGGGAATCCGACGCTTCTGGAGAATCCGTCGAACGCGCTTCAGGCCGAGCGGCAGAAGATCTCCGACGATATTCGTGCCGCGCTGCGGCTCGACGAGCGCCCGCTGCCGGTGACCATCACCGAGAACGAACGGGGTGTCACCGTGCATATCATGGAGGAGCTGTTGTTTCCATCGGGAAGCGCGGACCTGAAGCAGACCTCGCTCGTCACTCTGGATACTCTTGCGCTGGTCCTGCGCACGCTGACCAACGATTTGCGGGTGGAGGGGCACACGGACAACGTACCGATCAACACGGTCCAGTTCCCCTCCAACTGGCATCTGTCGGTGGCGCGTGCCTTGACCGTCGCCTACTACCTCATCGAGCGTCACGGTCTCCTGCAGGAACGGGTCTCCGTGGTCGGTTATTCGGAGTTTCAACCTCTTGCGCCCAACGATAATGCCGAGAATCGATCCCGGAACCGGCGCGTGGATATTGTGATTGTCGCCAACGGCCTCCGCAAGGCGGCCGAACGATCAGCGGCTGCGGCGGCCGGTCAGGGCGGCTCAGAAAGGAGCGGCACATGAAGTTGACCACTCCACAATTTGGCACTCTCGCGTTCACGGAAGAGCAGATGGTGCTGTTTGCATCCGGACTCCTGTCCGCGCCGGGCCGTGGCCATTTTGTGGTCATTAACGATCCGGCGCATGATCCGTTTCAGTGGCTGGTGAGCGTGGAGCAGCCCGACCGTGCGGTAAGCGTGTTGGATCCCGCGCTCGTGCTCAACGACACTTCCCCGGCCCCCGATGTTTCGTCGCGCACCACGACCTTTGTGGTGGCCGCGCCGGGCGGCGGCGCAGTGGCCTGGTGGCTCGATCTCCGGCATCCGATTCTCATCGACACGGTAGACCGGACAGGCGAGCAGGTCACGCTGGATGATACTTCACTGCCGGAGCGATTTCCGGTGACGCTGCACCATTCACATGAGACCGCGGAGTGACCAATGCTTGTTCTTGCGCGTAAAGCGACTGAGGCCATCAAAATCGGTGAGGACATCACCGTGAAAGTCATCGCCATCCGCGGCGGCCAGGTGAAGATCGGCATTGAAGCGCCGTCGGGCATCCGGATCGTCCGCATTGACACCCGTCCGGCCGCGCCTGCCGGCGTAGAAGCCGTCAAGGCTGCGCCAGGGTTGACACCACCATGAAACGATACGAGACAGAGATCAGCCACTTTTCCAGGGTCTAACTTCCATGTTCGTCATTATTGGCGCAGCAATCGTTATCATAGGTGTGATCGGCGGCTTCATGATCGAAGGCGGTCCGATCAAGGTCCTTATTCAGCCCACCGAGTTCATGATCATCGGTGGTGCGGCGATCGGCTCGCTCCTCGTGATGTCGCCGTTTGCCGTGCTCAAGAAGATCATCGGCTCGGTGATGGGTGTGCTGAAGGGGGACCCGTTCACCAAGGAACAGTACCTCAATCTGCTCAAGACGATGTTTGAGCTGTTCAACGCCGCGAAACGCGACGGGCTGATTGCGGTGGAACCCCATGTGATGGAGCCGGAGAAGAGTGCGATCTTCGCGAAGAACGAATTCCTGCTCAAGCAGCATCACGCGCTGGATTTCTTCTGCGACACGATGAAGCTCCTGCTGGGCGGCGGTGTACCGCCGTACGACGTGGAGGCGATGCTGGACGCCGACATCGATTCCCATCACAGCGAAGGGGGAAGCGCGCCCATGCTGGTCCAGAAACTGGGCGACGCCCTGCCCGGCCTCGGTATCGTGGCAGCCGTGCTCGGGATTGTGATCACGATGCAGGCCATTTCCGGTCCCCCCGAGGAGATCGGGGAGAAGGTGGCGACGGCCCTGGTCGGCACGTTTTTGGGAATCCTGCTCTCGTACGGGTTTGTCCAGCCGCTTTCGACGCATATCGAGCTGCTGCAGGCATCGGAGGCGCGCTACTATGAGTGCATGAAGGCCGGGATCGTCGCATACGCCAAGGGGAATGCACCGATTATCGTGGTAGAATTTGCGCGGCGTGTCATCTACAGCAACGTGCGGCCCACGTTTGCGGAAGTGGAAACGGCGGTACGCGGCACAAAGGCGCCTTAATAATCCGGACGGCTGACGCATGAATACCCAAGAGCAAGAAAATCCCATCCGGATCGTCAAGAAGAAGGGCGGTCATGCCGGGGCGCACGGCGGCGCNNGCCATGATGGCCCTCTTCATCGTCCTCTGGATCGTGGGACAAAGCAAGCAGGTCAAAGAGTACATCGCGCAATACTTCAAGGATCCGGGCGCCTTCTTTGAGAACACCAAAGGGGGCGGGGCCTTCGAGTACAACAAGGCGGTGTCGGGCGAGCGTATCATGGACGACCAGCTCCGGCGTCAGCAGGATTCCTTGCATCTCCAGACGATGGCCCAGGAGATCATCAAGAGTCTCGCCGATACCAAGGGGTTGGAGCAATTGGCGAACCAGGTCAAGATGGAGATTGTCCGCGAGGGGCTCCGCATCGAGCTGCTTGACAAATCGGAGTCGTTCTTCTTCGACGTCGGCACCGCCACGATGAAACCAGAGGCCCAGAAGGTGCTCAATATCATCGCCCATGAACTGGGCAAGCTGCCGAACCATGTGATTCTGGAAGGGCACACCGATGCGCGCCCCTATTCGCGCGCCGACGGGTACACCAACTTCGAACTGAGCGCAGACCGCGCGAACAGCGCGCGCCGGTTGCTTGTGACACATGGGGTGGACAGCAAACGGGTCGATGAGGTGCGCGGCTACGCCGATTCGCGCCTGAAGAATCCGAAAGACCCGCTGGACGTGACGAACAGGAGGATCAGCATTGTGGTGAAGTTTGCGGAGGGTCATAACCGATGAATATCTGGCCCACGATCCTGTTAGTGGATGATGAGACGCACGCGCTGCAGCTGCTGGGGGAGATGCTGGAACGGGAACAGGCGTACCGTGTGGTGACGGCGACGAGGGTCGATGAGGCCCAGCGTCTTGCCGAACTGCACACGCCGTCACTGATCATCATCGACGTGAATCTCGCCGGCGAGAGCGGGCTCGACCTCTGTCTCTGGTGCCGTCAGAATCCCCTGGTGCGCGATTCGGTCATCATGATGCTCACCGGCGCGTCCCTCACGGAACAGAAGCTCCGCGGTTTCGAAGCGGGCGCCGATGAGTACCTGACCAAGCCGTTCAACCCGCCGGAACTGCTTTCCAAGGTCCGCGCCCTTCTGCGCATCAAGGGTATGCAGGATGAGCTGAAGAAGGACCGTGAAGAGCTCGGCCGGCTCAACACCGAGCTCGTCTCGACGTTGGACGCGGTCACCGCACTGATGGTGAACCTCATCAGCCTGCGCGTGCCCCGTGCCGCCGCACGGTCGGAAGCCACCACCGCATTCGCCCGCTGGATGGGCGAACGGCTGGAGCTTTCCCCCGAAGCGCGGCGCACGCTCGACCTGGCCGCGCGGCTCCATGAAATCGGCAAAGTGATCATGGCCGACGATGTGCTCGGGAAGTCCCGCGACACCTGGACGCCGGACGACCGTGCGACGATGTCGCAGTTCCCGCTGTTCGGGCAAATGATTGTGGGGAACGTGCCCCAGCTCAGCAGCGTTGGACGGGTCATCCGGCATCAGATGGAGAACTACGACGGAACGGGTCTGCCCGATCATCACATGCGCGATGAAATCCCCCTGCCGTCGCGGATACTGCGGATCAGCAATGCGGTGATGGAGGAACGTGCGGAAGGGCGCGGCAGCATGGAAGGTCTTCCCGGGTTTCTCCGGGCCGGCCGNNCTCCAGACCTCGAGCGGCATCAAGCTCTTGCCCGCCGAGTCGCGCCTGACGCAGACCATGATCGACAGGATCCAGAAGCGGCACGAAGTGGATCCGATCATCAACTGGGTCTACGTCTACGGCGCGCGCCCGTCGCCGGGCGCATCGAACTGATTCAGGTGTGTGCGGTGCCGTTCTGCAGGTAGGCGTGGATCGCTGCCGAGGCCTGCTTGCCGTCGCGCATCGCAAGAATCACGGTGGCCCCGCCGCGGGAGAGATCGCCGCCCGCAAAGATGCCCGCACGGCTGGTCGCCTGCTGGTCGTTGATGACCACCGTACCCCGCTTGCTGGTGGTCAATCCCGGTGTCGTCGCCTGAATGATCGGATTGGGTTTTTGTCCGATGGCTTCGACGATCGTCTGAACCTCCACCACGAACTCCGACCCCTTCACGGCCACGGGCCGTCTCCGGCCTGATTCATCCGGCTCACCCAGCTCCATTCTCTGGCATTCGATCCCGCGCACCCAGCTGTTGTCGTCGGCGAGGATACGCGTCGGGTTGGTGAGCAGGAGAAACTCAATCCCTTCCTGCTCGGCGTGGTGGACCTCTTCCTGCCGGGCCGGCATCTCGGAGCGCGACCTGCGATAGATCAGGTAGGAGTGTTTGGCGCCGAGCCGTTTTGAGGTGCGTACGGCATCCATCGCCGTATTGCCGCCGCCGATCACCGCGACGCTTTCACCGATGCGGATGGGCGTGTCGAAGTCGGGGAACCGGAAGGCGCCCATGAGGTTAACACGGGTCAGAAACTCGTTTGCGGAATAGACGCCGCTCAGGTTTTCGCCGGGGATGCCCAGGAACGTAGGGGTTCCTGCCCCGGTGGCGAGGAAGATCGCCTTGAATCCCCACTCATCGAACAGTTCGTCAATTGTCGCAGTGCGGCCGATCACGAAGTTCGTGTAAATCTCCACCCCGAGCGCCTTGATCCGCTCGGTCTCGATGTCCAGGATCTCCTTCGGCAATCGGAATTCCGGGATGCCGTAGCGAAGCACGCCGCCGACGGCATGGAGAGCTTCAAACACAGTGACCTGGTACCCCATGCGCGCCAGCTCGGAGGCGCAGGTGAGTCCGGCAGGGCCGGAGCCCACGATGGCGACTTTTTCCTCCCGCCGTGGGGCGAGAGCGGGCGGGGTGAAGAGCTTTTCCCGCATCTCGAAGTCGGCGACGAACCGTTCCAGCTTGCCGATTGCGACCGGCGTCAGCTTCTTGCCGAGCACGCAGAGCTCCTCGCACTGGGTCTCCTGCGG